>NZ_JBEYXD010000064.1:0-51327 GCF_040644975.1 Streptomyces sp. NPDC046900 | reverse complement strand
CTGATCCTCGAAGAAGATCAGGATGATCAGAAGATCGCGAAGTGGGTCACCGTTCATCCGCCGATCAGCGGTCCGTTTTCACCCGTCGCCGAGAGCCTGGTTGATCTCGCGCGGATGCGCCGTGTCCGCGACCGGATCGACAGGGAGTACGCGCGGCCGCTGAACGTGGAGGCGCTCGCCCGTGATGTGCACTTGTCCGCCGTGCACCTGAGTCGGCAGTTCCGGGCCGCATACGGTGAGTCGCCGTACGCGTACCTGATGACGCGTCGCATCGAGCGGGCGGCGGCGCTGCTGCGGCGGGGCGACCTCAGCGTCACCGAGGTCTGCTTCGCGATCGGCTGCGCGTCGCTGGGCACGTTCACCACCCGCTTCACCGAGCTGGTCGGCATGCCGCCCGGGGCCTTCCGGCGCCAGGCGGTCTATGCGGCCGCCGACGATGCCGATGCCGCGGGTACGGCCCACGACGCAGGCTCGGCGATCACGGTGGAAGGGATGCCCGCGTGCGTGGCGAAGCAAGTCGCGAGACCGGTCAGGAATCGAGAAGCCCCGGCCGCCGCGCGGCCCCTAACGTGATGGTCATGGCAACCACCACTTCCACCGCAGCCCACACGTCCCTCGCGTCCGTCACCCTTGAGGTGGCCAACCCCGAGGCCGCCCGCCGCTTCTACAGCGCCTTCGGCGTGGACACGTACATACGTTTGCGGGCGTCCGAGGTCCACTCCACCGGATTCCGCGGCTTCACCCTGGCGCTCACGGTGTCCGGGCCGGCCACCGTCGACGGCTACGTCGCCGCAGCTGTGGATGCCGGAGCCACGGTGCTGAAGCCCGCCGCGAAGTCGCTGTGGGGTTACGGCGTCGTCGTCCAGGCCCCGGACGGAACGATCTGGAAGATCGCGACCTCGGCGAAGAAGGACACCGGCCCCGCCACCCGCGAGATCGACGAGGTCGTCCTCTTGCTCGGCGTCGAGGACGTGAAGGCCACTAAGCAGTTCTACGTCGGCCGGGGCCTGACCGTGGCCAAGAGCTTCGGCGGCAAGTACACCGAGTTCGCCTCCGGCGCCTCCAGCTCCGTCAAGCTGGCGCTGTACAAGCGCCGCGCCCTGGCCAAGGACCTCGGCGTTCCCGCCGACGGCACCGGCTCGCACCACATCGTCCTGGGCAGCACCGCCGACACCTTCATCGACCCGGACGGCTTCGCCTGGGAGGCCGCGGCGTAGCTCGCCCCACGTCATCCTGACTCCCGACCCCGCACCTTTGCACCGCCCTGTCTCACCTTGTACGAGAGGAAACCTGCCATGCCGTCCACGAAGTCGCCCGCCGGGAACTCCGGCACGACCACCGAGAAGTACGACGGATTCACCGCCGAGGAGCGGGCCGCGATGAAGGAGCACGCGCAGGAGCAGAAGAAGACGGCGGCGCGGCGCGGTTCGTCCCGGGCGGAGATGGAGGCGGCAGCGGAGCAGGACGTGCTCGCGAAGATCGCCGAGATGCCGGAGACGGATCGGGTCCTCGCCGAGCGGATCCACGAGATCGTCAAGACCGCCGCTCCGGACCTCGCGCCCAAGCTCTGGTACGGGATGCCCGCGTACGCCAGGGACGGCAAGGTCGTCTGCCACTTCCAGAGCGCGGAGAAGTTCAAGTCGAGGTACGCCACGCTTGGCTTCAGCGACCAGGCGGCACTCGACGACGGCGCCATGTGGCCGACCGCCTACGCCCTGAAGGAGCTGACCGCGGCCGACGAACAGCTCATCAGCGCGCTCGTGAAGAAGGCGGTGGGCTGAGGCCGACCGGGGCGGAACCAGCGGCGAAAGCGACCGAGCCGTGGAAGACGTTCCCGCGCCCTAGACGCGGTGCGCCGCCACGGCTGACTGGTCCAACAGGAAGGCGAGCTGGAACGCGTCAGTTCTGCCCCCACCCGACGTGCTCGCCGCCCAACGCCGCGAGCGCGCCCGCATCCGCAGCAAGAAGAGCATCCGCTGGGGCGGAAGCCCCGCTGCCGCGTGACCAGTCGTCCAGCAAGTCCGGGGCCGGTCAGGCTGACGAGGCCATCTCCTTCGGGCCATAGAGGGCTGCGGTCTCACCAGTGATCAGAGCCCAATATCGGTCGCCAAAGGACCAGTGCCACCACTCGGTGGGGTAGTTCACCAGCCCCGCGTCGGTGAGTACGGAACCCAGCAGCTTCCGGTTGGCCCGGGCCTCCGTGCCGATGTTGGCGGCGTGGGTGTAGCAGGCGCCCTCGCTCTCCTCGGGGTCCGCGTTCATCCGGGTGCCCAGGTCCAGCTCGCGCCCCTCGGCATCAGCCAGGGTGAGGTCCACGGCCGCGCCGGCGCTGTGCGGAGCGATATCGGGCGGTGATACGTACCGACTCGCCGCCGAGTGGATCTGCTCGGCGGACCAGTCGGCATGGATGGCCGGCAGCTGGCTGGCGTACTCCTCGAAGTACGCGCGCTGGAGCGAGGGTGGCCGGTATCCCTCAACAAACAGCAGTCGCAGGCCCTGCGGGAGAAGCTCCTGGGCCTTCATCAGCCGCTCCACCACACCTTCCCGCAGATATGCGTAGGCATCTGCCGGGTCCTGCTTGCGCGAATCGACCAGCAACGAGCCGCCCCGGCGGACGTCTACGAGACGTTCACCGCACTCCGCAACGGGTATGGCGGCAACCTTCGGATCAGACATCAAGACGATCTCACTCATAACGCGATCATCTCGCAGGACTCACCCGGTGAACCTTCCCGGTCAGAGCACTAGCCTCGCCTCATGAGCCGTGAGTACACGGTCGGGTACACCTTCCCCCTCATATGTCCACACTGCGAGAAGCCTGCGTTGGCCACGATCACTGGCGAAGCCGCCGGCGGTGGCGAGGAAGAACCGCCATACCTGCTTGAGCTGGCCCGATGCAGCGTTTGCAACCAACCATTCCTCACCGTCGAAGAGGACTACGGGCAAGGCTGGGATGGGCCAGGCGTGCTCTGGCCCGAGCACCTCCGTCCCTTGAGTCATCACGTTCTTCAGTCCTTGCGGCGAGAACACGAGGAAGCACGCCAGTGCTTCAAGGCCAAGGCGTACACAGCCACGGCAGTCATGGTCCGCCGCACGCTCGAAGGTGTTTGCAGCGAGCAGGGAGTGTCGGGCGCGAACGGCCGATCGAAGCCTCTCGTCAAGATGCTTGAGCAGCTCAAGAACGAGGGAAAGATCGATGGACGGCTCTTGGAGTGGGCTCAGGAACTCCGAGTTCTCGGTAACCAGGGAGCGCACTTCACTGGTACAGGCGTAAGCCGCGAGGACGCTGCCGACGGGCTGGCCCTCGTCGAGGCACTTCTGGACTACCTTCACGTTCTCGCAGCGCAGTTCACAGTCTTCAAGAACGACGCGCCAAGGCCGCGGGGACCGGTGAGAACAGCTCTCAGAACTAGGCGGCCTCAATGCCCGAGACTGCGAGAAGTTCGCACAATAAGTGCAATTTGCATATAGGCGGAGAAATCGCGAACCTGAGGCCTTAGCGGCAGAGGATCTTGCACGATGGCGGTGTGGATGTGGCGCGGCTCGTACTGGATTACGTCAAGACCCTGATATGGCCGTTGGTTCTCGTAGCCGCAGCGATCTTCTTCCGAGAGCAGGTCAAGGCTCTCTTGGACCGGTTGAAGGTACTCCGTGGAGGAGTAGCGGAGGCAGAGTTCGCGGAACTGGCCGCTGAGGCGAGGGCGGAGACTGGGGCCGCCGCTGCGGAACTGCCCCTGGAACATCCGCAGCTCCTCCTGACCTCCGCGTCATCTGAGGACTCCCTGCGGGACCTTATGAATGCATTGCGTGATTCCGCTCAACTGGCGCCGGGGGCCTCAGTAGTGCAGGGTTGGGCCTTCCTGGTCCGACGGCTGGAAGCCATCGCGGACGAGTTCGGCATCCCGCGCCGGACGCGCGGTACCGTCGCGGCCATCGATGTTCGCCTTGTGGTCGACGGCTTGCGCTCCAGAGGACTGCCTGATTCCACGGCGCGATCCGTAGTCAGCTGCAGCGGTTGAGGAACGAGAGCGTTAGTCCGACCGGACTTCCCGAGATCACTGTGCGAGCAGCGTTGGATTACGTCGACGCGCGCAGCAACGTCCATGATCTCTTGGAGTTCTTCGCTAGTAGCCTGAGGAGTTCGGGCCAATAACAGGAAGCCTCCGGACGGGAACGCCGTAACGCCTTCTGGTAGATACCGAGAGCCACCCGATAGCCGGGGCACATCCGCATGCCCCGGCCGTAGCCACACCGGCCCGTCACTCGAACCAATCCAGCTCCTTTTCGATCTTCTTGTTCATGGCCTGCTCCTGGCCGTAAATGCACCCTTCGTAGACGCGATGGATCACCTCAGGCGAGTTGCCGACCCGACGGGCGACCTCGGCCACGGGTACGCCGGCGTTCAGCCACGTCGTGATGCAGGTGTGTCGCAGGTCGTACGGCCGCCCTCCGAGGATGGACGCCTGAAGGTCCGGGCCACCCGCGCTCGGCCGGCGCGCCGGGCCTTTGACCGCACCCCCTCGACCTTCGCCAGCGTCGTCTCCAGGCCCAGCTCCGCTGCGATCTCCTTCGCCTTCACCGGACCCTTGCCTGCTGATCGCCGCTCTTCCAACACGCCCAGAATCCGCTGGTAGTCGAGCGCCAGCACGGTCACCGGCAGCCCGTCCCCCAGGGCGGCTTGAGAGACGGCCTTTAACAGAAGCCGATCATCTGGCGGATCCCTGCCGCATGGCGGGAGTTCGCCATCCGAAGATCTTGCGGCCCGAACCCTTCATCCGGAACCGTGCGATCCACATCTCTCGGGCCGCCCCGCCTTGCTCCGCGGCGCACTGGCTCGACCTGCAGGAGGTTCCTCAATGAATGTCCATAGACCGGGAAGGCGACTCAATACCGTCCTTCTCGCAGTCATGGCCACCAGTGCTGCCATGCTCCCTTCCACGTCTGCGGTGGCCGCCTCCGCCTTTGCGTCGTCTTCCCCGGCACCCGGCTCGAGCGCGTCTTCCGCCTCCCATACGCCCGCCGTCAAGACGCCACTGGGCAAAGGCGTGCCAGTTCAGCAGCCACGACAGCGCACCGGCCAGGTGCCGGGCCAGGTCGTGGTGACCCTGTCCGCGGGTACGTCGGTCACCGGGAAGCCACTGACCGGCCACCGGTTGGCGACGGTGGCTCCGCAGACGGACAAAGCGGCTGTTAACTCCGCCTTTCGTGCGGTCGGCGCCAAGACGATGCGCACCGTCATCCCGGCGCTGTCCCAGTCTTCTGGAACTGCGCTCCGCAAGAACGCCGCCTCGCAGCCGGCCGCAGACTCCGCTCTGTCGCGCACCTACGTGCTCCAGACGGCAGAGCGTGACTCCGAGGCGGTGGCGAAGAAACTGCGCAAGACGCCTGGCGTTGCGTACGCGGAACCGGACCGCTACGTCAACACGCTGGACGTGCCGGGCCAGCAGCTGCCCGCGTCCGTGGTCAAGGCCGCCGCACGGGCGGCGGCAGCGCAGGCTCATGCGACCCCGTCGGGCGCAGGACGGGCCGGCGCCGACTCCGACGGAATTCCCACCAACTACGGACTGGCGGATTCCGCTCAGGCGCTGCTCAACGCCGGCGGGGTCGACGCGACGGGCGCCTTCGCGACGCTCAAGGACAAGTTCGGGCAGGAGCCCGGGGACGGCGAGATCATCACCAACGTCTCCATCGGAGACCTGGTGGACCAGTCGATGGTGAACGACAGCAACCCGGCAGCTGTCCAAAGCGGAGCCACCACCATCCTGCAGGATGGTCAGCGCTACCTCGACCTGCCGTCGATGCCGCTCATCCCGACCTATGTGTCCGATGGGCAGGGCGGCCTCAGCGGCTCCGCCGCGGTCCAGGGTGAGGACCCCGCGTTGGACGAGGTCCTGCTGGACTTCAGCGTCATGAGCCCGCTGCCCCACGACCTGCAGCGGCCTGACCGGGTCGGGAGCGGCTACACCGACCTGCTCGGCATCGCGCCTGGTGCCAAGTACCGTCTCGTCGTCCCGCAGACCCCGACGACCGATCAGATAGCCTCCGCGCTCATGGCGGCGGCCAACCAGTCGCCCCGCCCCAACGTGATCACCGCCAGTCTCGGCATCGGCACTGACACCCTGGGCTTCGCCGGGCGCTACCTGGAGGACGACCCGGTCGTCCGCGCCACGGTCCAGCACATCGTCAAGCAAGACGGCATCGTGGTGGTCATCTCCTCCAACGACGGCACCCGTCTGTTCACCAAGGCGGCGGTGGGCCCGGACGGCGGCAGCACACCGACCGACCTGGCTGCCGACGATGCCGCGGCCACGAACATCGACGACGTCGCGTTCTCCTCGGTGCCTTCACGGGATCCGGACACCGGCGCCATCGCGGCCGGCGGCACCACCCTGGACGACACGCTCGCCGACCCGGCGGGCAGTCCCACCGTGGCGGAGACCCGCATCAGCGGCTTCGGCACGTTCTCGTCCGGCTTCGGCACCCGCGTCGACCTCTCCGCACCCAGCGACAACATCCCCGCGTTCGTCCACCCCGTCCAGACGCCGTTCACTCCCGCCGGCGGACCCTCGGACGTGAATGTGAGCCTCAACGGCGGCACGTCCGCGTCCGCACCGGAGATCGCCGCAGCGGCGGCCGTGGTGCTGCAGGCGTCCCATCTGGCCGGACACCACCTGACGCCCGCCGATGTCCGCACCCTGCTGGAGCACACCGGGCGACGCGTCGCCAGCCCGCGGCAGATCGACCAGACCCTGCACGTGGGACCGCAGATCGACGTCACCGCAGCCACCCAGGCGGCTCTCGGCTCCGCGTACCAGGACAAGCCCGCCCTGGTGCGGCTGTCGGTCGCGCACCGGGTGACCCGCGGCAGCCTCGGCGGCATGTTCACGGAGACCACCGACCCGAACCGCATCGATCTCGGCGACGCCGCCTCCGGAGGCAACGGAGAGGGCCTGGTGGGTCCGGTCACCTTCGCGGGCGACGTCACGGGCCTGCCCAGCGACACGGACGCCCAGTACCGGCTGACCGTGGGCTCAACCGTGTGGACGTCCGACACCCCGGCCATCCGTGTGACACCGCGTCAACTGCTCACCGCGGCCGGTCTGCCGGTCGTATCCACGAGCGACCGCACCGTCGACCTGCGCTACGACGTGCTGGTCAAGGGCAACGTGGTGGCGAGTGCCGCCCGTACGATCACCGTCGGTCCCTCCGACGGCACCTATGCGGAAGCCCACGGGCCGACGGCGCCCGCGGTCGCCCCGCTGGGACACTCGGTCACCGTGCATTACGACCTGACCGGTGTCAGCGGAATGTCCAACCCGGCCATCGCCGTGTCCGGCGTGGGCCACTGGAACCCCGGACTCGGACCGATCTTCTACCCGGCCTGGACGCAGCCGCTGACCGGCACCTCCGGCAGCCTCACCATTCCGGCCAGCGCCTTCCACGGCGGTGCCGGCCTCTACGGCATCGGCATCATCCAGAGGTCCGGGAACCTCGCCAACAACGTCTACGCCGAGTTCACTCCGATCCGCATCGGCACCGACCGTGCCGAGGACCGCCCGGTGGCGCCGCTGATCACCGACGCGAGCGGAGTCCCCGGCCACTTCGCCATGGCCGACCGGGCCCACCCGGAGTTCCGTCTCACGTACGACGCCAGTGCCGTCCACGGGGCGGCCGCGGCCGAGGTGGAGTTCTCTGCGCCGGGGCCGACGGGTGGCAACAGGTACAACACGTTCGACAACCCCAATGGGTCGCAACTGGACAATGACGGCATCAACACGCCGTCCGTCCTCCACCAGACGCTGTCCGGAACGTCGGGCACGGCCGGCCTGGACATCCTGAAGCTGGGGCTGCCCACCTCCGAGCTGTACAACGTGCGCGTGCTGGCCCTGGACAGCGACCACCAGGTCATCGGACAGGCTTCGCCGACCGCGGAGTTGGAGGTCGACGACGGTCTCGCTCCGGACGACGCCTCGGTGCTCGACTTCGCCTTCGCCGGGAAGGACTCGCTGATTTCCCTGCTGGACCCGGACGGTACGTCCATGGTGCGGCCGTACGACCCGGCAACAGGCACCTACGGCCCCGCCCTGACCACCGACAGCACGCCGAAGTCCACCTACGCGGTGACTGGGGTGTCAGCCGCCACCCACCGGGCCCTTGTGGCCCACCGGGCCCAGCCGAACGGCGACGTCGACCTGCAGATCTGGGACACCGCGAACCGGACGATGGTCGCCCAACAGACGCTCTCCGCTTCGGACTACACCTTCGTGAACGCCAAGGTCGATCCCGCCCGGAACCGGGGCGTCGTCCTGCTCCACCGGGTGTCCGACAACACCGACGTCCTGCTGCCGATCAGTCTGACGACGGGCGCCCCCTCCCCGGTGATTCCGATCCCCGTCTCCGGCGCGGGAGTCACAGACCCAAGCGCCGCCCCCGTCCAGTGGTCGCAGCTGGCCATCGACCCCAAGGACGGCACGGTCGTCCTGCTGCCCACCGGTATCTCGTTCTGTTCGGGCACCGTCAACGCGCCTCGCATGGACCTCGACACCGGCACCGCGACGCTGGCCGGGGACACCCCCCGGTGCAGCCACGGCCTCGCGATCGACGACGCGGGCAACGCCTACAACGCGTCGAACTCGGGATGGAGCAACAGGCTGCCCAGACCCAGTCTGATCACCAAGATCGACCCCAGCGACTCGTCCGACCCGATCCTGGTCCGTCAGGACCCGGGCTTTGAACTCACCCTCGACGGCGGGCGCGACCTCGCCTTCGAGAAGTTCGCCGGCCCTGACGGCATCCACCTCTACGGGCTTCCGACGCTGGTCTTCGACAACAACGCGATAGGGCAGATGGACGTCGTGGACCTCAAGACCGGAGAGCGCGTGAAGATGATCAACGGCACCTACGCGTACCCGGACGGCAGCCCGCTGATGACGTTCCCCGTCCTCACGGGGGCGGGGCAGCAGGACGGGCAGTCCATTCAGCTGGACCCCACCACCCGCACCGGATACACGATCGGCATCGACCGTCGAGAGATCCAGCAGTTCTCCTACTGATGGTGAGCTGACCACCGTCAGGTACCGGGGCGAGGAACGGCAGTCCGTTCCTCGCCCCCTGGCGCACCCTGGTTCGGCAGAACAGGGGTTCAAGGATCAGACGCCAACTCCTGAAGCGCTGCTCCTCAAGCCTTGATTGGTCCTGCGAGGTCTGCGTGGGGCGCGAGGCGGTCACGGAGTAAGCACCTGGTCAGCCAGGACGCTGGGCGCGGCCTGTAAATCTGCCGGCGCCGCCTCCTTCCCGTGAACGCTCAGCGGGCTGGGAGGAATCTCGTAAGGAGGGCACCCGACACACCTCCGACACAGTCCGTGCCGCTGGTGCCCTATGACGAACTCCGCCGCAGGTCAAAGAGCTATGCGGGGGTGATCGACGCATTCACTCCGGAGCCGCGTGCGCAGGTTCGGATTCTGCCGTTACGCCTGTAACGCTGTGAGAGGGCCCGCGTCCGAAAGTGCGGGCCCTCGCGCGACCCTTCGCTGTCCCACCTGTCCGGCTGTCCGGCTGTCCGGCTATGCCGCTCACCTGCATAAACGACCCGGACAGCTCAATGTGCTGGTGTCCGGGCTGTCCGGTCACCGAGGGGCTGCAGCACACCCGGGGTGTTGCAGCCCCTCGGTGAAGCCGACTGCTCAATAGGCGTAGGAGCCGAAGGCGACTTCCGATCCGCTCTGCCTCACGAGGCGTGAACTGCAGGACGCGAAACCTCCCCTACCCGATCAAGGCCCGCGCACGGCGCGGGCGCGCGCCGTGTCTGCGGCGCGGCCCCCGACCGGGCCGGCGCTCCGGTCTCCGCCCGCTCCAGCCCGCCCGGCGCCCGTGCCGCGCGCAGAGCAAGCAGCTGCCTGATGCCCGAGAGGGGGTACGTCGTGGCTGGGGTGGTCGGTTCTGCGGCCTTACGGTGCTGCTTTGGCGCGACCCTCGAAGATCATGGCCCCAACGTCGTGCTTTACCGGGCTGGTCCACTACCTGCCCGACGCGCCGGAAGCTTACGGGGCCGTGCTCACTCGCGCCGAAGCAGCTCCAGCCCAAAGCCGTTCCGACGACCTCGTACTAGCTAGACGCGGTCCTGGAAGACGCAGCTCCACACGTAGGTGCCCGCGACGCTGCCGTCGGCACGCACCGCCTCGAGCGTGTAGAAGTACGTGGTCCCCCGCACGGCCGTGGTGTCCTTGTAGCCACGGGTCTCCGCGGGCAGCAGTCCGGCGTGCAGCGGCTCGTACGCCTTCGTGGCCGCGTTCCAGCGGCTGACCCGGTAGCCCGCGACGGTGTCGCACACAGCCGTCTTGTCGCATCGCCAGTTGATGGAAAGCCCGTCCAGGTCGGGCCCGCCGATCACGGCGTCGTTGGCCAGGCTGCCGAGGTTCCAGTCCCGGATGACCGTCACGGACGGCCGGACGTCCAGCTCGGTGGCCTCGACGACCGTGACCTTCGGATCGCTCGGGGGCAGCGCGTTGCCCCAGCGGTCCTTGGCAACGACCGCGTACACGTACGTCTCGCCGTCAGGCAGGTCGCCGCAGAGGATTGCGAGCGGGTCGCTCGTGCCCTCCCAGCAGGAGATGAAGCTGAGCCACTTGACCGTGCCGTCGGCCTGCCGGGCGCCGGTCCAGGCCACGTAGCGTTCGACGTCGTCCTCGGTCGAGGCCGCCCAGCTCACCAGCACGCCGTCGGCGCGCGGGGTGGCCTTCACGCCCGTGACCGGACCGGGCGCGACGCGGTCGCCGGTGCGGACGACGAGCGGGGCGGACAGCGCCGACTCGTTGCCGGCCGGGTCCACCGCCGCGACCGCGTACGTCACGTAGGTGCCCGCGGGCATCTCCAGGTCGTGGCAGATACCGCCGGTGCCGGTCTCGTCGCTCCCCTCCGCGCAGGTCACGCGGGTGAGCGCGGCCGGGTCCAGGGCCTTGCCGGGCGAGCGGTAGACGCGGTAGGACCCGCCGTTGCCGAAGTCCTCGTCGAAGCCGTCGGGCTGGTCCCAGTACACCTCGGTGTCGCCGACGTTGACGACGGAGCCGAGAGAGGTCGGGGACTTCGTCGGCGGTGTCCGGTCGACGCCGTCGCCGGTGACGGCGGCGTACGCCGACGGGTTGCCGAGCGCATCGAGGGCGCGGACCCGGTAGTACCGGACGGTGTTCACGGGTGCGTCGGTGCGGTACGACGTCGTGGTCGTCGTGCCCAGCAGCGTGAACGGGCCGGTGGCCGCAGGGGCGGCGTACACCTCGTACTTCGCGGCGTCGGCGACCCCCTGCCAGGCCAGGGTGGCCCACCAGTTGTCACCGGCGACCGTGAGACCAGTCGGCGCCGCCGGCCCCGTGCGGTCCACGGTCACAGCGGTGGCGTCGAGGCTGCCGGCGGACTCGCGGCCCGCCTTGTCGACGGCGCGGACCTCGTACAGGAAGGTCTGGCCCGTGGCGGGCGGCGCGTCCACGAAAGAGGGCGAGGTGAGCAGCGACGAACCGCTGACCTTCGCCCACTGGGTGGTGCTCAGCCGGCGGTACACGCGGTAACCGGCAAGGTCCATCTCCTTGTTCGCGGCCCAGCGCAGGGTGGTCTTCCTGGTGTCCCGGTTGTACGCGGCGGTGAAGCCGGTCGGGGCGAGCGGCTTGACCCTGTCGACGGCGGCCTCGGTGCGCGGGGCGTACGTGAACGCGGCGTTGGCGGTGCCGGTCCAGGCGACGTAGTCCACGCGGAGCGTGTGCTTGCCGGACGGGACGGTCAGGTCGACGGTCTTGCGGGCGGTGGTGGAGACGTTCTTCCACAGGTCGATCTTCCGCACGCCGTCGACGTAGACGCGCATGCCGTCCTGCGTGGCGGCGGAGAGCCGGAAGGGCCCGCCGGAGCCGAAGTCCCGGGTGAGGGACCAGCGGACGGAGAAGTTGTCTTTGGGCAGCGTGACGCCGGGCGGGTCGCCGTAGCCGTAGTTCTCGGCGATGACGGAGTCGCAGGCGGTCAGTTTCGGCGTGCCGCTGAAGGTGGAGTTGCCGAAGTACTGCGCCTTCCAGACGGGAGAGGTGCAGCTGACGGCCGCGGAGGCAGGGGCGGCGGTGATCAGGCCGCCGACGGCGGCGACGGTGGCCGTCGCGGCCAGCGCGGTCAGCCGGGTACGAGTCATCACAGAGAGCGGGGCACCTTTCGGACCTTTGAAAAACCTGTGAACAGGTGGCGCCTGTGTGACCCATGAGGCGGGGGCAGGGTTGTCTCGCCCCTCCCTTTTTTCACGGACGTTCGGCACGCGTCGGCGTACCGGTGAACAGCGCAGGCCCACTAGTAGGGCTTGGTCAGGTCGGGGCGGGACCGGCATGTCGAGATACAGGTCTTCGGCACGTGGGGCACCACCGCGCCCAGCAGACCAGCAAGATCGGGAGTTCGGTCACGACCTGGTAGGTCGTCAGGCCGCGGCTGTGGCTGGTGGGCGCAGCCGCTCCAGGGAGCAAACCGCCTGGGCCACTGAGGCCAAGGCGAAGTGCCGGTGGAAGCCATTCCAGGTCCGGCCCTCGAAGTACCCCAGTCCCAGCGCGGTCTTCAGCTCCCGGTAGTCGTGCTCCACCCGCCAGCGGGCCTTCGCCAACCGCACCAGGCACCGCAGCGGGACATGCGCCGACAGCGTGGACAGCCAGCACTTCGCCGGCTCCGGCTCTTTGGCGGGCCACTCGGCCGGCAGCCGGCACACCGGCAGGTCCTCCCCAGGGTGCGCCCGGCGGATCCGCACCCCGGCCCGGCGAACCCGCAGCGCGGATCCCGCACCACGGACGCCTCGGCCGATCGCATCTTCTGACACACCTCCGACACACTCGGTGTCGCGGACGCCCATCGACCCGCTCCGCCGCACCCATGAGGGCTGGGGTTGTCAAGGCGTATAGGGCCCCGGCCCGGCGTTGTGCTGGCGCCGGGTTGGTTGCCGTTGTGGACAGGGCCGGTGGCCGTGGTCCCCCGAGTCGTGGTCGTGCGCAGAGGACTCGCACGCACCCATTCGATCGCGACCGAGCAGGCCGGATCATGACCTTCTTTCGGGCCGGGCTGCTCATTCAGGTCAACGAGCGCGGCCGTTGCCGGCTCATGCGGCAGAGCGAGCTCAACCGGGGCTTGGTGTCCCGTCCTGGGAGTGTGGTCATCGGGTCGCGGGAGCCGACTCCTTCTGCTGTTGAGCCGCGTCGAGTGTGCGCAGCACGTGGTAGGCCTGGGTGAGGAGCTTGCGGGCCACCGCAATGGTGGCGATCTTCCGGCCGCGGCGGTGGGCGATCTGCTCGAAGCAGGCGGCATAGGGCGAGGTGCGCTTGGCGGTCTGCGCGGCCTGGTTCATGATCCAGCGCAGCCAGGGTCGCCCTGCTTGGAAATGTGTCCATAGCGCACCGTGCGGTCCGAGCCGCGCACGGTAGCTGTGAGTCCGGCCCAGGAGGCGAGCTTGCGGGCCGAGGAGAATCTTTGGGCACCTCATGCAGGTTGCCCTCGACGGACGCGACGCCGACGGAATCCGACAGGGTTCGATCCTGACGGGCTGCTCGCGGCGGGCTTGCTGGCGGGCACTGCCAGAGAGGTGGTGCGCACGAAGCGGCAAAACGGAATCAGGCAAGACGCCAGACACCCACCACCCCAGGACCTAGTGCCGCGGGGCGGTCACGCGGCTGCAGCCCTGCTGCCCCGTACTGCGCCGTCGCCCGCACACCCACATGAGACGCGCACCGCGCTACTGCGTACGGGAAGCCGAACAGCACCGGCCGAACAGCAGAGGGCCGCAATGCAGCGGCAGTCGCGCGCCGCGAGAGCTAGGATCCGGGCCATGGCTCTGACCATGAACGACGTGGACCGGTTCGAGGCGTCCAGGCCTCGCCTGGAGGCCATCGCCTACCGCCTCCTCGGCTCCGCGAGCGAGGCCGAGGACGCCGTTCAGGAGACGTTTCTGCGCTGGCAGGCCGCCGACGTCGACCACATCGAGGTCCCCGAGGCATGGCTGACGAAGGTTCTCAGCAATCTGTGCCTCAACCAGCTCACTTCGGCCCGCGCGCGGCGCGAGACCTATGTGGGCCAATGGCTGCCCGAGCCGCTGCTCACCGGGGACCCGATGCTCGGCCCGGCCGACACCGCCGAACAGCGCGAGTCGGTCTCGTACGCGGTCTTCGCCCTGCTGGAACGCCTCTCCCCCAACGAGCGGGCGGTGTACGTGCTGCGGGAGGCCTTCGACTACCCGCACCGGGAGATCGCCGAGATCCTCGACATCACCGAGGCCGCCAGCCAGCAGGTCTTCCACCGCGCCAAGAAGCACGTCGCGGACGGCAAGGCCCGCGCCGAGATCGACGAGGCCGCCGCCCGGCGGATCATCGACGAGTTCCTCGCTGCCGCCACCAGCGGCCAGACCGAGCCGCTCGTGCGGTTGCTGACCCAGGACGCCATCTCGATCGGCGACGGCGGCGGGAAGGTCCCGGCCCGCGCCAAGGCGTTCGAAGGCGCCCTTGAGGTCGCGAAGTTCATGCGGGGCCTGTTCAAACCCAGCAAGGCCAAGCGCGCCCTGGTCGGCGGCTCACCCGAGGTCTACGCCATGACCGCCAACGGCGACCCCGCCATCGTGGCGGTCATCGACGGCAGGGTCGTCGGCGTCATGTGCCTGGAGGTCACCGCCGAGGGCATCGCCGCCATCCGTAACCAGGTCAACCCCGACAAGCTCGAACGCGCGACCCAGCGGTGGGCGGCCGCCGACCACGGCGAACCCCTGTTCAACGCCTTCTGACCCTGATGTGAGGTGCTTCACATCGCGTTCTTGTCAGGAAACGGCGGGCCGCCCGGTTCAGGTGGCGAATCCGCTCAAGACAGGAGCCAGGAAATGCAGCACCGCATCGTCGTCCTCGGAGCCGGATACACCGGCACCACCGCCGCCGGGCGCCTCGCCAAGCGGCTGCACCGCGAAGACGTCGCCATCACCCTCGTCAACGCCGAGCCCGACTTCGTCGAGCGCGTCCGGATGCACCAGCTTGCGGTCGGCCAGGACCTCAAGCCCCGGCCCTTCAGCGAGATGTTCGCGGGCACCGGCGTCGAACTGAAGCAGGCGAAGGTCACCGGCGTCGACGTCGACCACAGGACAGTCGCCGTCATCGACGCGAACGGCGCCGAGAAGTTGGAGTACGACACGCTCGTGTACGCCCTCGGCAGCGACTGGAACGACCAGGGCGTCCCCGGCACCACCGAGCACGCCTACGAGATCGCCGGTCGCCCCGGAGCGCTCCGGCTGCGCGAGCGCCTGGCCCGCCTGGTCGCCGGACAGACCGTGGTCGTGGTCGGCGGTGGCCTCACCGGACTTGAGGCCGCAACCGAGATCGCCGAGGCCCGACCGGACCTCGACGTCGCCCTCGCCGCCCGTGGCGGCCTCGGCGGCTGGCTCTCGCCCAAGGGCCGTCGCCACCTGCGGAAGGTCTTCGACAAGCTCGGCATCACCCTGCACGAGCATGCCGCCGTCACCGGCGTCGAGGCCGGCCGCGTCGTCACCGCCGACGGCACCTCCATCGCGGCCGCGGTCACCGTGTGGACCACCGGCTTCGCCGTCCACCCGATCGCGAAGGCCACCGCCCTGGACGTCACCGACACAGGCCAGATCGTGGTCGACGGGACCATGCGCTCGGTCTCGCACCCGGACGTGTACGCCATCGGCGACGCGGCCATGGTGATGGGCCCCGGCGACCGGCCGCTGCGGATGTCGTGCGCCTCGGGCGTCCCCACCGCGTGGCAGGCCGCCGACGCCATCGCGGCGCGCTTGACCGGCGGGAAGCTGCCGACCGTGTCGATCCGCTACTTCAACCAGTGCATCTCGCTGGGCCGTAAGGAGGGCGTGATTCAGTACGTCACCGCCGACGACCGCGCCGTCAGGGCGGCCATGACAGGACGGCTCGCCGCCGTCTACAAGGAACTGGTCTGCAAAGGCGCGGCCTGGGGCGTCGCCAACCCGACGCTCGGGATGCCGACCCGGCGCCGCCGCGTCCTGCGGGAGCCGGCCCGGGCGGGTTCGGCGGTCAAGGCGTCGGTCTGACTCGCACAGCGCGAGGGCGCCCGACTTGGCCGTGAGCCGGCGCGTTCCCCAGAGGTTCATCGGCGGTCAGGCCTGCACCCAGACCGTGGATGTCAGGAGTTGCGCGGGGCTACCAGGCCGGATTCGTAGGCGAGGACGACGAGCTGAGCGCGGTCACGGGCGTGGACCTTGGCCATGGCCCGGTTGATGTGGGTTTTCGCGGTCATCGGGCTGATCACCATATGGTCGGCGATCTCGTCGTTGGACAGGCCCTGCGCGACCAGTGCGACCGCCTCGCGTTCGCGGTTGGTCAGCTCTTCCAGTCCGGTGCCGGCAGTGGTGTTGAGCGGCTGGGCTACGTACCGGTTGATCAGCTTGCGGGTGATGGACGGTGCGAGAAGGGCGTCGCCGCGGGCTGCGACGCGTACGGCGTGCAGGAGGTCTTCCGGCAGGATGTCCTTGACGAGGAATCCGGCGGCACCGGCGCGCAGCGCGTTGAAGATGTATTCGTCCATGCCGTAGTTGGTCAGGATGACGACGTGCACCTGGGCCAGGGCCGGGTCTGCGGCGATGAGCCGGGTGGCCTCGATGCCGTCGACGACCGGCATCTGGATGTCGATGAGCACGATGTCGGGCAGGTGTTCCTTGACCAGCGCCAGGCCCTCCTTCCCGTCGGCGGCCTCGGCCACCACCTCGATGTCGTCTTCGAGGTCGAGGAGTGCGCGGAATCCGCTGCGAATGAGTGGCTGGTCGTCGACCAGCAGGACGCGGATCACGATGTCTGCTCCACGGGGAGTTCGGCCTGGACGGTGAAGCCGCGCTCGCCGCGGGGTTCGGCGCGCAGTCGGCCGCCGAGAGCAGTGACGCGTTCGCGCATGCCGAGCAGCCCGAGGCCGAGCGTTGGCGCGGTGTCTGGCGTGGCCTTGCCGTCGTCGTCGATGCGTATCGCGAGGGCGTCGGGCCGGTAGTCGATCCGGACCGACGCGGTAGCGGCGGCGGCGTGGCGGGCGATGTTGGTCAGCGACTCCTGAACGATCCGGTAGGCGGTCCGGCCCACCGCGGCCGACACATCGGGCCGCTGTCCTTTGATGGTCAGCGTCGTCTTCAGACCGGTGCTGCCGGCCCGCTCCACCAGCTCGGGGATGTGGTCGAGCCCATGGGGCGGTGCGGTGTCGTCGTCGCGCAGCGCTTGAAGGGTCGCGCGCAGTTCGCGAGTCGCCTCACGTCCGGCTTCCTGGATCGCCAGCAGGGTGTGCGGCACCTGCTCGCCGCGCCGACGGGCCAGGTGGACGGCAACTTCGGACTGCACCTTGATGATCGAGATCTGGTGGGTGAGGGAATCATGCAACTCACGTGCGATGTGCAGCCGTTCCTCATCGGCCCGACGTCGCGCGGTCTCCTCACGGGTGCGCTCGGCTTCGTCCGCCCGCCGCTCGGCCTGCCGCACAGCCTCCCCCGCGGCAAAGGCGGCGATCAGCCAGGCCAACTCCAGGACGCTGCGGGGTCGCGCGAGCGCCTCACCCGCAGGCCCGTCGTGGAAGACCAGTGCCGTCAGGTTCAGCGCGACCAACATGGTCACGGACGCCGCCACCGTGATGGCACGGTGCCCGGCGCGCACCGCGCCGTAGACCGCGACCAGGTACGACACGGCGAGCACGTCGAAACCGGCCGCCTGATACCCCACCGCGCACAGCCCGGTGACGGCCAGGACAACAAGCGGAGCCCGGCGGAGTGCGGCCAGCGCCAGTCCGCCGGCCGCCAGTAGCGCGTAGCCGAACAGATCGGGTCCCGTGCCGGGGTGCTCCCCGGACCGCCCCGTGCCCAGAAGCAGCGCCGCCACTCCGGCGGCGATCGCCCAGTCTGCGACAGCGGCCGGGACACGGATCCGTCCTTTGACCATGCGCGCACCCTAGCCGGATGTCGCGGCGGGCGAGTCCCGCTCGTGGACGAGCGGCAGGCTACCGCGCACGCGGTAGTTTCGCGGCGCGTGCGGCATCGGCGGTAGCGCAAAGTGTCTGCGTCTGCGGAACGACCGGCGGTGGGTCCGTCGGACATGCTCAGGCCCTGACCAGTCGCAGGACGAGAAGGAGTACCTCATGGCAGTCGGATTTACGCTTGCCGCACCGACGGCCGCGCACGCCTTGGCCCAGTCGGCCCACGTCGATTCATACACCCTGACCGCCGCGCGGCTGTGGGCCACCTCGGCCGCGCTGCTGGGGCTGGCCGGCGCGGTCATCGGCGGGCTGGCGCTGGCACGTTCCGTCCGCCGCATCGGCAACAGTGGGAAAAGGGGGGCTTTCGTGGCCCTGGTGTCCGGGCTGATCGCCGTGCTCAACGGTGCGCTGAATCTGGCCGTCGCCGACGGTGGTCCCGGCACCGGCAACGGAGTAGTCGGTGGCGCCTTGGCCTTGGCGCTGGGGCTGATCGCCATGGTCCTCGGTCGGCTGGCTCTGACCCGCTCCCGCCGCACTGCCGCATCGACTGACCACAGCGAATATGAGCGCACGTTCGGATCTGCCTGAAAATTTCCCCCTGTTCGTCGGCCTCTGGGCAAGTTCTTCGATACGCGAGAGCAGCCCGACGGCCTGGCCGAACCTTCAAGGACTACCAGTCATTGGCTGAGGGCCCAGGCGTGGTATCAGTCCGAAACAACTGAACCGCGTCAGATCAACTGAGACAACATCCGGCATCCACTCGCCCAGGACTGCATCCACCGAGATTCCCGGCATCCCCGACCTCAACTCGACACCGGGCGGCTGCTCCCGCGGAATGCCGGTGTCGGCGACGAGGCGGTCCACCGGTACCCGCGCCGGCTCGCCGCCGGCCGTGTGCGCGGTCTCGATGAGCGCCTGGTCGCCGAACAGCAGCCCCACACGGGCCGTCATGCGCTCGCTTATAGCGTCCATTCCTCTCGGTAGTCAGGGTGGTCGGCCCAGATGGCCGCCACGGCGCGAAGGCAGACCCGCGCGTGGCTGCCGACCATCCAGGACCACAGATCGACCCTGTCGCGCAGCACAGCAGTCTGCCGCCGGACGCGGGCCGGGTCGAAGCGGGCGATGTGCTCGCCGAGGACCGGCACGATGCGCTCGGCGATGACTATGCCGCTCTGCGCGAGCACGGCGGGTTCCTCGTACGACCAGGCCTCTCCACCTGTCCGGCGGACGGTGGCCTTACGGGCGGTCTCGTCGTCCTCATCGAGTCGGGCGCGCAGGAACGCCACCAGGGCATCTTTCACCGGGGTCTCCTGGAGGTGGCGAGCGACAGGGGCAAGAGGATGAGCATCCTCGCCCGACAGGCCAGGGTGATGAGGATCGGCTCGCCGACGAACAGCATCAGGACGAAGCCGGTGAGACCACCGGTCTCGGGGCGAATGCCGATCAGGGGCATCGTGCCGCCGACGAGGACGATGATGGTGCACCAAGTCACCCACACAGCTGCTGCGAAGCCAGCAAGGATGGCGAGGGCGCTTACCGACGCGGGCGGATCGTTACGGGGCATGGCGATCCCTAGGTCGTGGCCTGCGTGGGGGGCGGGTGCCAGTGTGCAGGCCTGTGCAGTTCCTGTGAAGGGATGTGGCACTCCTGGCAGCCGGCACCTCCAAGATCACACATTCTCGGAATGCAGTTGACCCTCGCCCAGGGGAAACTATGGCCATGGTCACGCGTTGCGTGAGCGTGGAGGCGCCTTGCGGACCTGGCGGTCGCCGCATACGCATCGATGACGAGGTCCTGGGCACGGCGTACCCGCTGCGCGATTTGGCAGTGTTCCTGCGACACGCGGGGCTGGCGGGCTGGGATGAACTGGACGTAGCCGAATCGGACCTCATCGAGTGGCACGGCGGTGGGCCGGAAGTGTGGCCGCGCCAGGTTTGTCCCGACGGCTGGGCGGGCCCGGAAGGTGGGCCCGCCTCGCTGGTGTGAGGGAGGCGAGCGGAGGGGCGAGCCTCGCTGCGCGGCAAGCCCTTCGAGCGATGCATTGGTCGCGCGTTCTGATGCGGAGGCCCATGCCGGTCAGCTTCGCCACGGCCTGACGGCCCCTGCCTCCGGGCACCGCGGGAGAAGACAGGGGTTGTGAGCCCCGACTCCTGCGTTAGGGGGCAACTGAGCCGAGGTATTGAGACACGTACCCGCATGCGGCAGGGCTGGAGCTCCTCCGGGCGGGTGGGCCGTCGCCAACCGGCGGGAGCGGTCTACCGGGCCCGCTTCGATCAGTCTGCGGTAGCGGTCGGCCCACCGCTGGGCCGTGGTGGGCGAGACCTGGAAACGTTCGGCGGCCCGCCGCAGCGGCCAGCCGTCTTCGACCACGCAGCGGGCCAGACGCAGGCGTCCGGTCTCGGTCAGGAGTGCATCACGGTGGGACACGAGGGCCTTTCGGTCGGTGTAGATGTCGCAATCCACGCCGAACCCGGAAGACCCTCACCTGTTCAAGCCTCCTCGACCGAGGCCTGACTCACCTGTCCACAACCTCCCCGGACAGAACACCTAGTCGCCGCACGGGCGCCCGCTGCAACCGTTGGTCCGCCGTGGCGCCGGCCCCGCGGACCCGACTCCGAGTGAGCAGCGAGTGAGGGACGTGTGCGGAAAGTGCGCTATGGACGTTCGCCCAGTTCAGAGGCTCATTTCCGTACGCCTGGCGCCTGCCCTCCGACGCCGTGTGCGCAGGTTCGAACCCTGCCGGGGGCACCCTGCATGAGGTGCCCAAAGACCCCGTCACCAGCGTAAACGCTGAATACGGGGTCTTCGCGTTTGTGCAGCCGTATGCCGCCGAAAGCGGCCCTGTGCCGAGATCCGTGGGCGAGCCGTGGACGGGATCTTGGGGCATCGGCGCAGGTGAGGCCCGGAAGCGGCCGAGGCTTCTGACACGGGGCGGCCGGGTGGTACTACTAAAACCAGCGCGGCAGCCCGTGAGTCTCATAACGGGTGTGGAGGCGCACATGGACGAGCGCAGGTCCGCCCTGAGCGGCGACCGGGATAAGTACGCCCCTCCCTTTGGGCTGGGGGCCCTGGCGATCGTCGTGGCCATCGTGGTGTGGATGGCATTCGGGCCGCTTGGGCCGTTGTGGCTCTATGTTCTCAGCTGGGCGGTGGCGCTGGCTGCAGCGAACGGTGTCTCCAGGCTGCTGATACGCCGCCTGGGCTGGGCTCATAGCGGGGCCGGCCATATCTCTGCGCCGGGCCGGCTCGTGGCAGGGCTGCTGCGGCTCGGTCCGGAATCGTGGCTGCTGGCCCGCCGCTGGGCCAAGGCCCGATCGATCGCCGTGGGTTTCCTGATAGCCGCCACCATTGCCGGAGGCATGGGATGGAAAGCTGGTCAGGAGTACCAGATGCTGGCGAACCTCCGGGACCGGGGGCACAGGACGGACGCAACCGTAGTCGAGATCACCAGCCGGTCGGAGGACGGCTGGGCGACCTCCGTGACCGTGCGCTTTGGTACACCGTCCGGCCCCGTGCGCGCGGATATCGATGTCGCGGTCAGCTCAGCGACCGAAGCGATGCCAGGAACGCACATACCCGTCGTCTACAACCCGGCGCACCCCACCGAGGTCCGCCACATCGCCTACCTCGACGGACGCGACGCCGACGGAATCCGACAGGGTTCGATCCTGATCGGGCTGCTCGCGGCAGGCTTCCTGGCGGCCACTGCCAGAGAGGTGGTGCGCACGAAGCGGCAAACGGAATCAGGCAAGACGCCAGACACCCACCACCCCAGGACCTAGTGCCGCGGGGCGGTCACGCGGCTGCAGCGCCCGGGCGGCCTCGCCAGCGGATGCACCTTTCGCTGTGAATGCGGGCGCACTCGCGGCGCTGGGCGGCGAGGACACCGGGGTGTCGGGTTTCGTGTTACGTCTGCCCCTGCCCAGGACAGAAGCACCGCCCTCGGCGCGTAGCCTCGAAGCTCAACAGGGCGCTCGGAGTCGGTTACTCAGTCGTCAAGCAGTTGCCGAGCACCCCGGACGGGACGTATGAGCGGGCGAAGACATGGTTCAGCGGCCCGCTCTCGGATGGCGTGTACCTGCTGCGGGTCACGCTGCGACATGACCTCGACGTCGAGGAACCCCACTTCGAACAGACTCGTGCGCAGATGCTCGCCACGCTCGACAGCGCGCGGAGCAACCTCGAGCGCCTACTCGCCGCAGAACGAGCCCAGGCCACCGGACCAGCCGGCGACATCTAAGCGCGTTTCCCGAAGTCCTGCGCGTGACTGTCGGGGAGTCAGGGGCTGGTCCAGGCGTTGTCGAAGAGCATCACCGGGCCGGCTCCTGACCGCCGCAGCCCCCGGACTTGCCCGTGGCTGCCAGCCGGCTACCGGCAGAACCTCTGGAAAGCCGCTCAGGCAGCTCGGATCAAGGCCACGAGAGACGATATGAGGGTGGAGCTGCGGCGAGCCGACGGCGGGGTGATCGCGGTCGAGGTGGTGGGGGAGCCGGCCGCGCCCGCGGTGCTGTTCTGCCACGGGTTGGCCGACTCCCGGCTGGCCGCGTACGGCTTCGCGGGCGCGGCCCATGCGCTCGGACTGCGCCTCATCGCCCCGGATCGCCCCGGCATCGGCGGCACCGACGTCCGTCGCCTGCCGCGGGTCGTGGACTGGGTTGCGGAAGCCACCCTGGTCCTGGACGCGTTGGACGTCGGCTCGGTGGCGCTGCTCGGCGTCTCGGGCGGCGGAGCGTTCGCGGCTGCCTGCGCGTGCGAGCTGCCTGACCGCGTCCGCAGCCTGCTGCTCATCGCGCCCCTTGGCCTGCCTGCCTGGCCCACCCGCGGGATGGCAGCCGGACAGCGCGCGGCCTTGCAGATCGCCCGGCACGCTCCGGCCTTCGGTGGCTGGTTCCTGGGCCGCCTGGCCATGCTGGCGCGCCGGGAACCAGGGCAGTTCCTTCGCCTGGCGACCAGCGAGATGCCCGCCGGCGACCGGCGTGCCCTCGCCCAGCCGGACGCGCGCGCGGCCTTCCTGACCAACTACCTGCGAGCGTTCCACCGCGGCAGCTGGGGAGTCGGGCAGGATCTGCGCGTGCTGACCCGACCGTGGGGTTTCGACCTCGAGTCGATCAGGGTGCCCACGTCGATCCACCAGGGGGACGCCGACACCACCGTCCCGCTCCAGCACGCCCGCCGCTTCGCCGCGGCGATACCGGGCGCACGCCTTCACGTCCATCCCGGCCAAGGCCACTTCTCGATCGTCACCGCACCCGAGCAGATACTGGCGACACTCGCCGCATAGCCGGTCGAGGTTGCCGCCGGACATCACGGCGACGCCGCGTCCGGTGACGACTGGGCCGAGTGGACCCGGTGGACCACAACGCCCGCCGCCCCCGGCGGCCACGTCCCCCCGTCATGCGCAAGAGTTCTGGATACGCGCTTGGTCGACAGGCGGCACGGGTGCGCAGGCTCTTACGCGCCGGGGCTGGGTGAGAAGCCGTCGGATGCATCAACTGCTCGACGTCCGGGCAGGTGGCGGCGGATGCCGAGGTGTTCCAGCACCACGGTGCCGGCGCGCAGTCCTCACTCGGTGATCTCGGTGACGGTCCGGGCACCGGAGGCGACCGCGCGGGCGCAGATCAGCAGCAAGCCGACCAGGGGATACCACCTACGCGCCCGGACCGGGTAGTCACCGCCGGATGTCGCCTGCCCGTCAGGCGGGCACCACAGGCGCGTCCCAGTCGATCCGGTATCGGTGCGTCCAGCCGAACATCTTCTCCGGCGTCAGGAACGTCCGCGTCGCCAGCGGCATCAGCAGGGCCGTGATCTTCGTCGCGACCGGGCCCATCGACTTCTGGCTGTTGGTCCTCGCGGCCTGGGCCGCGACCTTTTCCACCCGGCCCCGCCTCAGCTGCTCGTACGTCGCGAAGGCCGCGCGCACGTCGGGGATGTCCCGCAGACACCGCGCCAGTTGCACCGCGCTCTCCACCGCGAGGGACGCGCCCTGTCCGGAACTGGAGGACGGCGCGTGGGCCGCGTCGCCGACCAGGACCGTCCGTCCCCGGTACCACTTCGGCACCGAAGGCAGGATCTCCAGCCCTCCGAACGTGAGCAGTTCGTCGTCGCCCGTGCCCCGGAGCAGGTCGCGGCCGGGCACGTCCCCGGCGAACTTCTCCCGCAGGATCCGCATCCATGCGGCCGGCGGCGTCGCACGGGTCTGCTCCGCGCTGAGCGGCTCGTCGTACGGCAGGTTGCCGAACCAGGCGGTGCCTCCGCCGGGCACTGGCCAGTAGCCGAGGAACGCGTGCTCGCCGAAAGCGAAGTACATGGTGTCCTGCCGCGCCTGAGGGACCTCCGCCTTCGAGTACGCACCGAAGCCGAGCAGGCCGGCGTATCGGGGGCCGGGCGCTGCCGGGTCGATCAGCTGCCGGACCGTCGACCGGATGTCGTCGGCCCCGATCAGGACATCCGCGGTCACCTGGGTCCCGTCGGTGAACTCGGCGCTGACGCCCGCCGGCGTTTCCTCGACCCCGGCCAGCCGCTTGCCGTACACGGTCCGTACGCCCGCTGCGGCGGCCCGCTCGCGCACCGCCCGGTACAGGTCGGCACGCCACATCACCTGGCTGGGCGGCAGGCCCGTCAGCCCGCCGAACTCGCCCATCCGTCGGCCCCGTCCATCGGTCATGACCATGCGGTGGATCGGCTGACCGGCCAAGCCCTGGTCCACACCGGCGACTTCGAGGGCGTTGAGCCCGTTCGGGGCGACCATCAGCATGCCACCGAGGCCGTCCGCCGTGTTCTCGTAGGCCTCGTAGACGGTCGCCTCGATGCCCGCCCTGCGCAGTGCGAGGGCCGTTACCGGTCCGGCTATGCCGCCTCCGATGACGGCCGCTGTCTTGATCGCGCTCATGGGTCTGCCCCTTTCCCGTGCCTGGGTCGGATGTTCAGTGGCCGTGCGAGCGTGCCGGGTCGTCGACGGTCGGGTGCCCGCCGGTCCGGTGAGCGAGCCGCAGGTCCTGGAGGTAGGCGCGGGAGCACATGGCGCTGAGGACCGCGATGCCGCCGCGCTGCACGCGGACCTCGCTGTCGGTTGCGACACCGGTCAGTCGGATCCGACGAGCGCCGGCGAGAGCCGATCCCTCGGCGGTCCGGCCCTGCGCGTCCTTGACCTTGCCGCGGCCCGTCCAGCGCAGGTCCCAGTGCTCGACGACGGCGTCGTCCGGCACCAGCAGCTTGACCGTGGCGCGCTGGAGTTCCAGGCGCAGCTCGATGTCGTCGGGCAGGTCCGGGGAGCGCAGGTCGAGCACGGCCAGGCCCCGGCGGGCGCGCACCTGGATGTGTCCGGCGCGGGTCCAGTTGCCCAGCCGCTTGGTCACGGCGTGGTCGGCGTGAACGCGCTCGGCAGCGGTCGTCTCAGTGCTGGCGGTGATCATCTCCGTGGTCTCCGTCCGCTCGTGGTTCCTGTTCGTTGATTGATAGTTGCAATGAAACTAGTCTCATGTCAACTAGTTGCACCGTGGGTAGTATGCGGGCATGAGCACCCCGCCCCGCAACTCCCCGCTGGCCCTGACCGTGCTGGCCCTGCTGCACTTCCAGCCGCTTCACCCGTACGGAATCCAGAGATTGATCAAGCAGTGGGGAAAGGACCAGGTCGTCAACGTCGGCCAGCGCGCGAGTCTCTACCGGACGATCGACCGGCTCCTCGCAACGGGCCTGGTCACGGTCCGGGAGACCGGCCGCGACCAGCAGTACCCCGAGCGGACGGTGTACGAGCTGACCGACGCGGGGCGCTCCACCATGCGCGTCTGGCTCAACGAGATGCTGGCCGCGCCGAAACAGGAGTTCCCTCAGTTCCCCGCCGCGCTGTCCTTCGTCCTCATGCTCGCCCCGGAGGAGGCCCTGGACGTGCTGGAACAGCGCGCCACGGCCCTCGCGCAGACCCTTCACGCGCACGACAAGTCCTTGACGGAGGAGTCGGAGGTTCACGGCCTGCCGCGGGT
The DNA here is from genome assembly GCF_040644975.1 of Streptomyces sp. NPDC046900. Taxonomy (NCBI): domain Bacteria; kingdom Bacillati; phylum Actinomycetota; class Actinomycetes; order Kitasatosporales; family Streptomycetaceae; genus Streptomyces; species Streptomyces sp. NPDC046900. The sequence continues at coordinate 25,372 of NZ_JBEYXD010000064.1, read as the reverse complement.
GACCATGCTCGAAGGGGAGTATCTGCGCGCCATGACCGCCGCAGAACTGGACTGGATCCGCGCCGTCACAGACGATCTGCGCAGCGGTCGGCTCAGCTGGAGTCCTGAGGAGCTGATCGGCTTCGCCCAGAGCACCGGGCAGCAGGCCCTGGCCGGCCAAACGCCCTCAAAGCCGGACCACGACGTGCAGTGACCACAAGCCGTGCAGCACGGCGACCCCAAGTCGTGGACCTGGGATTCTGCATGTCCGGGAGATTTTCCACTCGCGCGACGTAGAACCCCGCAACTGCCGCACCGCGCTGACAGTGATCACGCCATGAGTCGGAACCTGAGTGGAAAGCTGCACAGCAGCGAGGGATCACTCACCCCCCTCTGACCTGTGCCTCTCCTGCGGGCGCCAAGCGAAATATTTAGCGTCCACCAGCGTCCGATCCCCCTCGGCCTGCCCGTACTGCAACCCACATCAGGACGGCAGAGCTGGTCACGCGGAGCGTCCAACACACTGGCCAACTCGCGAGGATGGCGTCCCGAGCATGCGATGTGGCGATCCGGCTTCGCGGCGCGGTCTGCCGATCTGCCGTTGCAGGAGGGCCAACTGGCGTCGCAGTGACACTATTTCGATGTCCTTGTCCGCATCGCTCATCGGCAGCAGGCGTATCAAGGCGAACACACTCGACACCGCGAGGTAGGGCAGTCGCAACAGCCCGATCCGTCAGACACAACCGTGCAGCAGTGAAAGGCCGTTCACGGAGAACCTGCACGTCACATGCGATGGAGTTTTCGGCACCTGCACGTCCTTCCGAACGTCCCGTATATCGCCGCTGACAGCCTGGCAGCGGAGCGCAGGGACCATGTCATCGTTGGGACGTGTCGCAGTTGCGACACGTGAGGCCAGTGACATGTCCGGCTTCATCAGCGGATTCTTTCGGGCGGGTTGTGACTGCCAGCTGAACGAAAGGTGCTTCGCTGATGGCCTGGATCCGCCTGCAGGCGGCACTATCGACAGGATTGCTGCTGATTGCCAGAGGCTTGCCGGCTGCAGTCGCGGCGCCGACGGCATCTACGGGGAGCGCCGCTCGTCTTGCCGCCGTGCCGAAGGCTCGCTTTGCCGCGCGTGCTCTCCGGAGTGTGACCGGGGACTCGCGCTGTGGGATCTGACGCTTCGTCGCCGCTCTGCGGCAGCAGCGCGGCCTCGTTTCCAGCCGGGTTTTCCTCGGCGGCCCTACCAGCCCTGCCCATGTCCGCGCCGGTGTACTGAGGCACGGCAAATCGCCTGCTTCCCTCCCTGCCCGTGCGGCCCCTGATGGCGTTGTGCAACCCGACGATGTGCCACGTCAGACGCAGCGATTGCTGTTCCAGCGAAGGGATCATCCTTGCCATCCATACCTGCCCGTAGACGGGCGTTGACCGCTGTCGGCGTTGCGCTGGCCGTATTGGCCGCGCAGCCGATGGTCTCCGCCTTGGCCGCGCCCAGGGCCGACACCCCGGACCGGCCCTTGACCGGCATCGCCCTCCATCAGCCGACCTCACGTACCGTCACCCTGGTGACCGGTGACAAGGTCACGGTGAACACCGCTGCCGACGGCAGGGTCACCCGTGCCGTGCAGGGCGCGAACGGTGCACTCACCGGCTTCGTGACCTACAAGGTCGGCAAAGACACCTACGTGTACCCGGACAGCGCCCTTCCGTACATCGCTGCCGGGAAGCTGGACCGCGAGCTGTTCAACGTCACCCAACTGGTGGCAGACGGTTACGACGACGAGCACAGCAGCGGTCTGCCCCTGATCGTCACGTACACCGACGCTGCCGCCCGTGCGCGCACGCAGGCAGTGCCCGCCGGCGCCACCAAGGCCCTCGCCCTGAGCAGCATTCAGGGCGCGGCGCTGTCAGAGTCGCGGTCGAAGGCCGACGACTTCTGGACCGCCCTCACCGGCGGGACCGCGCCGGCGACCGGTCGCAGCGCCGGAGCCAAGCCCCAGCTGCGGGGCGGGATCGCGAAGGTCTGGCTGGACGGGAAGGTCAAGGCCGACCTGGCCGACACCACCGCGCAGATCGGCGCTCCCCAGGTGTGGGCGAGCGGCGACACCGGCCAGGGTGTGGACGTAGCCGTGCTGGACACCGGCATCGACACCCAGCACCCCGACCTGGTCGGTCAGGTGAGTGCGAGTGCGAGTTTCGTGCCCGACCAGGACATCGAGGACCACCTCGGTCACGGCACGCACGTCGCCTCGACCATCGCCGGCACGGGCGCCGCTTCGGACGGCAAGGAGAAGGGCGTTGCCCCCGGCGCGCGCCTGCACATCGGCAAGGTTCTGAGCAACGAGGGCAGCGGCCAGGAGTCCTGGATCATCGCGGGCATGCAGTGGGCCGCCCGCGACCAGCACGCCAAGATCATCAGCATGAGTCTCGGCGGCGGGCCCAGCGACGGCCATGACCCGATGAGCGAGGCCGTCGACGAGCTCAGCGCCGAGACCGGTGCGCTGTTCACCATCGCGGCCGGCAACGCCGGCGAGCACTCCGTCTCGACGCCCAGTGTCGCCGACGCCGCGCTGTCCGTCGGCGCCGTGGACGGCTCGGACCAGCTCGCCTACTTCTCCAGCACTGGTCCGCGGCAGGGCGATGCCGGCCTGAAGCCGGAGCTGACCGCACCCGGCGTCGACGTGCTGGCCGCGCGCTCGCAGTACGCCGAGGACGGCGAGGGCTACTACCAGACGTTGAGCGGGACCTCAATGGCCACCCCGCATGTCGCCGGTGCCGCCGCCCTGCTCGCCGAGGCCCACCCTGACTGGACCGGGCAGCAGCTCAAGGACGCCCTGGTCAGCACCACCAAGGCGACGTCCCAGTACACGCCGTACGAGGGCGGAAGCGGCCGTCTGGATGTCGCGGCCGCTGTCAAGGGCACGGTGTTCGCCACCGGCAGCGTCTTCGGGGGCTACCGCGACGGCAAGGAGCCGGCCGGCGACAAGTCCGAGAAGGAGGTGACGTACACCAACACCGGGGACGCTCCGGTCACCCTCGACCTGGCGCTGCAGGCCCCTGGTGCGGCCGCCGGCGCGTTCTCGCTGTCGGCACCTCAGGTCACCGTCCCCGCGCACGGCAGTAGCAAGGTCACCCTCACCACCAGCTTCGATCTGGTGAAGGAAGACACCCCGACCTCGGGGCAGATCCTCGCCACCGACGCGTCCGGCACGCTGCTGGCCCACACCATCATCGGCGCCTACAACCAGGCCCCGCGCTATGCCCTCACCCTCAACGGCAAGGACCGCGACGGCCGCCCGATGGGCGGCGAGGTGTACGTGTTCAGCGACAAGGTCTTCCTGCCGCTGCAACTGGACGATTCGGGAACCGGCACGGTCAACCTGCCTGCGGGCAAGTACTTCGTGAGCCTGGAGAGCGATGTTCAGGGAACTCACGGGCCGCACTCCATGGGTAAGGCCATCCTGACCGCTCCCGAGGTCGTCGTCGACCAGGACACCACGGTGAACCTGGACGCTTCCAAGGCCAAGCAGGTCTCCGTCGTGACCCCACAGGAGACCACTCCCGCCGAGACCCGCATCGGCCTCTACCGGGGGTTCGACAACGGAAGCTCCTTGACCATGACGCGGTGGCCCAATCCCACGTACGACAATGCCGCCTACGACAGCATCTGGGCCCTGCCCAGCAAGCCGGTCTCCACGGGCACCTTCGAGTCCGGGTTCAACTGGCGGCAGACGGAGCCGGCCCTGACGGTCGCGTCTCGTACGCGCACCTTTGACGACATGATCGTCGAGCGCGGACGCATCCCGCTCAAGGAGGGCACGCGCCAGTACGAGGCCGTCTATGCCGGAGAGGGCGGCGCCGCCGACTACGTGGGGCTCGACGCCAGGGGCAAGGTCGTCGTGGTCCGGCGCAGCGATGCCGTCGATCAGGCCGAGCAGGCCGAGACGGCAGCCAAGGCCGGCGCGAGTGTGCTGCTCGTCGTCAACGACGGCGACGGACGTCTGGACCCGTGGAACGACTTCCCCTGGTCCGACACCGAGCACCTGCCTCCCCTGACCGTGGCCACGCTGACCGCGGACGAGGGCGACGAGCTGATCGCCCAGATCAAGCAGGGCCGCAGGACGCCGCTTGAGGTCACCTCCCACCCGACCACGGACTACCTCTACGACATCTCCCGGGACGCGACTGGCATCCCGGCGGACCTGACCTACCGGCCGCAGCGCCGTGATCTTGCGCGGGTGAATGTGTCCTTCCGCAACAACCGGCCCGCCAAGGGGACCGAGTTCCGTTCCGCTGTCTGGCTCGGCGACTACGGATACAACATGTTGCCCACCCCCACCCAGGCCGAGCGCACCGACTGGGTGTCCAGCGACACGGATTGGGCTCAGAGCGCCCAGGTCAACCAGCAGCTTCAGATCTCCAGTGACTCCCTGACGCGGTACCCGGCCGGCACGACCTCCCACGTGGAGTACTTCGGGCCGATCCAGCGTCCTCGGATGAACGCCTCCTACCGACCGGTGCGCCTGAACAACGCGGTCTACGTGGAGGTCCCGGGCTGGGGCGACTCGGTTCCCGGACACGTCGGCACGACCTTCAACAACGTCGGTGTCGAGAACAAGGTGAAGATGTACCAGGGCGACACCCTGCTCAGGGCATCCGACACCGACACTCTGGGCAGCTACCGGTTCCCGCTCATCCTGGCCCCCGAGAAGTCGCGGTACCGCCTGGTGTCGGAGAACGCCCGGGGCACCTGGGCCAACGACTACTCGACCACGACCCGGACCGAGTGGGGCTTCACCTCCCAGCAGGGCGCGGCCGGCGTCTTCGAGACGTTGCCGCTGATCCAGCTCGACTACACGGTCGAGGGCGTGGACGCCTCCGGCAAGGCACACCGCCGGACCGGCATCACCGTCACTCCCTCGCACCTCCCGGGCGCTCCCGGCTCCGACACCATCAAAACGGTGAGCCTGGACGTCTCCTACGACGACGGTGCCACCTGGCAGCACACGACCCTGACCCGCACCGCCAAGGGCTGGAGCACTCAGCTGAACGCCCCCGCCCACGCGCGGTTCGTGACGCTGCGCACCAGCGCAGGCGACACCGAGGGCAACACCGTCACGCAAAGCATCACCCGGGCCTTCGGCCTGAAGTAAGTACCTCTCGGATCAGCCTTGGCTGACCGGCAGGGGGCGGGGCCGCATCCGGCGGCCCCGCCCCCGCAGTCGTCGATGGCGGTGTACTGGTGGGAGCGCTTCTTCCGGCCGCTCTGGCCGAGCGCGGCCGGCCACGGCGCCGACCCGACGTCGTGCTCGCCGACCGCGGCTACGATCACGACAGGTACCGTCGCCTCAACGATTCCGTGCGCAGCGGGGAGACCGGACAAAGTCAACGGTCTGCGCTTGTGTTGGCGGAAGCAGGTGGTGGCTGCTGGGGAGGGCGAAGCCCTCGGAGTGACGTCAGACCGCATACGCCAATTCCTGCGTGGTGCAGAACCAAGGGCCCCTGACATCCCTGAGGGGCGCTTCGGGGCGGCCGGGGCCGTACTCGACGGCCGGCTCTACGCGGTCGGCGGATGCACCCGAATGGACCGAGCCAGCCCTGTGGACCGGCGCCCGCCGGGTCCAAGGCCCAGGGATGCCATCAGGTGGATTGGCCGGCCTCATGGTCCACGTGCGAGGACTCAGCTTGAACCTCTGTCGCGTTCGGGGTGAGAGCGATGACCCCAGTACCTTCAACGCGCGTCTCCGCCGTCAGTTGGAGCGGGCTGACACCCAGAGCCGCGGCGATCTCGGGAGCGAGGTCGAACGCGGCCCACTTCCACTCGTCCTCGTCCTCGTCTGATTCCGTCGCCTCGTCCCATACCGTCGGCAATCCGAGTTGCTCTCGGTGAGCCCGTTCGACGGGCAGGGGCTCCCCCAGCGTCAAGTAGGCGTCCTCTCCTTCACCGGTCTCGCAGTAGCGCCGCAGCACGACACCGTCCTGAGCGACGAGCCAGGCCGAACCATCGCCCTGGGCCCCGAAGTAGTACGCCTGTGCCTGGCCGTAACGGGCGCTCAGGTCCCTGCACAGATGCAGCACGTCTTCGCTGCGCTCAACGTCGCACGGGTCGCACCACGGGCCGATGACCAAGGTCCACCCGTCGAGCTCGGGGCTGACGTACACCCGAGCCATCCCGTCGGGATTGCCCTCCGACTCGCCGTGGCCGTCGTCGTCGATGATGTCCTCGGCTTCGGCGAACGTCACGGGACGAGGCTGGACAAGCCCCATCATCTCCATGACCCCTGCTTGATCACCCGTGGGTACAGCGATCCAGTAAAGCCAGCAAGTGGACAGGACTCTTGGCAGATCATCAGCGGAAGGGAGCACGAGCACACACTGCCATGCGGCCTCAGGGCCCACAGAACCCCCGCCACATCCGGCCGGCCGGGGCAGGACGCACAACCGTCAGGGGCTTCAAGATCGCTGAGGCAAACACGCTTCAGACTCCGGCGGGCCCGCTCTCGCTCACAACCACCGCTGCATCATGCGTACTCGGCTGCTTAGATCATCGCCCCGCACCGCCGCCGGCACCGGCCGGGTCGCTTCCTACCTGTCGATGTTGTCCCGGACATCTTCGAAGACGAAGAGTGGCTTGGCGCCACGTGCGGGTGTTTCGGCGAGCGCGATGGCTTCAGTGAAGCGTTCGAGTGGGAACGGCTGGCCCTGGGGGATGCTCAGCACCCCATCAGCGACGAGACCGCGAACCTCGGACAGCGCGCGCAGCGCATCCTCAGGCGAGGCAGTGCCGAACCAGCGGTTCAGCCAGAAGCCCCGGACTGCTTTGGTCTCGTAGATGACCGAGCGTGCCTGCAACGGGATCGTCAGCGCTGCCGGGTCAGTCTGCCGATGGGTAGAGAGCGCACCGTAGACCACGACCTCTCCTCCCGGAGCCAATGCCTGGGATACCTGGGCGCCCACGTGGCCCGCGACGCAGTCGATGGCCTTGTGCACGCCGGCCGGTCCTGCGATCTCAGCCACACGCTGCAACAGGTCCTCGTCCTCAGTGCAGATGACCTCGTCACCACCGAGCGCCTTGATCTCCTCGACGGCATCACGCCGCCGTACGACATTGATCGTGCGCATACCCAGATGCCTGGCCAGCTGAATGACGAGCCGGCCGACGGTCGAGCCCGCGGCCGTCTGCAACAACCATTCACCCGGTTGCACGTCGAGTTCGCGCGTCACGAGGAGCAGTGCGGTCAACGGGTTCACGGCGAGTTGACAGGCGCTGGAGTCGCTCAGATGGTCAGGGACCGGCAGAAGCCTTCGTGTATCGGCAACAAGGTATTCCTGCCACGTGCCGGCCACAGGGGGACCGGGTACCGCCGGGACTGCAACGGCCACCACGCGCTCGCCGATCTTCAGTCCCTCGGTATCCGGGCCCAGGGCCTCGATACGGCCCACGCATTCCATGTGACCACCGACAGCGGGAAACTCGGGGGAGAAACCGTAGCGGCCACGCAGCACGTGCAGATCGCTGGCGTGAATCGGAGTCGCCTTCACGCGGATCAGAGCCTGACCGGCTTCCGGCGTGGGAACAGGCCGGGATTCCAGCCGCAGGACATCGGTCGGCTCGCCGACCTTTCCGGCTACGAGCGCGCGCATGGATTGAGGCATGAGCGACCTTTCGTCTTTCAGCGCCCGATGAACTCGGCGGGCGTTCTAAACAAAAACCGTTCTGGGGCCGGCATCCTAGTCGGCATCCAGGCTCCGGACCCTTCCTTTTCCATGGAACCGGCCCGTGCGCAGAGTTTCATCAGTGTCAGGCTCCCTCTGGGCCTTTACCGGCTCACTCAGTATGATCACGTAGGCGCGCTGGGTTCGTGCGGTCTACCGAGGTTCGTGATCAGGACCGCTCGCCGCCGCGCCTTGCTCTGAGTTCGGATTACGAATCTGTCATTTCGGGAGCGTCGCGCCCGGCCCCGGAAAGATTCCCGGGGGGCGGACGATGCAGCGTGGCGCGAATGCCTACTGCGCCGGTTCGGGCTCAGGAGGCCGCCGAGGGGTATATCTGAAGGCCGTCGATCGAGTCACGCCCCTTGGCGGTGTCCGCGTAAAGCCGGGCCTCGGTGATCAGCCCGTCGTTCACGGTGAACAGCAGACAGTGTTCGTTCTCCATGGTGCGGCCGGTCTTCGCCTTCGCCCTGGCCCTGACGGGAACGACCACGTGCGACCCGGCATCGAGCACCGTGTGTGCGTCGTAGTTGAAGGTCTCGTAGTAGTGATCGTAGATATCCCGGTAGAAGGCGAGAAACCCCTCAGGCCCATGGAATGTCCCACCATAAGGCAGGGAGGTGGGGAAGTCGAAAATCACCTCGGGTGACATCAGGGCCACCAGGTCAGAGGAATCGTTCTCCTCGAATCCGGAATATGCTCGCCAGCAAGCATCCACGATCGCCTGATTCCGTGACATGTTTCCTCCATACCGCAGAAGAAGTGAGCGGGGAATCCGTTCAGTCGCGGTCGGCATCCGAGGGATCGGCGTCCGCTGACGGGTCGGCGCAGTACTTCGCGTACTCTGTCCCAGCGAAGTGCTCGCCCAGCTTCCGGGAGAAGTACTGAAGCATCGGCAGCGGACGGTGGTTCATCACAAGATGCTGCGTCTTCCCCTCTTCATTCTTGTAGACGACAGCGATGTTGGCGATCGGCCTACCGTCCACCGTCGCTGCGTAGTCCTCGACGAAGCCGTTTTCTCCGTACTTACCGAGGTAGATGAAGTCCTGGAATTCGTACAGGGTGCGCGCGTAGGACAGTATCGCTCGAACGTCCTTGGCTCCATGGATGGTCCCGTTGAAGACCCCGGCCTCCAGCGTCACATCATCGGCAAGATTGTCCAGCCAAGGGGGATAGTAGTCCTTGCGCTGCCGCGCCGGATCGCCGCTGCCCAGATATGTCGGTGGCGTCTTGTAGGTCATCTTTCAGCCTCCTCTATCGGTTGAACTTCTAACAGAATCGCTGGACGCAACAGATGCTGTCCAACGAAAGTCAGAGACTGCCGCCATCTCTCTGAGAGATACCTTGAGGGCTTTCTGAGGGATACTCGGAGGGTGGAACTGCGCCAGTTCGAGTACTTCGTCGCCGTCGCCGAGGAAGCGAACTTCACCCGTGCGGCCGCACGGCTGCACGTCGTCCAGTCCGCGGTCTCCACCACGATCAAGAACCTCGAGCGAGAACTCGGCACGACGCTGCTGGAACGCACCCCCAAACGCGTGCTGCTCACCGATGCCGGTGCTGCCCTGCTGCCGCGCGCCCATGCCGCTCTCGACGCCACCCGGGAGGCCGCAGACGCGGTGGCCGAGGTCCGCAGCGGACTGCGCGGCACACTGCGGCTGGGCGCGATCACCACGGTTGGGCTCATCGACCTTCCCGTGTTCCTCGGTGAATTCCACCGGCGTCATCCCGGCGTGTTCCTGCGGACCAGCGCCGCCCCCTCCGGCTCCCAAGGCCTGATCGAAGCCCTCCTCGAACGGCGGCTCGACCTCGCCTTCGTCTCGGGGCCCGGACCGTGCCCGACAGGCATCACGCTGACCGACCTCGCCACCTCGGTGCTCGACCTCGTCGTGCCGGCCGACCATCCGCTCGCGAAACGCCGCACCGTGCCGATCACCGAACTGGCCGGCCTGGACTTCGTCGACTTCCCCGAGGGCTACGGCAACCGGACCGTTGCCGACCGGGCCTTCGCCGCCGCCTCCGTCCCCCATCGCGTCGCCATCGAGATCACCGACCTCACCACCGGCGTCGCCTACGTCCGAAACGGCCTGGGCGTGGCGCTGCTGCCGCGGATCGCCCTCGGCAAGGAGCAGGACGTCGCCACCCTGACCGTCGACGACGCCGACCTGGAATTGCCGTTCTCCCTGGCCGTTCCGTCCGAGCGAACGCCTGGTGCTGCGGCGCGTGCCATGATCGCGATGGCGCACGAATTCCTCTGGCAAGGGTGAGCATCGCCTCAAAGAGCGTTGTCACCTTGTCGATTGGGGGATGTCGGACGGCGCGTCGCGGCATGGTGCGGCCGGGACTCTTGCGGTTGACGATCTCCTACCGTCCATCAATGCATTTGGCGTAGCGGCTCAGCAGCACCTCAACACTGTTGCCCGCACGTTCGGCCACTTCGGTCGGATCCACTCCGGAGTTGAGCCACGTCGACAGCGCTGAGTGTCGAAGGCGGGTCCCGCCGTTCCCCTACTTCAGGTCGGGCGCGCCCTGACCACAAGGTCAAGAAATTCGGACATACCCACTCCGCGTGGCGTGATGCCGACATCCCAGGACTGTTCTATTCTTTGTTCGAATCCACCTTGTTCGGCCGCGCGCGTAGAACAGGACCTGTCCGATGGCCACATCTATGGAGCTTCGCGACTACCCGTCTCCGGTCTGGACGGCGGCCGAGGAAGGCCTGTGCTCACGCTGCATGGCGAGGTGCAAGCGGTACGGGTCTGGAGGCAACCCGCTGTGTCGCGAGTGCTTCGCCGAGGTCGCAGCGAAGTGGGCGCCCGGTGTGAGGCAACTCGGCTACAACGCCTGATCGCGTTCGCGAGTTCAGGCAGGCACATGTCATTTGGCTCGACGGTCAATCGCCCAACGCGCATCCCACCGCCGCCGGAAGCGATGCGGCAACTGCCGTCGGCGTCGCTCGGTGCTACCGGGTACGGCGGGCGGTGCTGAAGCGGCGCTGGTATGCGGCGGGGCTGATGGACAACTCCCGTGCGAAGACCCGTCGGAGACTCTCGTAACTCGGGAACCCGGCCAAAGACGCCGCCTGGGTCGCGGTATGCCCCTGGTCGAGCAACGCCTTCGCGATATCGAACCGGATCGACTCGACGTAGCGGGCCGGTGTGGTGGACAACTCCTCCCGGAACAGCCGCGTGAGATGGCGGGGACTGAGGTGGAGGTGCCCGGCGAGTTCGCCAAGGGAGTGGTTCCCCGCGGGATTCGCCGTCACCAGGTCGACGACGGTGCGAAGGGCCGGGGACCGGGGCGGTGGGCCCTGCAGGGGCGCGGAGAACTGTGACTGGCCGCCTGCGCGTTGCAGGTAGACCACCAAGGCGCGGGCGACGTCCCGGCTCAGGTCAGGGCCGTGGTCTTCCTCGACGAGAGCCAGCGCCAGGTCGATGCCGGCGGTGACGCCCGCCGAGGTGTAGGTAGTCCCGTCGCGAACGTAGATGGCATCGGGTTCCACGCGAATCTTCGGGTGCCGGGCGGCGAGTTCGCCCGCGATCTTCCAGTGGGTGGTCGCACGCTTGCCGTCCAGGAGGCCGCTGGCGCCGAGGACGAATGCTCCGGAGCAGACCGACGCGACCCGGCGGGATCGGACCGCCAGCTCCCTCGCGGCCTCGATCAGATCCCGGGTGACGGGAGCTCTGGGATAGACGACCCCGCCCGGCATCACGAACGTGTCAGGGTCCGGCTCGGAGGCGGGGCTGCCGTCGACGGCCATCCGTACGCCGATCGACGAAGCGACGTCGGCACCGGTCGTCGACAGCAGGGCGATCCGGTAGTCGGCGCCAAGTCGATTCGCTTCCCCGAACACCTCTGCGGGGCCGGCGACGTCCAGCAGTGCGACCCCGTCATAGACGAGGATCGCGACCTGATGCGTTTCGGAGCTCACAGTCCCATTCCTCAGGTGTCTGGATTCGAGTGGTTCACGGCCGAACCGAGGCGGCGGCGAAGCCGCGCAATCGGCATCGTAGAGACCAGACGCACCACCTGCTCCTCACCACCGCATCGAAAGCGCGAACATCATGACAGCCATCATTGCAGCAGTGGAAATACCCGAGACCGCGGCAGTGGCGGAGGCCACCAGTTTTCTTCGTGAAACGACCAGTCCTCTCATCTTCCATCACTCCCAGCGTGTTTTCCTCTTCGGTTCTCTTCACGCGCGCGAACTCGGCCTCCAGCCTGATCCGGAGCTGCTCTACATATCCGCGATGTTCCACGACACGGGGCTTTCGACCCCGTTCTCCGACGTGGAACAGCGCTTCGAACTCGACAGCGCCGACCACGCGCGTAAGTTCCTGCTCGACCGCGGGTTCCCGAAGAGCGCCGCCGAGGTCGTCTGGACAGCGATCGCGCTGCACACGACGCCGGGGATTCCCGGCCGGATGGGCCCGGAGACGGCTGCCACGAACTACGGCGTGCTGACCGACGCGGTCGGCTGGGGGCTGGACCGGCTGGATGGCGGCCAGGTGGACGCGATCATCGCCGCCCATCCGCGCGGACAATTCAAGAAGGAATTCCTGCAGGCATTCGTCGACGGGCTCCAGAATCGTCCGGACACCACCTACGGGACCGTGAATGCGGACGTACTGGAACACTTCATTCCAGGTTTCCGCCGCAAGACCATGGTCGAGCGCGTCATTGATGCACCCTGGCCGAATTGATTTCGAAGAAGCCAGAGGCGATCCGATGACACCGGTGGCTTCCGGTCACAATCATCGTCGTCTTGGACGGCCTGCCGCCTTCACAGTGCTGGCGCTCGCCACCGTGGTGATGATGGCGACCGCGAGCGCACCGTCACCGCTCTATCCGCTGTACCGGGAACGCTGGGATTTCCCGGTCACCATGGTCACGGTCGTCTTCGCCGTGTACGTCGTGGGGCTGCTCGGTGCCCTGCTGACACTCGGGTCATTGAGTGACCACCTCGGACGCCGTCCGGTGCTGCTCACCGCACTCCTGCTGGCGGCGGCCAGTACGACCATCTTCTGGACAGCCGACGGCGTCCTGTCCCTCGTGCTCGCGCGGGTGGTGCAGGGTGTCGCCACCGGAACGGCCATGAGCAGTCTGGCCGCCGGGTTGGTCGAGTTCTCGCCCGCGAGACGTCCGCACCTGGGCACCACGGTGACAGTGGTCGGCACGAGTGTCGGCCTGGCCGCCGGTGCCGCGGTGGTCGGGCTGCTGGTGCAATCGATCCCCCGCCCCGACACGTTCGTCTTCTCCGTCCTCACCTTCGTCCTCGTGATCCTCGCGGTGACGGTTGTCCGGATCCCCGAGACGGTTGCGCCGCGAGCCGGGGTGCGGGTCGCGCTACGCCCGAGGGTGCGGGTTCCGCACGGAGCCCGGCCCCCGTTTCTGGCCGCCGTACCCACCCTTGTCGCGGGATGGTCCGTGACGGGGCTGTTCCTCGCGCTGACGCCCTCTGTGGTCACCGGCGTCCTGCACGTGACCTGGGGTGCTGCGGGCGGGCTCGACATCGCGGCGTTGTTCCTGGCCAGCGGCATGGGGGGCCTGTGGTCCCTCCGGCACGCGGCGCGGTCGGCCACGCTGGTGGGGGCGGTCTTTCTGGCCCTCGGGGCGGCGGGACCGGCGGTGGCCATCGCTGTGTCGTCGCCGGTCACCTTTGCGGGCGGATCCGTCGTGGCGGGACTGGGGGCCGGCCTGACGTTCAACGGCAACCTCCGCGCCATCGGAGAGATCACCATGGCGGACTCGCGATCGGAGGTGTTCTCGGCCGTCTATGTCGTCAGTTACGCGGCGCTGAGTCTTCCGTCCCTCGCGGCCGGCCTCCTGGCTCCTTCATGGGGGCTCAAAGCCACGAGCTATCTCTCCATCGGGTTCGTCGGGGTTCTGTCACTGATTGCCCTCGTCCATGCCGGTCGGTCACGTGCCGACGGACCCACCGGTCATGCTGGCCGTATCGGCCGTACCGGGCCGGTGCAGGCGGTCGTCTGTCGGTACCTGCGAGTGGCAACGGCACGACGGTAAAGATCCACTGATGTGATCGATACATGCGCTCTTCGGAAAGCCAGACAGAGGAACAGTCATGAAAGCCATCACCGCCTCAGACCGCGACGCCGGCGTCAGCGGGCTGACCCTGACCGACCTGCCGTATCCCCATGCCGCCGAGAACGACGTCATCGTTCGGGTGCATGCCGCGGGGTTCACCCGTGGAGAGCTCGACTGGCCCGGAACGTGGTCCGATCGTGCCGGCCGCGACCGCACGCCGAGCGTGCCCGGGCACGAGGTCTCTGGTGTCGTGGCGGAGCTCGGATACGGAACCACCGGCCTCACCGTCGGCCAGCGGGTCTTCGGACTGACCGACTGGGCCCGCAACGGCTCGCTGGCCGAGTACGTCGCCGTGGAGGCCCGCAACCTCGCCCCGCTTCCCGCGGATGTCGACCACACGGTGGCGGCCGCGCTGCCGATCTCCGGGCTGACCGCCTGGCAGGGCCTGTTCGACCACGCGCGGATCATGACAGGCCAGACCGTCCTGATCCACGGCGCCGCGGGGGGCGTCGGTTCGATCGCGGTGCAGTTCGCGCTGGAGGCGGGAGCCCGCGTGATCGGCACCGGTCGGTCCGCCGACCGGGACACCATCCTCGCTCTGGGCGCGCATACGTTCCTGGACCTCGAGGCCGGCCGGCTGAAGGACTCCGGCGAGGTCGACGTGGTATTCGACGTGATCGGCGGTGACATCCTCGACCGCTCGGCGGCGCTCGTCCGCGCCGGTGGCACGCTCGTCACGATCGCCGAGCCACCCACCGTCCGGCCCAAGGACGGACGGGCGCTGTTCTTCGTCGTGGAACCCGACCGCGCACGCCTCGCGGATCTTGCGCAGCGGCTCCGGGACGGGCGGCTCGACGTGCGGGTCGGCGCGGTCCGCCCGCTGGCCGAGGCAGCCGCCGCCTTCACCCCTGAGCGGCGCGTCACCGGCAGGACGATCATCCGGGTCGTCGAGGATCCCCAGTGATCACAGAGTGTCGCAACTCCGTGATCACCAGGAAGATGTTCAGCAGTTTCGACAGGACCCCGGCGCACTCTTTGTTCGACGGAGGGGATCAGGTCCGAGCTCCGGCTCCAGCCGCCGCGCGGTGACGGCCGGAGCCACCGAGTCAGCAAGACCGGCAGGTCCCGGTCCCGTTGCCGAACGAGGTACGGGCGAACCAGGTCCGTGCCTCGTCGGCGGACAGGACGCGGGTCAGCTCGGCCGCACCCGGGAGAAGCTGAAAGAACCGGTCGGCACTCCAACTGCGGTGATACATCCACTCGTCCAGCACGAGCAGACGGCATCCCTCCACCACGGGGATGTCGTCTGGCAGCCCCTCGTTCCAGTCCGCTCGCCGTCCGGGGCGAAGAGTTCGAGGGCCCCGGTGGCGACGGCCTCGGTGCATCCTCGTTGCGTCCTCGGGCGGGCTCGGGGTCCGTGCCAGGCGGACGCTCTCAGCCGAAGGCGCAGTGCCGGGCACATGGCCGCCGACGAGGACGTGGGCGAGCAGCGTGCCCGACTGTCCAACTGGACGTTGTCCCCGATGCCGCCGATGCGCACCTCGAACCTGGTCCCGGAGGGCCGGTGCAGCACGACCAGGCGGTCGTCGTCCAGGACGGCCGGCGCGTAGACCAGGCGCTTGAGGTCGTGCCGCTCCAGGGCTGCCAGGTCGCGGCGCACGCCGGCGCCAGACGCTCAACGAGACCCTTCGCATCAAGCCCAACGCACCAGCCGGCCCAAAAACGGCACCTGCCGAGACGTGTGCAGGGTCGGCGAGCGCGCGGTCAGAACCAGTGCAGGCAGTGCGGGGAGCGCTCGGCGCGGAAGAGGGCGTCAGCGAGGGTGGCCGCACCCGGGCTGTGGGTCCGGATGTGTCCGGCACGCACGAGCGTGCTCGGGGCGGTGCCGCCGAGGTAGACGGAACCCAGGTCGCTCACGTCCAGCGACAGGTCGGGCTCCCGGTCCGTCGGGACGCAGTCGGCCTTGCCGTCGCGGACGGTCAGCAGGTAGCGGCCGTGCTCGCCGAGGAACGGGTCGTCGACGTCGAGGACAAGCTCGCCGTCCGTGAACCAGCCGCGCGCCGTCAGCGCACGCGGGACGTCCAGCAGCCGCGCCCAGAGCCAGTCGGTGTCGTTGCTCACCTGGCCGGCGCGGAAGTCCGCAAGCTGCCAGCGCAGCGGGTGGTCGGGCGGGACGTGCTTGAAAACGACCTGGCTGACCAGGTCGTGTCCGAGCACGAACCGGGCCAGGGCCGTGAAGACGGCGTCGTCGGTGGCGATGGTCTCGTCGACCGTCAAGGTGTCGGGCTCGCTCAGCGAGTAGCTGGCGTACCCGTCCGGCACGCCGTCGGCGTCACGGTGGACGGCGACGTGGCGTCGCGCCGGAGAGACCGGGGGCTGCCCCGCGCCCAGGGCCCACCAGCGGTGCGGTCGGGACAGCGCGCCGGGCTGTGCGCGGCGGTACCGGTCGTAGACCTCTTCCAGGATCTCGCCGCAGTGGGCACGCCGCAGCAGCTCGATCGAGCCGGTGTCCGACCCGGTCGCCGGAGCGTCGGCCGTTCCGCGCGCCCGGGGCAGGGCGAGGGCGGCCTTGTGACGCGGCACCGTCACCCGCTGCGTGTAGGTCGCCGGTCCGTAGCCGAACCTGCGGTAGATCAAGGCCTCGGAAGCCAGCAGTACAGAGAGGAACTCCCCTCGGGCCCGCAGATCGTTGAGCTGATGCCGCATCATCGCGCTGAGCACGCCCTGGCGTCGATGCGAGGGCAGGACGCCGACGGCGGTCACTCCGGGGGCCGGGGCGAGGATCTCGCCGGGCAGGGTGAGTTCGAAGGAGTACGCACCGGCGGTGCCGACGGGCCGCCCGTCCGCCGTCATGGCGAGCAGGTTGCGGTCCATTTCGAGCGCCGACCACCAGACCCCGCGGCCCTCGGTCGGAGTCTCCGGGAAGCGCCCGAACGCGGCATGGAGAGTGTCGACGAAGACGTCGTGGTCCTGGTCGGTCGTGGAACGTATCTCCATTGCTGCCGCTGCCTCCCCGGGATACCGGCACCACGACTCGTGGTGCCCCGCCACAGTGCAGCGTTGACCCGTAACCGGGTCAAGCGGATTACGGTCGGGCCCGCGGCCGGTCACAGCACAGCCAGGTCCCAGCCCGGCCCCGGGGGAAGTCGCGGCGGTCGGGCACGGCATCAACAAGTCTGCGTCAACGAGCGGATCGATCCGCAACCGCCAACCGCCAAAGAGGCGACGTCGTCTTTCTGCAGGAACGGGCTACGTCTGCTGCTCTTCGGCCCCTGCTGGGAGAGTGGGCATGCCAGAGCCTTCGCACCGGCACCCGGCCTGTGCGAAGGCTCCTAAGCAAATCAGTCCCCGGTAGTGCTGCCCGTGTCCTGAAGCTTCAGTCGTCACTGTCGCCTCGGTATCGCGCCGGCTTGCCGGGGGCCTAAACCACATCCTGTCCAAGTCACTCCGCCGACTAGGCGTCCTCATCGACTTTGCAGCTCTTTCGGTGTTATGGCCTAATAACCAGGGTGCTCCCTATATGTCGCAAGTCAATAGGTTTCGGGTAAATTCCACAGGGGAATTCTCCGCGATCACCTACGACTGCGGCACCCGGCCCGCCCGGCGGCCTGCTCCGTTAAACCGAGCGCGGTATCCGCTCGGCGGTGCGTGCACGCCGGCACCTGCCGCCGCAGCGCATCCAGCGCCTGCGCCCGCGTGACACCGACACCGGCTGCCCTTGACGACCGTCCAGCTGTCGCCCGTTTCGCCTGGTCGGCGCCAACGAATCTGCTCGCCTCCGGGTCCCAGGGGTACATCCCGGCGCGTGACGTGCAGTGGGCAGAGGCAGGGAAACCTGGTCAGGCCTCCGCTCGTCAGGCCAGTCCGGCGTCGATGGCGCGGCGGACGGCGTCGGCCCGGTCGCGGATGTCCGCCTTGGCGAACAGGTTGTTGATGTGGGTCTTCACCGTGGCTTCGCTGATGAAGAGCCGCTCGGCGATGGCCCGGTTGGGAAGGCCCTGGCCGATCAGGGTGAGCACTTCGCGTTCCCGGGGCGTGAGGTCTGCCGGCAATGGCTCCTGGGATGCCGGCTGCTTGGTCCGTACGGCGGCGAGGAGCCGGTCCTGGACCTCGCGGTCGAGTACCGACTGGCCGGCGGCGTCGGCCCGGATCGCTCGTGTGATGTCCTGGCGCCCGGCGTTCTTGGTCAGGTAGCCGCGGGCTCCCGCGCTCAGGGCGGCCATGATCGAGTCGGCCTCGGCGAAGGTGGTGAGCACCACCACGGCCACGCCCGGGTGCGCCTCGCTCAGCCGGCGAGTCGCCGCGGTCCCGTCCATGACGGGCATTCTCAGGTCCATGAGGACGACGTCCACCGGGTCGGCGGCCACAGCTGCCAGAACCTCGTTCCCGTTGGCCGCGGTCGCGACGACGTCGATGTCCTGGGCCAGTGAAAGGACCGCGGCCTGCGGTTCCCGGACGGCGGCCTGGTCGTCGGCGACGATCACTTTGACAGGCCGGGAGGCACCGGTGGACTCGCTCATCCCGGGATCACCGCCTCCACCTGCCAGCCACCCCGGTCCGGTCCCTCGGTGATCGGTCCCGTGGTGATGCTGCCGCCGAGCAGGGCGACGCGTTCGCGCATTCCGATCAGTCCCATCCCGTTGCCCGGGCCCGTGGTCACCTGTCTGGTGGCGGGGCGGTTGCGGATCGTCAGTGCGGTCGATCCGTCGGCGAACCTCAGCTGCACGCCGACCTCGCCGAGATCGACGCGCGAGCGGTGTCCACCTGAGCCGGGCGGTCTGGGGTGCGCGGCACCGCCTGGTAGGCGGTGCAGGCGACCAGGTCGGCGGTCCGGGATGGACGGCGAGGGCTCCGATGAACCAGGGGTCTTCGGTCTTCATCGAGCTCGTCGCCCTCGACGTCCTGGCCGACCGCGGGTCCGGGACCTCATGCGTGCCAGCGCTGTCATCCCGGTGTCGACGCGGCCGGATGCCTGGCCGGGACGGGTGGTGCGCCGCGCTGAAAAGCAGGGCTCGACCGCAGTGTAGGCGCCTGTCACGGGTGGGTCTAAGGTCGGAATATCAGGGTCAGAACGATGGGAGGCAGTCGGCAAATGGCGCAGGACGAGGCCGTGATCGGCTGCACGGGGGAACTGCTCATCGGCACGCGTGGATCCGCCGGTCCCGGCGAGATCCTGGTGCGGGTCAGAGGCGGCTCCGAAACCTTCCTCGCCTGGTCGCAGGAGCCCCTGCCGATCGGGACGACGGTGCTTGTGGTCGAGTCCCGAGGGTGTCGTGAGGTCGACGTCATCGAGTGGGGCGATCCATTGGACACGTTGCGCGGCGATGCCGCCGACGTCGGTTAAGGAGAAGAGGATGTTCGGTTACCGCGTTCCCGCCCCCGACGAGGCGATGCTGATCTCGGGTGGACGGCGGGGACTGGGGGGCGCGCCGTTCAGGGTGGTGACGGGGCACGGCAAGTTCGTGCTTCCCGTCGTCCGCAAGGTCCGCTTTCTTACCCTGTCGATGTGCGAGGCCGAGGTCACCGAGACCTGCGTGACCAGGCAGGGCATCGCGCTCAACGTCCGTGCCGTGATCGCGTTCAAGGTCGGCAACGACAACGAGAGCATCATCAACGCCGGACAGCGATTCCTCTCCGACCAGGACCAGATGTCGGTGCTGACCGGCCGGATCTTCGCCGGCCATCTGCGCGCCATCATCGGCTCGATGACGGTCGAGGAGATCGTCACGGAGCGGCAGAAGCTCGCTGCCGAGGTGCTGGACACCTCCAAGACCGAGATGGCGAAGATCGGCCTGATAGTGGACTCGCTGCAGATCCAGTCGATCGACGACGGCGACACCGGCTACATCGACGCGATGTCCGCGCCGCACAAAGCGGCCATCCAGCGGCAGGCCCAGATCGCCCAGGCCCAGGCCAACCAGGCCGCGGCCGAGGCGGAGCAGGACGCGGCGCGCAAGCAGGCCGAGTACGCCCGGCAGACGGCGGTCGTGAAGGCCGAGTACTCGGCCGAGGTGGACCGCGCCCAGGCGCACTCCTCCCAGGCCGGACCGCTCGCCCAGGCGCACGCCCAGCAGGAGGTGCTCGCCGCCCAGACCGAGCTGGCGCAGCGGCAGGCCAAGCTGCGGCAGCAGCAGCTCGTGGCCGAGGTCGTGAAGCCCGCGGAGGCCGAGGCGGAGCGGGTCAGGATCCTCGCCATCGCCGAGGCGGAGCGCATGAAGATCCAGGCGGAGGCCGCGGCCTCGCACGACCGGGTCGCCCTCGACCGCATGCTGATCGACCAGCTCCCGCAGATCGTGAAGGAGGCCGCGGGCGGCCTCTCCGGTGCCAATGTCAACGTCCTGAACGGCGCGGACGGTCTTGGCGAGATCGCGGCCGGTCTGGTCGCCCAGGGCCTGACGATCCTGGACTCGGTCCGGCAGAACCTCAACGGCCAGGGCGGCCAGAACACCAGCGGCCGCCCCGAGGAGGGCAACGGCCGGTTCGAACTGCAGGGCCCGCGTACGCCGGGGCAGGACGCCGGCGAGGAGAGGTAGTAGGCCTCAGGTCCCTCTCGGGGCTCTCCGGCTGCGCGGTGCTCGCCGCACCACGCGGTCGGAGAACTGCCTTGCTGATCAGTGATAGGCACGTCCGGCCTCCCTCGGCTACGTGATCACGCGAGGTGGCCGCCGCGATGCAGGGCCGCGCGGCACGCGCCGCCCTCCGCGGGTCGTCATGGCACCGCACAGCCGGACCGCCCCAACCACAGGGACATCAGCGGCCCACAGCGGAAAGCGGGGAAAGGCACCTGAGGGTGGTGTTGAATACGGCTCCGTGAACGAGAGTGGGCGCGCGGCGAGCCGGACGGCGGTGCTGGTCTGCCAGGGGCGGGCGGCCGCTGACGGACGGTTTGCCACAGGCCGGTTCGCGGATCGGGTGGCGGTGCGGCTGCTGCGCGGCGCGGAGCGGACGCCCGTGGACGAGGTACGCGCGAGCACTCCGCCCCAGGGCTGGCAGGCGCGCACCGCGTACGAGAGTGTGCGGGCATGCGCCGAGGTGGTCGTACCGCGGACGGTCGCGATCGACGACGCCCTGCGAGCCCACAGAACCCGCCAGCTCGTGATCCTCGGCGCCGGTCTGGATACGCGCGCGTGGCGTCTGCCCGAGCTCGCGCAGACGGATGTGTGGGAGGTCGACCATCCGGCCTCCCAGCAGGACAAGCGCGCCCGCCTCGCCGAGGCCGCGCACGTGGGGCCCGAGCCGGATGCGGGCGAAGGCACCGGCGCCGAGCTACCGGCCCTCGCCCGTTCCGTTCGGTTCACGCCGGTCGATTTCGCCGTCGATGATCTCGGTGCAGCGTTGGACGCCGCCGGGCACGACGCGTCCGCGCCGACGACATGGCTGTGGGAAGGCGTCGTCCCGTACCTCACACGCGACCAGGTGCGTGCCACGGTGGCGGCGCTCGCCGCCCGGACGGTCCCGGGCAGTGCACTCGTCGTCAACTATCAGGCGCCGTCGGTGAAAGCGGACGCAGGGCGGCTGCTGACACGCGTGCTCGGCAGTTCCGTCACGGCGGGCGAGCCGTGGCGCTCACTGTGGCGGCCGCAGCGGATGGCCGCACTGCTCGCGGAGTACGGCCTTCGGGTGGTGTCGGACGACTCCCTGCTCGCCCTCGCACACACCCTCGGCAGCCCGGCACAACGGCGATCGTCCTTGCGGTCGGGTCGGGTAGCCGTGGCGGAGAGCCGCTGACGTGAGGTCCCACAAGCCGCTGCGAGCTCACATTGCGTCCGACCAGGGCTTGCCCTCGTCCCAGTGACGGACCCAGCCGGCGAAGCCGGACTCGCCGGTGGTGAACCCGAACTCGGACCCGAACGGCCCGGCACCCTCGCCGCTGATGTTCCAGACGTGTCCCCGGTGGGGGCCGGTGACGATGAGGTGCCAGTACATACCGCAGCCGTCGGTGCCCAGCACGATCGACCCATGGCCGAAGACCGGATCCAGCATCGGGCCCAGTTCGTCATCCGGGAGGTCGTCGTCCTCCCACACCCACATCTCCGTGAGCGGGAACGGCTTGGCCAGCTCACGGACCGTGTCGTCGTCCCGGTCATCGGGCAGCTCGCCGAGCGGCACGAGGCCGTAGTCGGGTGGGCCGAAGCCGCAGCCGTCGGCTATCTCCGCGACGCAGGTCCGGTAGGGCTCGGGCAGTGTGATCCCGTGTTCCGTCTCGAAGGCGCGGACCGCCTCCCAGCCCAGCGGCTCCCCGGTGTCGAATGCCGCCCGGAGCATGGCCAGTTCCTCGGGGCGCGCGTGCTCAGTGTCCATGTGGCGCATAGCTATCACCCACCACTGTCAGATCACGGGGTGGGTGGCCCTAGAGCTGTGTACGAGGGCTCGATGAGGCAAGCCGGGCGTCCTTGCCGGCGGTCCGGCCCGGTCACCGGCCGGCGGTCCGGCCCGGTCATGCAGCCGATGCCAGGACGGGGGCGACGGGAACCGACGGGGCCGGCTGCTCGGCCCAGACGATCTTCCCGGTGGCAGTGAAGCGGGTTCCCCACCGTTCGGCGAGCTGGGCGACGAGAAAGATGCCGCGACCGCCTTCGTCCGTGTCCGCTGCGTAGCGCAGGTGCGGGGAGGTGCTACTGCCGTCGCTGACCTCGATCACCAGGTTGGTGTCGCGCAGAAGGCGCAGGTGGACAGGGGGTGCCGCATAGCGGATGGCGTTGGTGACCAGCTCACTGAGGATGAGTTCGGTAGTGAATGCCGTCTCCTCCAGGTTCCAGTCGGCCAGCTTCGCGCACACCTCGGCGCGCAGGGCGGGCACCGCGGCGGGAAAGGACGGGATGTCCCATTCGGCGATACGGTCACGCGGAAACGCGCGGGTGCGGGCGATCAGGAGAGCGACGTCATCGACTGGACTGGCCGGCAGCACCGTCTTCAGGATCGTCTCGCACGTCTCCTCCGGGTCGGTCCCCGCGCCGGAGAGCGAGTCACACAGCAGCCTCAGGCCGGCCTCTATGTCGCGGTTCCGGTTCGCGATGAGCCCGTCGGTGTAGAGCACGAGCTGCGTGTCCTCCGGCAGCTGCCGCTCGTCCGCCTCGAAACGCAGGCCGCATGCACCGAGCGGGGGGTTGTCGGGCAGATCGAGAATCTCCACGCGGCCGTCCGGAGAGACGACGGCAGGCGGAAGGTGACCCGCTCTTGCCATCACGCAGTTGCAGGAGACCGGGTCGTAGATCGCATACAGGCAGGTAGCCGCGATCCCCTCCTCACCGGCGTCCACCTCGGCATCCATCTGATTGACCACCTCGTTGAGGCGGGCCAGCAACTCGTCGGGCGGCAGGTCAAGGGTGGAGAAATTGCATACCGCGGTGCGCAGCCGACCCATGGTGACCGCGGAGCGCAGGCCATGGCCGACCACGTCCCCGACCACGAGGGCGGTGCGGAAGCCTGGGAGAAGGATCACGTCGAACCAGTCCCCGCCGACCTCGGCCTCGGCGGGCACGTACCGGACCGCCGGCCGGACGGTGCTGGTGTCCGGCAGTACCCGGGGCAGCAGGCTGCGCTGCAGCGTGGTGGCGATGGCACGCTCGCGGGTGTAGCTGCGAGCCAGCTGAGAGACCGCAAGGCCGACGACCAGCAGCAGCCCGGCGGTGATGACATCGTCCACGTTGTTTATGCGGGTGAAGCTCGCGAACGGAGCGGTGAACAAGAAGACGAACCACACCGCGGCGGACAAGGCCGCGAGCACCGCTACCCAGCGGTAACCGAAGGCGGCCACCGTCACGACGACCAACATCAGGATCAGTGCCACGTTGGTGTGGGACAGAACGTCTCCGGCGGGCAGCAGAAGCGCGCAGATGGCGAGCGGGACTGCCACAGCCGCAAGAAGCGCGGTCAGCCCCTTGACCGGATCACGAGGCATGCCACACCTCCCTTCACTCTGGTGTAAAGCGCTCACGTGGCGCTGCCGGTCGATACGGACCTGGCCGGAACCTCACCGGGTCGAGGCCTTCGACGGCGTTCGCCACCCTGCGGAGAAGCGTGGGCACGACACTTTGCCCGGCTCCTACTGGGTTCCCCCGTGCAGCTCATCGACCCCTCCGGGCGTGCACTCGTAAGCGTCCGCGGCAGGCCCGGGCGCCCAGGTGGGCCGAGCCGCGCGGAGACGCCTGGCGCGCCCGGCACACCTCCGACACCGCCTGTGTCACTGACGCACTCCGACGGACTCAACCGCAAGTCACAGGGCCACGCGGGGTGGTGATGATCGTGCGGGCATCTCCCGCGGGTGGTCGCGCCGACCCGCTCATCCCATGTGTGGTCGTGGGCCTTCAGGCCGCGTGCCCGAACGGGGTGATCCCGATCTTCCCCTGGCAGGGGGAGATGTCGCGGGGGACACGACCGAAGTCGCGGAGTCACCGGGCACCCGCGCGTGCCCCGCGTACGGCGGAGCGTAGAAGTCGTCACCGGCGCAGATCTTCTCCGTGGCCGACTTCCAGACGAGGTCGAACGTCGTCACATGCTGGGGAAGGAGCCGGACGGGCGCGGGATGTGGGGGCTCATGGCGTGTGACCGAGAGGGGACGCCGGCTGGTGCTGTCGCCCCGGGCTCAACCATCGGCATCGCCCTCCACACCTTCCTCAAGCGCTGGACGACGCTGGCCATGATGGTGCTGTTCGTGATGCTCAACTTCACCAGCTCCGGCGGCATCTTCCAGCCCGCGTTGCAGAACGGCTTCTTCGGCGCACTGCACGCCTTCTGGAACGGCGCCGGCTTCGTCGAGGGCGCACGCAGCCTGCTCTACTTCGATTCGGCAGGCTCTGCCGGCCGCATCCTCACCCTGGTTCTCTGGCTGGTCGCGGGACTGCTGCTGATGGCCGCCGCCGCGGTCGCCGAGCGTCGCGCCGCCCCTGCCCCGGCAGTGGCCCCACCGGCGAACGCGAAGCAGGACGCCGAAGACGAGGCGGCCGAGGAGGAAATCGGCGAGGCCGTCGCGGTCTGACGCCATCCCGGGCCAGGGCGCCCCGGCCGAGGGCACTCGCCCGAACACCTACCGCATTTGGTGGCTGACCAGGACGGATGCCGACACGAGAGGGCGGGGCTCAGTCCGGCCGGCTCCTGCCCTGTCTCGTTGCCGCTGTCTCCCGGGTTCGCGCCCCACCCTCGGGCGCACTCAGAGGACGACCCAAGCCGCGGAGGCCGCCTCCAGACCCACATCCGGCCCCCGACGTCCTGCACGTCTCCCGAAGCAAGGAAGCGGCGCGCTGGTGCCAGGGGCAGTCTGGTTAGTGGAGGTGGGTTGTCGTGGCGCGAAACGAAGCCATCTTGCCCGTCGAGGACGCCGCAGTACTGGAAGCCCTGTTCGACCAGTCCCCTACAGGCCTGCTGATCCTGGACACGGAGCTGCGCATCCTACGGATCAACCTCACCAGGCCCGTGCTGCACGCAGCGCCCCTGCAACAGATCGTCGGTCGGCACATCACCGACGTATACGACCTTTCCGCACCCGGTGACGTGGAGGCGATGCTGGGCGACGTGCTGAAGAGCGGCGCGCCGGCACAGGGGCGACTGGTGGGGGTGCGTCCGAAGGGCGCGCCGGGGCCGGAGTACCTGTTCTCCGTCTCGGCCTCTCGACTGGAAAGCCCGCAGGGGAGGATCTTGG
>NZ_JBEYXD010000063.1:0-52250 GCF_040644975.1 Streptomyces sp. NPDC046900 | reverse complement strand
ACCCACAAGGCGCCGACGGTCCGCAAATGGCTGGAGACGCATCCCCGTTTCCACATGCACTTCACGCCCACCTACTCGTCCTGGCTCAATCAAGTCGAGCGGTGGTTCGCATTCCTGACGGACAAACAGATACGGCGCGGAGTCCACAAGAACCTCCAGGCCCTGGAACGGGACATCCGCGCCTGGATCGCCCGGTGGAACGAGGACCCCAAGCCCTTCGTCTGGACAAAGGACGCCGACGAGATCCTGCAGCGTCTCGCCGCATATCTTGATCGAATTCCCGGCGCGGGACACTAGACCCGTTCGAGGGCCCGTGGTCCCTGGTGGATCGGGCATTGGTCGCTACAGGAGAGGCCGGAGGGACAGGGCTGCCCGGGTTCAAAGCGGTCGCCGCCACTAAGATCCTCCACCGGAAGCGGCCCCACCTCGTACCGATCTTCGACCGCAGCATCTACCAGTTCTACCTCGAAGAGAGACCGGCCCCCGGCGCCTACAAGGACACGCCTCGCCGCCTGTGGCCGCTTCTGCAGGCTGATCTGCGCAGCCAGAGGCAGTGGATCACCGGCCTCACCGCCGCCATCCGCACACCCGACGGAAGGCCTCTCAGCCTTCTTCGAGCCGCAGACATCATTATCTGGGAGCACACGGCCAGTGGGTGCGACGGGTGACGGCCTGCAGCAGTGCTCGGCTGGGCACCCGCCAGCCTCACCTCATACGGCCGTCCCCAACGGGCGGTTGCCTGCCGGCCTGCTCGCCGCCGCCCAGCGCACAGCAGCCACTGGCCAACTCCCAGGCTTGATTGCCGTCCACGATGACGAGGACCAGTGGCTCATAGGGGATGGTGTCAGCAAACCGAACCAGAACGGTGCGTCCACCCTCTGCCACGCCCAACATGCTGCCCTGCTGTCCTTGCGATTGAGGAGCTTTCAGGCTTGCTCACGGATGCATGCCCGAACGGCCCCCGCACCGACGAGTTCTGATCAGCCCCCTTCGGCCCGACCCGGAAGTGCAGCCCCGCCCGCGCATCACCGCTTCCGGAGTTCTGCCGGAGTGCCGTGCGCGCTTCCGGGCGTCGTTGACGGCAGCCGTGGATGGTCAGAGGCCTCCTGACCCGTAGTCCTATCTAGGCCCGCCGAGAGCGGCCATTCCGATCCGCTTGATGCCTGCGGCTCCCTCACCTGACGGCAAGACCGTATGGGCAGCCCAGGCCGCGGCTTGCTGGTGGCGGCTACGGCTTCGGGAAGCTCTGGTCCAGCCACTGGCGCACGGCGTCGACGGTGGTGCGGCCATCCTGGCGCAGTGCGTCGACGATGTCCCGGCCGGAGACCAGCACGATGGGATGGCCGTCCTCGTGGACCTCCTCCTGAACCTGCTTGTGGAAGTAGGACGTGGTCACCAGGACGCCGAAGTTCCGGTGCCTGATCCTGGAGATCAGCCGCGAGACCTCTCGTACCCCCACTGAGTTGCCTGCCCCGTAGCAT
This sequence comes from Streptomyces sp. NPDC046900, assembly GCF_040644975.1. Classification (NCBI taxonomy): domain Bacteria; kingdom Bacillati; phylum Actinomycetota; class Actinomycetes; order Kitasatosporales; family Streptomycetaceae; genus Streptomyces; species Streptomyces sp. NPDC046900. Next base: position 50,769 of record NZ_JBEYXD010000063.1, on the reverse strand, counting down.
TTCGCTTCGAGGGCGAAGTCGATCGCGATGCGGCTGGAGGCCGGCCCCAGACCGTACGTGCCCACCGCATCGCGTCCCCCGTCCCGGCTGGGGCGCGTGACGTCTACCGGCCCTGTGTTCCGCGCGATCAGCCGCCAGATAGCCACGGCGCAGCTCTCGAAGTCGTGCTCGCGGCCGCGGAAGTACTCCCTGACCTCTTCCAGTATGGCCGCTCCCGCGGGGTCGTCCGGAAGCTGATCGGTCTTCGAACGGATGGCAGTCGTCGCCGGAGCGAGCATCGGGCGGTACACCCGGCCCTCCACCCAGGTACGCCATACATCCGGGCAACCGCCGCCGAGGGGGTCTCCGCCAGCGAGCAGGTGCTGGATCCAGATGCGGGGGATCCGGTCGTGGTCGAGGACGGTGAAGTGCGACCGGTAGTTCTGGAACCGCAGGCCGGCGGTCGACCGCCAGATGGCGGCCAGTTCATCGTCCGACGAGAGGGTGGGGCCGCCCGGGGCCAGCAAACCGCGGAAGAGCACGGAGCGGCCCGACGCCCCGGCCTTCTCGAACAGGAAGAACGGAGGAACCTTCGCCCGGTCGGCTGCGGTTCCGTGGGAGGCGGCGAACACGTCTCGCAGCAGGACGTTGCCCGCCCGGGACGTGCCGTGAAGGCTCTGGCCGGGCGTCTTGTTGTCGCCGTAGTACGTGAACGTGCCGGTCTCCACATCCAGGTGGTCAGGCCAGTCCGCTTCGCCCCCGCTTGTGTAGAGCACGGCGAGCTTCACGTTGCCCTTGGTCGGCCAGCCGGCGTACCGGAAGCCGCCCTGGTTGCCGACCCCCTTTATGAGCTTGGAGATCGGCTCGTCCCCTGTATTGCCGCTTGTCCCGCCCGCGTAGACCGCATCGAGGACGAGGTCTGCGGTCTCCAGGTCTGAGAACGCCACGTGCGGTCCAGAAGCGGCAGGAAGAGTCATGCTCCAAGACCTACCAGCCCGCACTGACACTTTGCGTGCCTGGGCGAGCGTGCAGCAGCCTGCGGCCGTGGTTCGAAGGAGGGAGCGTCGCCGGTGGTCCTGCATAAGATCCGCTCCACGGCTGGAACTCCTGAGAGCTGCCGTCGGTGGGGGCGCGTTGCACGGCAGGCACATGGACGCAGGACTGCTTCGTCTCAGAGCAACTTGGGGTAGGCGCTCGGCCTCGGGCTGGTGCACCTCTCTTCTGCTGGGATGGTCCGCAGGTGTGCGTGCTCGCCTACCGCTGTTTGCGGGGGCGTTGTTCGGCAAGCGGGCCGGCCCTGGGATCTGCGTCGGATAGAACATGGCGCTAGCGACCTGGGTCCAGGGCCGGGGCTGTTGCACTGGGGCTCTTGGCGGTTCAGGCGCCGGGTGCAGGGATGATCGCTTGGTCGGGGTGGCGGGAGTCCTTTGCGCGGAAGCGGACCAGCCGCCGGGAGGAGTCGATGGCGGACTTGGGCGGGTAGAGCGTGAAGGCCATGACGACCTTCTTGGAATCGGCCTTGCCGTTCGACACAGCAGACCGCACGTCCTCTTCGATTTCGCCTTCGACGATCGGATAGATCAGTGCGACACCGGTGTCTGGGCCGACCATGCTGTCCGGGCCGGGTGCCGCGGCAGCGGCGATGAGGGCCCCGGCCGCCCGCTGGTGGTTGACGCCAGCGATACGGCCGAACGCAGGCGTCCCCCGCTGGCGGGTCCGGCGGCTGAGCGAGAGCGGGGCGGATCCCGCTACAGAGGCCTCGACGCGGTTTCCTTCGGTGAGTTGCGATGCGATCAGCAGCCAGTCGGTGACAAGGGCCAGTCGGCCGTCGAGCTGAGCCAGGTAGTTCAGATGCGGCACGAAGAGGCGTTCGCCCGCCCACTCGAGACGGCTGAGCACGGCGAGAAGTTCTGCGTGCTTGATCCGAGAGATCTGCGCGGTGAAAGGCCGTGTCGCCACGCCGCCGCGGGCAGTCAGGCTGGGGATGGCGGTCGACTCGGTCGGGAAGGTCTTCAGCACCGGTGCCCAGCGATCGACGTTGCGGGCCAAAGCCGCTGGCTCCTGCGGGTAGGAGAGCAGCTCGATGGGCCTGCCTGGCGACCGGATCTCGACCAGTTCGGCGTTGAACATCTTGTTGCGCGCGGAAGGCTTGACCCAGGGCAGGTGCTGAGCGACCAGGGGCGGCACTTCGTCGGGAATGACCTGGGGCTTGCCGTCGATGAGTTCGGCGTACTGCTTGAGTTCCTGGCGGAACAGCTCCTCGTCGCGGCAGATCGCTTCGAAGGCTTCGTAGAGATCTACTGTCCTGGTCCGTGTGAGGGGCTCTTCGCGCCCGATGTAGAGGCGTACCAGGTCGCGGTAGCCGGGCCGGAAGCCGAACCAGCGACCCATCTGCATCAGCGTGTCCGCCTGGCGGGCGGTGCGGCGGTAGTAGGTGATGGTGAGGCCCTCGACGGTGAAACCGCGGGAGAGCTTGGTGCCGCCGATGAGGATCTTCCACACGTGCGGAGTGCGGTCGAAGTCGAGGTCGAGTTGCTCGAAGTAGCGGTCGGTGTCGCCATTGACGATCACGACCGGGTTTCCGCCGGAGCTGATCCTCTGGCGAGCGCGGCTGATATAGGGGCGGAGCTCGTCGTAGGAGTCCGGGTTGGGGAGGTCGGCTGCGCGGGCGGCGGAGACCTTCCTGAAGTCCCTCTCCCAGAGATCGGCGAGGCGGGAGTGGCCTTGCGTGGAGGCGTAGCCGGCCTGATGCCACATGGAGTTGATGCGCAGGGCCAGCTCGGCGTGGTCGTCGGTGCGCACGGACTGGTGGACCAGCATGGTGTGGTGGCGGAAGGGTTCGGCGTCTACCCCGCGGTCGGCGCGGAAGAGCTTCAAGGCGCCGGCGAGCAGGAAGCTGTCCATGGCTTCCTGCAGGAGGTCGCCGGTCTTCTCTGTGATCGAGCGGACGTGGGCCTTCTCCTGGGAGTTCGCTGGCGTGCGCTCGGAGTCGGGGAGGGGGGAGTCGAGGTCGTGGAAGTCCCGCACGCCCATGTATCCCGCAGGGGCCTCCAATGAGATGAGGAAGTCGCTGGGGAAGATGTCCTGGGCGTCGCCCGGGTCGACGAATACGTTCGCGAACGGTGTGGCGGTGTAGCCGACGTACTGCGCCCGGGGGAGCAGCTCCAGCAACTTCGAGATGAGCCCGTTGATGGTGCTCCGCTCGGTGGCGCCCTTGGCCCACTTTGACGGGTCTGATGTGTTCACCGAGGCCTGGTCGGACTCGTCATCGATGATCAGGGCGGGGATTTCGCCGAGGATGCCGTGGATCTTCTTGAGGTCACTGACCAGCTTGGTGAGGACGGCCTTGTTCTTCTTGACGACCATCACCCGGGCTGCGGCGTGGTGGAGGTTCACGGGGTCGTACAGCGGCTTCGTCGGATCCCGCTTCTCGAACTCCAGGGCGCGGATCCCTTGTTCAAGGCTCTTGTAGTCCTTGTCGCGGGTGGTGAGCCGCTCGATGTCGAAGGCGCGCTGGGCAGACGGACGGCCGCCGTGCTGCACGAACTTCGGCCAGTCCTCGTCTTCGACATAGTCGATGCCGACCAGCGAGTCCAGGTCGCTCAGATCGGCCCCGCGCAGGATGTTCTCCTGGCCGATCAGCTCCATGTCCAGGCGCCGCTGCGTCTGGGCGCGCAGCAGGTTCAGCGTCCCGCCGAGAACGATGACCAGACGGTAGCCAGCGTCGAGGGCTTTCGCGACGACGCCGGTGAAGTTCGCCGTCTTTCCGGACTGCACATAGCCCACGGCCAGGCCTTTGGCCTGCCGCCTGGCAGGCTGCTCGGGGTCGGTCAGGCGCTCCACGACGGCTCGGCTTGCCTCGTCGAGGTCAGCAATCGCCTCGGGGTGCCACTTCTTTTGCTGGAGCTTGCGCTCGTAGGCAGGCCAGTAGAACGAGCGGGCCGTTGCGCGTTCGCCGGTGTACCAGGGGACGTGCTCGCGGGCGATGACAGTGGCAGGCGGTGTGACAGCCACCGGGGCGGCGGTATCCAGGGCAGCGCGCAGCTCTGGGCCGAATCCGAGCCGGTCGTAGACCGCAAGGCGGCGCTCGCGGGTGCGGGCGACGGTGCCTGCGGACCAGTTTGGCGCCTGCTCCCGGTCCCAGGTGTTGAGGGCCTTTCCCCAAAGAGCGGCCAGCGGGCCGCCGCAGGCTGCATCCTCGGTAATGCGCTCGCGGAAGGCGTCTTCGCTGAGGTCACCGCCAGGGATGTCCTCGGCAATCAGCTGGGCGAGCGTGCGGAAGCTCCGCGGGTTGGGCCCCATGCCGCTCAGAGCTTGGGCGTGGATCTGCAGGATCGGGTCGGTCACGGCGGCTTCCTCGTAGTGGTCTGCGGCTTGTTCAGTACTCGGCGCGGGTGCGGCGCTCCCGCTGGGCGTGGACGGCGGCGAGCAGGACCGCGTTCCAGTACTCGATGCGGTCCGCGCGCTTCTTCTCCCAGCGGCCGAGGCCGAAAGAGTCCTGGAGAAGCAGGTAGAGCAGCGTCTTGGTGACGGGTGCGTCGTTCGAGCCGCCGCGTCGGCCGTCGTTGAAGTCCTCGCGGAAGGCCTTGTTGAGGAGGACGGCGTTGCTGGTGCGGTCGAGTTGGAAGAACTGGTCCGCGGGAAGGCTGGTCCACTCGATGCGGATCGGGTCCTCGCTGTCCTTGAGCGGGAGCTCCTCGCGCACGGCGCGCTTGATCTTCGGGTCGAACCCTTTGCCGGGTTCGATGACGGCGGGTCTGTCGACGGCTGAGCGCGACATGCCTTCCCGGTATGCGGCCTCTGCGTCCGCGAGGTAGGCCCGGAACATGTGGCCCGCGGCGTCGGCGGCCTGCTCCACGGCGAGGGTGAAGGCCGGGGTGACTTGGACCCCGTCCTTCTTGACGGTGAGGCTGAACACGTCGCTGTCCGTCTCGGGCAGGTCCACTGCTACGCGGGCCAGTGCGAGATGCGACTCGGGTGTGCGCAGGTTGCTCCAGCCGCCGGCCTGGACGAGGCGATCGTTGCGGTAGAAGTAGAAGCCCTGGCGGTCGTGGACCGGACCGATCTGCCGGAAGCCGGCGAGGTTGGATTTGGCGGGCCAGATATGGGCCTCCAGGTCGACCTGTCCTATGCCTTCGACCGGCGCGGCGAATTTCTTCGGGTATCCGGCTCTGCCCGGCACCTTGTAGCCGAAGGGGTCGAGCGGGTCCACGCTGATGTGGTCTGTCTCCTCTCCCGCAGCCACATCCCAGACTGCGATATCGAGTCGCAGCCCGCTGCTGAGGAAGCGGTGCAGGAAGAGGCCGAGGTGGGTCTCAAGGCGGGCTATGGCCTTCGACAGGAACTGCTCGCTCTGCCCTGGGGCGACGGTCTCGAAGGCGCGCACCCGGTCCCAGCGGACGATCGTGCCCTGCCACTCGATCAGCCCGTCGTAGGCGTCGACCTGCTCCTGGGCGAAAGCCGGATCGACCGTGTCGCAGCGGAAACCGTCCTCAAGCCCCTCGGCAGTGAGCTTCCGGCCCGCTGCACGGCTGCACTTGGTCCGGCTTATCAAGGTGAGGGAGCGGGCCTGCGACAGCGACGCCGCCTTCAAACCTGTGCCGTACATGCCCAAGGCGTGACTGCCGTACTCCCTGCGCCGACCCACGGTCATGGCGTGGTCGAGCCCTTCGGCATCCATGCCGCGCCCGTTGTCGACGACCAGCAGAGAAATGATCCGATCCGCGTCCCGCAGAAAGAGCACCACGACAGCGTCAGCGCCAGCGTCGATGGAGTTGTCGACCAGGTCCGCGACCGCAGCCTCGAAGCTGTAGCCCTGGTTGGTGAGCGCCCTCCCATACCCTGCGTCCGGCGGCAGGCGCTTGCTACCCGTCGTCGGTACGTCGTACTCCCAACCGCCGGGCAGCGAAGCAGAAAGCGGCATAGGTCCCCCCTTGTTGCAGATACCCCCCCATCACCCCCGCCTGGAGCGATCGCGGGCAGCGTGAGGGACCAATCGTATGGCGATTGCTCCATGTACGTCGGTAGTTGAGGACCGCTCCGGTCGTCTCAATCCGGTTGCGGGGCCGGAAGAAGGCCCAGGCCACGTGGACGCAAGCCGTCGCGAGGCGGCTTCGGTCGCCGCGAAGTGCGCCCCGGCGTCAGGCCCTGCCTCTGTCTGGGCGCCGTGCTCGCTCGGAGGAGGGTGGAACGCGGCCGTGCTCTCAGACGGCCGCCGGGGCATAGGTAACGGCCTCCGCAGGCGGCGCACGCTCCGGGAATCGCCGCTAGGGACAGGATTCGCCGAATTTGACGGCCGTGAACGTCACGGGCTGTCCGTTCAACTCGGTGCCGGCATCCGGGGTTTGGCTGCACACCTGCCAGTTGCTCTCCACCAGCACCCAACGATCCTGTGCTGAGGCGTCCTTGACGCTGATCGACGTGCTGCTGTCGAGGGCGGCACGAGCCGCCTTGAGCGACTTGCCCTTGAAGTTCGGCATCTTGCCTCCGGCTGCCGACGGCACCGCCTCGTCCGCGGCGGGGCAGGTCTCCTCCAGTTTGACCGCGCCGAAGTCCAGGGTGGTGCCGGTCGGCACCATCGTGCCGGCGGCCGTGTTCTGGCTGCAGACCTTCCAGTTGCGGTCGAAGGCCTGCATCCGGCCGCGTCCCAGAGCGTCGTGCGACGCCAGCGAGTAGAAGCCTTGGCTCTGGGCGGTGTCCTGTGCGGATTGCAGCCCCATGCCGACGAAATCGGGGACTGCCTCTCGTTTGCCTGCGGTCGGTTTGCTGTCCTGCGTGGGGGTGCTGGGGCTGGCGGCTGTGGGCGCCGGTGCCGGCGGGGTGGTGCCGTGAGAGGACGAGGTACTGGTTGCCGGGTCGCAGGCGACGAGTACGCCGGCTGCGGCGCACGCCAGGGCAGCGCTGATGATGCGAGTTTGCATGGATTTCCCCTAATTGGTGTGAGTGTAGGCGGATCACAGTGGAGCGTGGGAGGGACGCGTCCGGGACCGGGCGGGAATGTAACCGGCACCCGTGCCCGGATCGCCGACTACCACGGGGTCAGGCGGCCTGGGAGTGGCGGTAGTCGGCGAGGGCGCCGGTGGCCCACAGCGGCACCAGGCGCGGGAGTTCGGTGCGGGGGACGGTGCCGCGCAGGCAGCGCAGGCCGAGTTTGGCGAGGGAGTCGGCGGCTTCGTTGAGGGGGTGGCCGGCGTGGGCCTTCTCGTGGACGAAGGTCAGGTTGGGGGTGTATTCGGCGAGCATCTGCAGTTTGACCAGGCGGGGCTTGCGGCCCTGGGAGCGCAGGTGGGTGTCGTAGCCCTCGGGCATGTCCGTTCCGCCCTGCTGCCAGCTGTGCAGGTGCCGCAGTGCCTGCAGGTTGTCCACGCGGACCTCGATGGCGTGGCCGGGGTGTGCGGCCAGGACCGCCTTGAGTCCCCAGTACACGGCGCGCAGTTCGGTGACGACCACGCGGGAGTGCGGGCGCACGAGGTATCGGGGGTAGGGGTGGGCGCGCAGGCCGGTGTGGCCGGTGGTGGCGAGGTAGCCGGAGGCCACCCGGTCGGGGCCGACGGAGGCGTCGGTGGCCAGGACGATCGGTCCGGCCAGGGCCTTGACCTGCTGGTTGATGCAGATGCCGCGGCGCTGGCGGGTCTGGGGCCGGGGTGCGTGTGCGAGCGGTGAGCGCTGTCCCATGGCGATCCTCCTGTTCTAGGTGAGTGGCGGGCGGCGCGGTCCGACCACCGGGCGGGTGTAGTGCGGCGCGGGGTCGGTGCTTGGCGCGGGTTCAGGCGGTGCGGGCGGCGGTGGCGCGGACTTGCGCGTAGACGGTGAGGAAGAGCTCCAGGTCGGCGGCCTCCTCCGGGGCGGTGCGGCCGGAGGCGAGGTGGGCGCGGGCGTCGCGGTGGGCCTGGCGCAGGCAGGCGTGTCACCGGCCAGGTCCGTCACTAGGCGGCGAGGCGAAGCGCGGCGTGGTTCGAACTCTGGTGGCTGGGGGAGTGTGTGGCTGGCGGGGTGTGCCCGGGCCGTGGCTGGGGGGAGCTGGCGTCGGCGGTGTGGGTACCAATCCAGTAGCCGACCAGCAGGCCGATCACGACCAGGACCTTGTGCCGGTTCGCTTTCCACCAGGTGGGCTGGGGCGGTTCGGTCAGTACGCCTATGACGGCGGGAGCCTTCGCCACGACGACTTCTCCTTCTGCTCGGGTGAGGTGGTCCCGGCGGCCGGGCGGCCTGCGCCACAGCCGGGACCTGGGCAGGCCGGTGGGGCTTGGGCTGCGGAGCAGGAAGCCCGGAGACGGGAGGGGTCTGTTGCTTGGTGTCGGTGTGCGTCACGCTGGGAGCGACCGACGGCTGTTGGGGGAGTACTGGGCTGGTTTCGCAGTGATCCGCCGGTGGTGGATTTCGGGCTCTTCTGTCGCTTTCGCTTCCGTGAGTGCCTGACCTGGCCTGCCAGCGGCTGCGGCCCTCAGCGCGCCGCGAAGATCACGCATGTGTCGGCGGACGGCGCCGAGTGGATCGATGCCGTCGTTGCGACCCGCTGCCCGGACGCGGTGCGCTGCATGGACCCGTTCCACGTCGTGAAGTGGGCCACCGACGCCCTCGACGTCGTCCGCCGATCGGTCCGGCCAGGGCCTTGACCTGCTGGTTGATGCAGATGCCGCGGCGCTGGCGGGTCTGGGGCCGGGGTGCGTGTGCGAGTGGTGAGCGCTGTCCCATGGCGCTCCTCCTGTTCTGGTGGATGGGTGGCGGGCGGCGCGGGGCGGTCCGCCACCGGGCGGGTGTATTGCGGCGCGGGGTCGATGCTTGGCGCGGGTTCAGGTGGTGCGGGCGGCGGTGGCGCGGACTTGCGCGTAGACGGTGAGGAAGAGCTCCAGGTCGGCGGTCTCGTTCGGGGCGGTGCGGCCGGAGGCGAGCCTGGTGTGGGTGTCGCGGTGGGCCTGGCGCAGGTACCCGTTGCGGTCCAGGTGGTGCCACAGGAGCCGGAAGGCCTGCTGGTGGTCGTACAGGCCGGTCTCGTACTCGCCCCGCACGACGCGGCGCGCCTGTTCCAGCAGGGCGCGGAAGTTGTCGTCGTTGCTGCGCTTGAGCAGTGCGGCCAGGTGCCGGTAGTAGACGGTGAGCTCGGGCTCGCCGGACTCGGTCAAGCTGTGCTTCTCCCTGTCGCTGGGTGATGGTCGCGGGTTTTCGCGTCGGGGGTGCTGTGCGGTCAGCCGGCCTTGGCCCACTTCTGGCAGCCGGTGGTCTTGAAGACCTCGCCCTTGCGGACGGTCACCCGGCCGCTTCCCTGGAGGTTGTTGTTGGCGATGATCGATTCGAAGTCGCCGCTGGAGTCCTTGGCCCGCTCCCAGTAGCACAGGACCGAGTTGTCCGGGCCGGCGGTGCGGTAGGTGCCGGCCTGCATGTCGGTGCCGACCAGGTACTCGCCGTCCCCGGCGACGGTGGTGGCGGGGCCCTTGGGCTTGGGCGGCTTGGCGGTGACCGTCTTGGTGGCGGTCACCGTGGGGGCCGGGGCGGCGGCCGCCTTGGCGGTGGCGGGCACCGGCGCAGCAGGGGCGGCAGCCGCGTTGCCGTCGGCCTCGGCGCCCCCGCCGCCTGCCGCGGCGCCGAGACACAGGGCGACGACCCCGACCGCGCCGTGGGTGAGCCAGGCCTTGCGCCGCGTCGGCTTCACGGGCGGCTGCGGCGCCGGGGCGTAGGCGGTCGGGGGCTGCGCCGCCCAGTTCGGGGTGGCCGGGTTCGGCGGATACGGGGGCGTGGCAGGGCTCATGGCAGTTCCTTGGTGGAGTGGCACAGGATGCGCGAAGGGCGAGTCGGAGGTAGGAACCCGCTGCAGCCGGCGGCAGGGTGGGGCCTGACACGAGGCATGGCGAAGGTGTGCACAGGCTCTGCCCGAGCGGGGCGGGAGCCGTGCTGTTGCCAGGAGCGTAGCGCCATCGAGTCAAACTTTGGAACCCTTTGGAAGACATTGGAAAGGGTTGGAGTCTGGGCTATGCTGCCGCCATGCCCGAGTCACTCGAAGCACTCGAACAGCGGATGGCGGACCTGCGTGCCGCCCTCCGTGAAGCAACGCGCGCAGGAGACAAGGGCGCCGCGTCGAAGGCCCGACGTGAACTGCGCGCTGTCGAGCAGGCATGGAACGAGGCCCTGGATGCGGAAGCCGATACCGCCCTCGCGGAGCCGGACGAAAGTGCGGGCCGGCAGCGGTCGGATGCTGTCTCCGCCGCGGTGAGAGCCTCCCGCAGCGCCGGCGCCGTGATTCCCGTGCGCGAGCAGGTGCACCAGGCGCTCACCGTCCTCGGCGCCAACGCCGCACCCAAGCTGATCTCCGCCACGCACGAGGCATTCTTCGCCGACACGATCGTCACCACCCGGCTCGCGTCATTGCGGCGCGATGAGGAGCGCTCCTTCGCCGCACAGGCGTACGCGCGCCCCTACTACATCTGCGCGGCCCTGACCCACGACCGGCTGGCTCCGGCCAGAGGGCTTCTTGCCGTCTCCACCTGGCCCTTGGAGCAGCGCATCGTCGGGCCGCTCGGCCCGCGCACGGACTTCCTCACCCAGGCCGTCAGGGTGGCCGAGCAGATCCAGCGCATCCAGGCGACCGGCGAGCAACCCTCGGACGCCGCCTGGCGACTCCTGCACCGCTTCGCGCAGAACGTGCCGGGAGCGCACGAGGGTTTCGGCGCCCCCGACCCGGAGCGGGTCATCCGCGCCGCCACGGCGGAGTTCGAGGTCCACGCCGAGGAGGACGCCGCCCAGCGGCGTGCCGCGGCCGAGCGTGCCCGTGACCTGACGGACTCGCAGAAGCTTTTCGGCGCACCGTCGCTCGGTCTCGCCGGTGCCGCCGACCCCACCGGAACCCACGGCACCTAAGCAGCACTCCACCCCGGTTCCCGTCTGCCCACCCGCCCAGGAAGAAGCCATGGCGCCGCCCAGCTCCGAAGACAGGCTCTCGCGCCTGCGCGGACCGATCGCTCCGCAGGCGTACACCGCGCGGAAGATCACCGCGTTGACTGCCAACCCCGGCTGTTCCCGCCGCGCTGTGCTCGACGCCGCCGGCGTGGACAAGGACGTGCTCGCCGCCCGCGTCGGCTTCGGCGCCCGCTTCGGGCAGTCCCCGTTCGCGATATCCCGGGGCAACGCCTTCGAGGACCTGGTCAAGGCGGACGGCTACGCCGCCATGTTCACCCTGCTGCGCACGGAGCTCGACATACCGGTCCGCGAGGCCGGGGTGGCCGACCTGAACACGGTCGGCGCCAACACCGACCTCAAGCTCCGCGCCGCCGAGACCCGCCGGCTTCTCCGCCGCGTCGCCCAGGGCAGCGACGAGCGTCTGATCCTGGACCACCCCGTTCTCACGCTCCAGGTCGCAGGCCAGACCGCCTACCTCGAACCCGACGCCGTCACCCACCGCATCGGCGGCAGGTTCTACATCGCCGAGATCAAGTCGTTTGCCGCGATCGACGGCCAGGCCGACCCGGGCAAGGTCGCCGAGGCGGCCAAGCAGGCCGCCGTGTACGTCATCGCGCTGCGCCAGACCCTCGCCGCCCTCGGCCTCGACGCCCAGGCGGCCGCGGCCGCCGTCGCGGACCAGTTCCTGCTCATCTGCCCCAAAGACTTCGCCAACCAGCCCTACGGCAGACTCGTCGACCTGCGCCAGAAGCTGGACGCGATCGAGTTCCAACTCGGCCGCCTCGGCCGCGCCGAGGACCTCGCCGCCCTCCTCCCGGCCGACGCCACCTTCGACCTCACCGCAGGCGGCGACGGCAGGCCGGCCCGCACCGGCGAGGAACTCGCCCGTGCGCTCGACCACCTGGATGCCGCCTACCATCCCGCCTGCCTCGACTTCTGCGAACTGGCCCGGTACTGCCGCAACCAGGCCACCACTGCCTGCGAGCCGGCCCGCCTGGGCGCCTCGGTACGCAACGAGCTGCCCGGTATCGACTCCACCCGCACGGCGCTCAGGCTCATCGACGCCGTGCTCGATCCCGACCCCGCCCAGGCCGAGATCGTCGAACGGCTGCGCGCCGGCGACCGACTGCGCGCTCGCCGGATCGGAGGCGCCGCGTGAGTACCCTTACCGCCCTTGCCGCCTTGCGTGCCGAGCAGGTGGGCCGAGCCCAGCCGCTCACCATCGTCCGTCACACCCACATTGCCGAGCGGCCTTTCGTCTTCGTCCCGCTCAAGCTCGCCGGCGAGGCCTGCGCTCCGCTGGCCGCCATGGCCGGCACCGACCGCGACCGGCCCCAGCTGCTCGTCGTAGCGCAGCCGCGCAACCGCACCGAGCGCTTCCGCTTCACCGAGCAGCTCGCCGCGCTGCTCCTGCCGTACTTCGACTCCTGCCGCGAGCGGACGGAGTCCTATGCGGCGGCCCGGGGCAAGGAGACCCGCGAACGCTATGCCGAGGCCCCGCAGATCCTCCTGCCCAACCCCGCCGGTGTGGCCTTCACCCGGCTCCTCGGCCGCTCCACCCGGCTGCGCCGGACCACCGGCGAACACGCCGTCGATCCGGCCGTGCCGCTGCTCGGCAACTGGCTCACCTGGGCGTGCGACCAGAGCGAGTTCCCCGGCTCCAGCCTGCTGCTGAGCATGACCGGGCTGCTCACCGCGCACTGGGCCACGGGCCAGAGCAGCACGGAGGACGGCAACCTGGCCGCCGTCCTTGGCTGGATCGACCCGCCCGCCGGCCTGACCGGCCCCGAGGCGGCGCTCCTCGCTGAGGATCCCGACCGCCACCCGCCCGCGGGCCCGGCCACCGACCCGGTCTTCGACCGCACCCTGGTCGAGCTGATCGCGGCCTACGACGCCGCCTGCGCGACCGGCGAGGAGCAGCGCCAGACTGCCGCCGTCCGCGCCCTGGAGACCGAGCTGCGCTCCCAACTGCTGCCCACCTGGCACGACATGTGGCACGGCATCGGCCTGCTGCGCGACCTGCCGCCCGGCCGGAGCGTCTTTGACCGCTGGGCGTACGACCGCACCGTGTTCACCCTGCGCTCCGAGTACCTCGCCGAGGGCGGAGCACCGCAGCCGCGCCGCGACCACGCGGCCGGCGCCGCCCGCCGCCTGGCCCGCCTCGAGGACGCCGTCACCCGCTACCAGACCGCCCGCGCCTTCGACGATCCGCTGGTCATGGCCGAGTACGAACTCGACGGCGCCGCCTTCGCCGGACGGGTGGTGGCCAGGGACGCCGAACGCATGGTCCAAGGGCCCAAGCGCGCGGTGTTTAGGCCCCTGGTCACGCTGCAGACCGAGACCAGACCGCGCACCGGGGACGGCAAGGAATTGCGCAGCCCCGCCCGCCCCGGCCAGAAGGCCGTGGTCATCGACATCCGCGAGGCAGCAGAGGGCTTCCACGTCGACCTCGAACTCTCCGGCGGACTCGGGAAGCAGAAGCCTCCGGCACCTGACGGCGCCGTCCCCGAACTCGGCGAGGAACTCCTCTACACCGTCCTCGGTGGCCACTTCACCTCGGCCGCCGTGCCGGACGACAACGAGGTGCCCTGGACGCACGGCGGTGCCCACGAGGACTACCAGCCGACCAACGACGACGCCCAGGAGGCCTGGGAATGACCACGCCGACACTCCCCGCCTCCAAGGGCCCGGCGCCCGCCGGCCCGGACAGCCCTGGCGCCCGCGCTGATGCCGCGGTGGCCGGTGTGCTCCACGATCTCGACACCACTACCGAGCGCGGCATCGTCGTCGACTCGCCGCCCGGCGCGGGCAAGTCCACCCTTGTCGTGCGTGCCGCCGGACACCTCGCCGACCAGAACCGTCCCCTCATGATCGTCGCTCAGACCAACGAACAGGTCGACGACCTCGTCACCCGCCTCGCCACCGACCGACCCGACCTCGGCATCGGCCGCCTCCACGCCAGCGGATACGCCGCCCCGCGCCGCATCCTCGACCTGGTCAACGTGACTCTCTCCACCGACGTCGCCGACCTGCGGGACCTTCCGGTCGTCATCGCCACCGCCGCGAAGTGGGCCTTCGTCAAGGACGTCTCCTGGGACTGGGCCATCGTCGACGAGGCCTACCAGATGCGCTCCGACGCGCTGCTGCGCACCGGCAAGCTCTTCGAGCACGCCCTCTTCGTCGGTGACCCCGGCCAGCTCGACCCGTTCGCCACCATCGACACCGACCGCTGGGCCGGCCTCACATGGGACCCGCTGCGCAACGCCGTCGACGTGGCCCTCGCCCACAACCCCGGCATGCCCCTGCACCAGCTGCCCATCTCCTGGCGCCTGCCCGCCTCCGCTGCGCCCCTTGTCGAGCAGGCCTTCTACCCCTTCTACCCCTTCACCCCCGGCACCCGCGAGGGCGACCGGCTCCTGACCCTGGCCACCGCCGCCCTCGGCGCCACCCCGGTCGACCAGGTTCTCGACAAGGCCGCCGCCACCGGCTGGGGCTACCTCGAGCTGCCCCACCGCCATACCCTGCGCACCGATCGGGAACTCGCCGCCGCACTCGCCAACACCGCCAACCGCCTGCTCCAGCGCGGCGCCACCACCCACTCGTCCGGCAAGCCCGCCCACCTCACCGCCTTCCGCATCGCCATCGGCGCCGCTCACAACGACCAGGTCGCCGCCGTCCGCGAGCACCTCGACCGCCACGGCCCCCATCTGGCCGACATCACCGTCGACACCGCCAACCGCCTCCAGGGCCGCGAGTTCGACGTCACCCTCGTCTGGCACCCCCTCTCAGGCCGCGCCGACGCAAGCGCCTTCCACCTCGAAACCGGCCGGCTCTGCGTCCTCCTGTCCCGACACCGCCACGCCTGCGTGGTCGTCGGCCGCGCAGGCATCCGCGAACTCCTCGACCGCCACCCGTCCACCTCGCCGCTCTACCTGGACGTCCCGCCGAAGTTCCCCGACGGCTGGCGGGCCCACCAAACCGTGCTCGAGCACCTCGGGCGGGCGCAGTACAACGTCTCAGGGGCCTGAACGGACCGCGGAGTACGCGGACTGAGCGGAACCCTCGGGGTGTCCGACGTGGCGACGGCCCGTTGCCGCCTACGATCCGGTCCCAGGGTGGAGTCCGGGATCGCGGAACGGATCGCGGTGCGATGCGCGAACTAGACGAGTCTGTCCGAATACGTTCAGTGATCGTAGGCGGTTAGTGAGCGGCTGACCGCCTGGCCGGTGCGGAAGTTATGCCAGATCGCTGCCGCGAGTGCCAGCACGCGCTGGGCGACGCGCACGGCGATGCCCTCGACGGTGCGCCCACCGTGTTGCTCCAGGTCGAGCTGGCCTTTGAGGGTGTCGTTGACCGACTCGATCAGCTGCCGGACCTTCTTGAGCATCGGCTCGCCGGCCCGCATCACCTCCTTCTTGCGGGAGGGCCGCAGCAGGGTGATGCCCTGTGCGGACAGTGACCGCTCGAACGGCTTGGACGCGAAGCCCTTGTCGCTGATCAGCAGGAGACCTGGCCGTTCACGGACCAGGTCGGCGTCGACTTCCAGCATCGCGGCCAGGACCTCGCGCTCGCCGAGCTTCGGGTCAGCCAGCGCCCACAGGACGGGCATCCCGGCCGGGGTACACACCAGATACAGCCGCAGCCCCCAGAAGAACCGTGAATGCGACGCGCAGTAGCCGTAGTTGGCCCAGCCTGCCAGCTCGGAACGCTTGACTGTCGGACGGGACATACCGCACGGCACCGGGGTCGAGTCGGTGATCCACACGGTGTCGTGCCAGAAGTCCGTGTCCTTCGCCAGCATCCGGATCACCCGCTTGATCTGCGGCAATGCGGCCCGCAGACGCTTGTTGTAGCCGGAGTCCTGCGGGATGAACGGAAACATGTCCCGGTAGTGCGCCCGCAGGTGTCGCAGCCAGCGGGCCTCGCAGTGGAAGCCCAGCATTGCCTGCATGACCGCGAGGCACAGCAACTCCGAGTGAGTGAGCTTCGGCGGCCGTCCAGGCAAGCGCGCCAAGTCGGCCCACTCGTCATCGATCTTGACGTACAGTGCGGTCACGAGGGTGTCCAGGTTCGTCGTCACAAACGATCATGGACGCCCTCTCTTCGTGTCCGCAGGCATTTGGACAGACTCGTCTAGACGAGCTGGAGGACCAGTTGGCCAGCAGCTGGAGGAGGTGCGGGCCGAGCGCGACGAACTCGCTGTCGCCGAACGACGTTGACGCGGTCGCTGACACTCAGGAACAGGAAGACCAGGTCGGGCTTCTCGAGGGGGGCCGGTCGCGCTTCGGCCGGACGTACGCGGGTGAGCCCGACCGCATCGCCGAGGAGCTCGCGACGGACGAGGCGGTGAACGCGACCGACACGGTGCTGTTCACGGTGTCGAACCAACTCGGGGTTGCTTGGTGTGTGACGCAGTTGACCGCAGTGAAGGCGATCATGACGGAGGTCGACGCGATGGCACCAGCCGCATGATGACGCGTTAGGGTTGCAGCTCAACGGGACATCTGTCGGCAAATGTGCTGGTTACTGAGTCACCGTGTTGAGACTGCAGTGGGTTGTCCAAACCTGGCAACCTGGCTATACGCAACCGCCTGGGGGAACTCGCCATGACCGAAGCTCCGATTGACGCTGTCGACGTCGACGGTGACGACGATGCCGACCGGGAAGTTGTCGAGCATGAGCGGGACGAGATACGGGAGTTCGTCAAAGGGCTGAGCGCGGACGATATCAAGTCGGGCAGCTGGTTCACCAAGCTCATCGCTCAGGCCCTGAGCTCCTACACCGAGAAGGTCGACTGGCAGTACTTCCAGGAGCGGTATGAGGGCGTACCCCCGGATGCCATCGTCAATCAGCGGATCAAGATGGCGGCTCGGTACGCGGCGCTCGAAGGTGGGCTCTCCGCCGGGGCCTACTCGGCGGCCGTCGTCGCCACCCTCGGAAGCCTTGGTGGTGCCTCGCCGGCGACTGTCCCGGCCGCCGTCGCGACCCTGATGGTCGATGTCGCGTTCATCACCCGGCTCCAGCTTCGCCTGGCCTACGACGTCGCAGTCCTCTATCGGGTCCCGCTCGACCTGTCCGACCCCGATGACATGTGGAAGCTCATCCGAGTGGCCTTCACGATCAAGAGTGGGGAAGCGGTCCGGGAAGGTGTAGTCAAGGCGGTCCCGGCCATTGTGCGGCCGGTGATCAAGCGCTTCTACTCTGGAGCGGTACTGAGCGCCGGGAAGGGGCTCCCGGTCGTCGGGAAGTATCTACTTCAGAAGAACGTCATCAAGATCGGTATCCCCCTGGTAGGCGTTCCCCTTGCGGTGGTGTTGAACCGCTATACGACGCTGCTCGCGGGACGGCACGCGCAAGCCGTCTTCCGGAACGAGGCGCGGGTGATCGAACTCGCCGAGGGTCTGAGCAAGCGGAGTCAGCACCCGCAGTTGATGCTGTGGGTCGCGTGGCTCGTCATTATGGCGGACGACAAGATCGCTGACGATGAGGCGCTGTTGATTCGGCACCTGGTGAGGCTGGTCCGGGATCACCACCAGGTGGTCGACAAACAGCTCGCTCACCTTGTTGATATCGACCCCGCCGAGGTGTGGGGGCGCCTAGACGCCGAGCCGGGGGATCTGAGCGACATCCTCGACGTGGCCGATCGGGTGGCCACTGTGGACGGTCCCGTCAACGCGTCCGAGAAAGCCGTCATCTCCGAGATTCGAGATCGCTGCCGCCGCGTCTGACACCGTCATGCGCTCCCTCCCACAACGGCGGAGAGATGACGCGTGAGTTGTGGCCTGCTGACAGTCTCGCGGCTTGATTTCGGAGGTTCGCGCAGGTGTAACGAACCGAGCCGATAGGCCGTCAGGCAGCCGTCTGCGGCTTCCTAGAACTTTCGCCATCTTCGAACGTGCTCGTCGGAGAGGCTGGCGTGATGCTTGATCGGGTGTGCGTGTGCTGGTCGCGGCGGGAGTTTGCGGTCTTGATCGCCCGTCACCGGTTGCCTTCGAAGCTGGTCAGGACGAGCAGGCGCGCAGGAGCGCGGGGGCGTGGCCGGGGTCGGTGCGGAGCTTGGTGAGGACGCGCCAGGCCTCCGGGTTCGCGAAGCCGTGTTCAACGGGGGCGCGTGCGGCGGCCAGGACGCGGTTGGCCTGCTTCTGCCCCGGGGTGAGCTTGCGGGCGCGAGTGGCCTTGAAGCCGGTGACGATGACCAGGTCGTTGGGGTTCTCGGGTTTGTCCACGCCGAGGAACCCCAGGTCGGCGAGGTCCCCGAGGTCGGCCGTCTTCAAGTGCTCGACGAGCTTGTCGTGGCGGGCGGTGGTGGCGTCGTGGGTCCGCCCCGGCCGGGCGGCGGAGATCCAGATCAGCTTGCCCCCTCTCGTCGGTCAGAGCGAGGAAGTGCAGGCCGTGGCGGTGGTGCTTGCCGGAGTAGTTGGGCCGGGTCTCCGCTCCGGTGCGGCGCTGGTGCGGATCAAGGTGCCGTCGATGAGCACGACCTCGCCGCCCCGCTTGGCTATCGTGCGAAGCGCGCGGTCCAGGCGCGGGCTTCTGGCGGCGAGCAGGCTGATCATCTCGTCGCGCCAGCGTCGCAGGGTCGACTCGGGCACGCCGCTGCCGCCGGCCAGGTCGAGCAGGCGCTGGTCGTGCCGCAGCATCGCCAGCACGAGGCGGGCGCAGGCAGGGTTGGCGGTCACAGCGGTGATCTTGCGGGCGTGTACGACCGCGGGGGCAGGGGGCCGCGCAAGCGGGCAGATCTGCCCCCCGAAGGCCGTCCGGGTGCTGTACGGGCATGGTCTGGTCTTGGGTCTTCTCGGCGTTGGATCGGGCGGAAGCGGGGATGCCACGGTTGCGGTGTCAGGAGGTGCCGGTGTCGCGCAGTATGCGCAGCGACGATACGCCGAACAGCTCCTGGATATCGTTGAGTTGGGCACGGGCTCGGGTAGCTGCCGACCGGCGCTGGCTGTCATCGGTTTCCTGGTGCACGGCTGCTTCCTGGCGCGCGGCGCTGATGACCTGGCTGGGGTCGGGTTCGCCGCCCTCGTAGGCGCCGGGGATGTTGAAGGCGAAGCGGCGCAGCAGTCGCCATGCCTCGGCGGAAGGGGAGTGGCCGGCAGCGGTGAGGCGCTGCATATGCTCAGCCGCTCCGATGGCGTGGGTCAGGAAGTCGGTTCGGGGGCTGAGCGGGGCGATGATGCGGCGCTCCAGCGGCCAACTGGAGACGGCCAGCAGGCCCCGGGCAGGAGCGAGGCGGTCGTGGGTCAGGGCGGCACAGATGTAGTAGGGCCGTGCATACCGTTGAGACGTGAAGGACCGCTCCTCGTCACGGCGCAGTGAAGCCAGTTTCGTGGTGAGCAGAGGTTCTGCGAAGAACGCTTGATAGGTGGCGGAGATCAGCTTGGGCGCAGCCGGTGCGCCGAGGATTGCGAGGGACTGGTGTACCTGCTCGCGTACCGGGACCCCTTCGGGGGGCCGCGGAGGAACTGTCCCGGTGGGGCGGGGCGCGGCCTCGGCGCTCTCGGCTGCCAGGGCGGCTTCCCATGCGGCCTCCGCGATGCGCATCTCGGCGCGGACGCGGGATACGGTCGCCGTGTCGCGGGCGCGGTTGGCCTCGCGTAGACGGGCGCGCAACTTCGCCAAGCGTGCTTCGAGTTCTTCGATGGGCTCGGCCATGGAGTGGACTCTACTACGCACCCTGAATCTTCCAAATATTTTCCAGAGTTCTTCCAAAGTTGGGAGTGGTGGGGCTAGCCTCCTGCCCAGTCGCAGGAAGACCCCGACTCGAGCATCCGCTGCGAGCCTTTGGCGCTTCCCGAGCATCTGGAGCCGACGCCATGACGTCCGACCCCGAGAGCTTCTTGGGCCTGTTCCAAGCGAAGTTGGCTGAGTCCGGCCTCGCCCCCCAGGTACGCGAACTGCTCCTGGAAACCATCGGCACAGCCACCGCCGCCAGCGGACCCGCGCCTCGCGCATACCTGCAGTCCGTGACCGTCGGTGGATTCCGCGGCATCGGCCGCACCGCTCGCCTGGCCCTCACGCCCGGCCCCGGACTCACCCTGGTCACCGGCCGCAACGGTTCCGGCAAGTCCAGCTTCGCCGAAGCCATCGAAATCGCGCTGACCGGTGACAACGCCCGCTGGCGAGGACGCACGGACATCTGGCGAAAGAGCTGGCGCAACCTCCACCACGGGGCAGACCCGCAGATCGCCGTCGAACTCCTGGTGGAGGGGGACAGCGAGCCCACCTCAGTGCTGCGCACCTGGCACGGCCAGGACGTCGCCGACTCCACGGCCGAGCTTCAGCGGCCCACCGCCGACCCCATACCGCTCGCTGAGCTGGGATGGGACCAGGACATGGTCACCTACCGGCCGTTCTTGTCCTACTCCGAGCTCGGCCAGATGATCGGCGGCAAGCCGAGCGAGATGTACGACGCGGTCGCCTCCATCCTCGGCCTCGAGCAGCTGACCGACGCCACCAAGAAGCTGCAGCTGCTGGCTCGCGAACTCGAAGCGTCCACCAAAGCAGCCACGGCCGCACTCCCCGAACTGCTGCAGCGCCTTGCCTCGGTCGACGACCCGCGGGCCCAGGCCGCTCTTTCCGCGTTGGAAGGTCCCAGCAAGGACCTCGACCGCGCCGCCGCACTTGCCTCCGGGCTCACCGCCGCCGATGAGACCGAACTCGCCGAGCTGCGCCGGCGCACCGACCTCACCGGCCCCGACCTCGGCGCCGTCACCGCGGCCGCAGCACGATTGCGCGAGGCGCTGGCTGCTGCAGAGGACGCCAAGTCGAGTTCCGCAGAGGAGGCTCGCCGGCGGGCCGAGCTACTGGACCGCGCCCTTGTGCACTACCGGGCGCATCCGGAGCTGGACGCCTGCCCCGTCTGCGGCAGCCTCGGCCGACTGGACGTCACCTGGGCCGAGGCCGCCGCCGAGCAGGTCCTCCTGCTGCGGGCCGAGGCCGAAGCTGCCGAGGAGGCCCGACGTGAGCTGAACGCTGCCTCAACTGCCCTGCGCCACCTGATCACCCCGCCGCCGGCATGGCTCGATCCCTCGATCGCCGCCGCCTGGGATGACTGGCTGGCATGCCGCTCGCTGACCGAGGCGGCCGAGCTCGCCGCCCGCGCCGAATCCGCCGCCCGCATCGTCGTTGACGCCTGCCGGATCACCCGCGAAGAGGCTGCCAAGCGACTCACCGACCAGGACGACGCGTGGCGCGACTGCGCCGGCGCGCTCGCCACCTGGCTGGACAAAGCAAGCGCCGCACAAGCAGCCAAGCCCCGCTTGGCGCAGGTCAAGGCCGCTCAGAAGTGGCTCAAGACCGTCCACGACGAAGTCCGCGCCGAACGCATGCGCCCCATCGCCCACCAGGCGCAGGTCATCTGGGAGCAGCTGCGCCAGCAGAGCAACGTCACCCTCGGACCAGTACAGTTGAGCGGCTCCGGCACCCAGCGCAAGGTCGCCCTCGACGTCAGCGTCGACGAGATCGATGCGCCCGCACTCGGCGTGATGAGCCAGGGCGAACTGCACTCACTCGCGCTGTCCCTGTTCCTGCCGCGCACCTTGCTCGCGGAAAACCCCTTCCCCTTCCTGATCATCGACGACCCGGTGCAGTCCATGGACCCGGCCAAGGTCGACGGCCTCGCTCTCGTCCTCTCCTACCTTGCCCAGACCCGGCAGGTCATCGTCTTCACCCACGACACCCGGCTGCCGCAGTCGCTGAAATACCAGCGCCTGCCCGCCACGATCATCGACGTGATCCGCCGCGAGCACTCCCAGGTGCACACCCGCTCCGGTGACGACCCCGTCAAGCAAGCCCTGCGCGACGCCAAGGCCCTGGCCCGGACCCGTGACGTTCCCGCCGACGTCGTCGCCCGCGTTCTGCCAGGACTGTGCCGCACCGCACTGGAGGCGGCCCTGCTCGAGCCGGCCCGCCGCCGACTCCTGGCAGCCGCCGTGCCGCACGTGGAGGTGGAGCACCGCATCGGCAAGGCACGCAAGATCACCGAGCTCGCCTCCGTCGCTCTGTACGGAGTGGCAGACCGACCTCGCGAAGCACTGGGCGACCTCGACCGCGCCTTCGGCGAGGCCACCAGTGCGCTGATCCGCTGGTGCAACAAGGGCGCGCACGAGGCAGTTCCGGTACAGGACGCCGAGGCCGTCATCACCCGTACTACGGAGCTGGCTCGGAAGGTGCGTGCACTGTGACAACCCGCCCCGTACCCACTAGCGCCGCGAATTCCTCCCCGGCCGAGTTGCTAGCCAGCGCCGACCGCCTCCTCAGCGCGACCACCATCTCGACCACAGGCGTCTGGCCCCGTGCTGCGGCACTGCTCCTACGCCACGCCTTGGAAGAGGCGCTTCGCGGCTACTGGCGGCACGTGCGCCCACAACTGGCACGCGTACCGACGCACGCTCAAGTGCTGTGCCTTGAGAGCTACGCAGGAACCGAGGCGGCCCGTCGCTGGTCGTCGGTGTGGTCCAACCTCAGTCAAGCCTGCCACTACCACGGCTACGAGCTCTCCCCCGTACCGGCTGAACTCCGTGCCTGGAAAGAGGAGGTTGCCGCAGTGATCTCCCTCCTCCCCAGCTGACGCCGGGAGGCCCAGCAACCGCCATGGACCACGACACGCCGCTGATCGCTGGCTCGCCACCAAAGGTACGCGGCCGGACTCAGCCGAGGACTGTCGACGCAGGATGACACCGCCGCCCACCGCCGCCCACCGCCGCCCATGACAGAGAGGGGGTCCAGCTGCCCGATGCCCTCCGGCACGGAGCACTACAGCAGAGCAGGCTCAACAGAGCGCGCCTCACCCGGACCGGCCGGTGGGACATCCCGCCCACTCGCAGGCGGCCGCGCAGTCGACTGATTCGGGAACGGGGCTTCACTCATCGCTGTCGGTAGCGGGTGGCATCATCCCGGGCATGGGGAAGCGGGATGGAAGCGATGAGGCGTACGTCGTCGACCTGTGCAACCAGGTGCTGGGCGAGACGGCCTTGACGCAGCACAGGTTCGACTGGCTGCTGGGAGACGCGGGTTCTGGCGGACGGCGCATCAAGCTGCCGGTCGACGCCTACTGGGCGGGGCATCAGCTCGTGGTCGAGTACCGGGAGGTGCAGCACGATCAGCCGGTGCCGCACTTCGACAAGCCGGACCGGCTGACCGTCAGCGGCGTCCACCGTGGCGAGCAGCGGGCCCTTTACGACGCCCGACGCGAGAGCGAGATCCCCGCCCACGGCCTGCGGCTGGTGGTCATCCGCCCCGCCGACCTCGACGCGGACAGCCGCGGGCGCCTGCGCCGCAACCGGGAGGCGGACATCGCAGCACTCAGAAAGATCCTTGCCCGCGACAGCGACGAGGACAGGGTCAGGGACGCCTTCCGCACCTGGCTACTGACCCAGGGCTGGACACCGGTGACACCGACCGACCGCTGGACCGACATGGAGGCGGTCCGCGGAAGCGAACGACTGATATGCGAGGCCAAGGGGCGAACCAGCGAGAAAGGCATCGACGCCGATATCGCCTACGGGCAGCTGCTGCGCCGCATGACCGCTGACGCACCCGATGTTCGGTACGCCCTGGTCGTGCCGTCGTCGTCGGTCAAGGCCGCTGAGCGCGTCCCGGCTCGTGTGCGTCGACTGCTGCGGATCGACTTGTACGAGGTCACGGACGACAACCAGGTGCGTCAGCTGCCGGCATCACCGTTGTGAGCCGGTCGCTCCCCACCTTGTGCCTCCTCGGGGTTGGCCCGTGCCTGGAGCCTGCGGTGCTGCCCGGGCGCCAGCCAGGGCCTGTTCTCTTCACCGCCAACCAAGCAGCCCTTCAGTACCCGGAATTGCTCATCGATGTGCACGGCATCGACCCCGCCACAGGCGCCTGGGAAGCACGAGCACTGGTTCTACATGAGCATTCTTCTCGACGGGTTCCAAGAGGTTCATGGTCGTATTCACCGTGGGGACTTCGCACGCATGGCTCGCCACATGAAGATTCACGGCGACTCGCTTCGCCGGTTCCTGGCCGTGCCTGCGAACAGGGCTGGTTGGCAGGCCGTCAGAGGTCATTCCTACGGCGACTTCGAGCTGTTTCGTCGCCGCTGTCGACGCCCTCATCACCTACGAGGAAAACCTGAACACCAACCCGCATGAGTAGCTACCCCCGGCCCGGGGCTCCCGCCGGGCCTGCGACAGCGGCGGGCTCTGCGTCCAGGCGGGCGCCGACCAGCTGGCGCAGCTTTTCCTGGGTTTGAGGGTCGGGGGAGTACACGACAGTGCCAACCATGCCGCGGGTCAGCAGCACCTTGTAGGTGTTGCGGATCAGGCGGTCGACGTCGGCGTCCGTCGTCGCTTTCTTGAAGACCGGGTCCTTGGACGCGGTGCGGTCGGTGACCCAGCGGCCGTCGCGCCACAGGAGGTCGGGGCCGATGATGACGCCGGACCAGTCGTATTCGAAGCCCTGGGCGGTGTAGACGCAGCCGATCTGTCCGAAGCCGGCCGGGTCGGTCGCCCACAGCGCGGCCGGGGGCGCGCCCGAGACGGAGCGCTCCCCGCGCAGGTTCCAAGGGCGGGCCCAGGCGCCGATGACGACGTCCGCGGGGAGCGGCTCGCCCGGCTTGGGTTCCGGGGACCAGCGCCAGCAGTAGCCGGCGGACATGCGCGCGCCGTAGCCCTGGGCGCGGCGGGTCTCGAGGAACGCTTCCATCTCCTGCGGGCTGTCGGCGACCAGCAGCCGCATGCGGTCGTCGGGCTCCCACACCACCGGCCCACCGGGCTCAAGCCCCAGCAGGCGCACCACCCAGCGCAGGTAGGCGTCGCTGCCACCGCAGCGGAACTGGCTCTCCAGCGGCACCACATGGCAGTCAAGGCCCTTGGCCGCCGCGGCCGCCTTGATCTCCTCAACGGTGCCCATCTCGCCGGGACGCACCACCTGATGCTCGTCCAGGAGGAACACCGGGACGCGGGCGACGTCGATGAGCTCCTCGATCTGTCGCCTGCCGGTGCGGTGGGCGGCCGGGGTGTAGCGGTTGGCGGAGGTCTCGCGGATACGGTGGGCCTCGTCGCAGATCAGGACGTGGAGCGTGTTCTTCTCCGTCGTCATGAAGCTGTTGAAGTACTTGAACAGCTCCTGCACCTCGCGCTTGCGGCTGCCGGCGACCTTGCGCATCGTCTTGGTGAACGACTGCGAACCGGTCGCGTGCAGGGCCGGCACCCCCTGCCGATACAACTCACCGAGCAGGGACAGCGCGATCACGCTCTTGCCGGTACCGGGGCCACCGGTGACGACCACGACCTCCTTGTGATCGGACGTCTTCGCCCGGCGCACCGCGTTCAGCACCATGCGGTAGGCGACCTGCTGCTCGTCCAGCAGCACGAACTGCTCCCGCTCCCGCACCTCCTGGGCCGCGACCGCCATCAGCTGCTTGGACGGCACCGTCTTCGCCACCAGCAGTTCGTCGGCGGCGCGGGCGCCCGGCTGCTGGTCGCTGAGTCGGGCCCGCAGGTAGTCGAGGAACTCGCCGCGCCGCTCAGCGGTGAACAACTGTCCCCGCTCGTTATTCTCGACGGCTCGCAGGCCGCTCACGCCGAACTCGGTGGCGTTGTGCAGGTAGGCCACACCGTGGACCCGCTCGGGATGCTCGGCCACCGCACCGTTGAAATTCACGAGGTACTCGCAGTACCGGCGTACCTGCTCGATGGGATTGAGGACCGCATGCGCATAGGCGTCGACCCGGCACAGCTCCGGGTCGTCCTCGTCCGGCTCGGCCTGGCTCCACTGCTTCAACTCGACCACGACGTAGGACGGGTCGCCCGTGACCGGGTGCACCCCGGCCAGGACGGCGTCGGCACGCTTGCTGTTCAACGGGAGCGCGTACTCCAGCATCACCTCCACCGACCCAAGTCCGGCGTCGGTGAGCGCACTGGCCAGGGCTGGGATGCTGCGCTCCCAGGAGCGCATCTCCGAGAGACTGGGCCGGTAGCCGTGCATGTGGACGAACTGCTCGTGGAGGTGGAGGTAGAGCGGACCGTCGATCGCCATGGCGGCGACCGTCTTGGCAGACGCGCGGAACAGCAAGGACTTCCCCCAGGCAGCACGAAGTGACTCGTGCGGGTGGGGGCATGTCCTTTACGACTCCACCGGGGTGGAGCGGAAGCCCGTCGGGCCGCATGTGACGAGGTGTTCGAGAGTACCTGGCGCCACGGACAGCCCTGCGGGGAACCCCAAAACGCAGGGGCGCGGCCGCATACGGCCGCGCCCCTGCGCTTTGGGTCGTCGTCGTCAGCGCAGCGTGCGTGTCTCGGCGATGCCGGCAGGCCAATCGCCGGCGGTGTTCGCAGCCGCACTGCTCACGCAGTGACGGCCAGGACGGGCATCACTGCGGCTGTGGTTCGGTGAGGGTGGTGGTAGCGAGGCGGAGTCAGACCCGGCAGCTGTCGGTGTGGGTGACGTCGCGGAAGTCGGCGATGAGGGGGGTTGCCATGGATTCGCGGTAGACGACGGCGGCCCGGCCGTAGGGCCAGGTGGTGTCCTGGCCGAAGTCCTGTTGCGCTTCGGAGCAGCCGGCGAACATCAGGCTGCGGACGTCGTCGGTCCAGTTCGGGTCGTCGTGGTAGTCCTGTCCTTCGGGGAAGGTGCCGGGCCCGAAGGTGACGAACATAGTCTGCGCTTGAGGGTTGAAGGTGACGGCTACGTCGTCGCCCATGTACTGCTGTCCTGTGAAGAAGGAGGCTGTGTCGTTGACCAGCCGCTGCGCGGCGGCTTTCTCCGCTGGGGTGGCGGGCACCCGGGCGGCGGCCCATTCGTCGACGGTGGGCTGGGCGCTGTCGCTGCGGGTGTAGGCGGGGGCGGGGGCAACCGCACGCTGCGGGCTCGGCGACGCGAGCAGGACCGCGGAAGAAGGCGTGGGGGTGCCGGTAGGGCTGGGGGAGCGTCGGGGCGCAGCGGCGGCGGCGCTGTCCACGGCCGGGGGCCGGCTGCTCGAGGCGGAGGCGGCTTTCGGGTCGAGGGTGGAGGACTGGGAGGCGGCCACGGCCCCGCCCAGGCTGCCCAGGACGGCAGCGGCTGCGCCGACCGCCAGATACAGCCGGGCACGGCTGCGGCGCCGTGGCGGGGCAGGCCAGGCAGGATCGTCTTGGAGCGGCAGGTCCCAGTGCAGGCTGACTAGATCGGATATCAGCGTCGGCGGCTGCTGGCCGGCGGGGGAGAGGACGGCTGTTGGCTGCGCCGCCAGCAACTCGGTACAGCCACGTGCGAGTTCGGCAGCAGTCGGCCGGTCGGAGGGCTCCTTGGACAGGGCCTGTTCGACCAGGGGCCGAAGGTCGGTCGGTAGGCCGTCCAGGTCCGGGTCGGCGGATATGACGCGGAAGGCCACCACGTCAGGGGCGCCGTGGCCGAAGGGGAGACGGCCGGTTGCGGCGTACGCGGTGAGGGCACCCCAGGCGAACACGTCTCCTTCCGGGCCCACTGCGCCCGTTTGGTAGTGCTCGGGGCTGATCCAGCCCGGCGTGCCGGTCATCACTCCGGTGCGGGTCACGGAGGTGCCGTCCAGGGCGTGGGCGATGCCGAAGTCCAGCATCTGCGGCCCGAAGGGGGCCAGGATGAGGTTTTGCGGTTTGACGTCCCGGTGGACGATGCCAGCTTCGTGTATCGCGGTCAGTGCGGCTGCGGTGCCAGCCGCCATCGCGTACAGGCGAGCCCCCGCCAGGGGACCGTTGGCGGCCACATGCCGGTCCAGGGTGGGGCCGGGGACGAAGGGGGTGGCCAGCCACGGGGCCGGGGCGTCGATGGCGGCATCGCGGACTGGGATCAGGCACGGGCCCGCCACCCGCCTCGAGAGCTGCACCTCCCGCCGGAAGCGGGCGCGGAATTCATCGTCTGCGGCCTGCGCCGGATGCACGACCTTGACGGCCATCCGCTCTCCGGCGGCACCGAGTGCGGCGTACACCGTGCCCATGCCGCCGGCTCCGAGCCGCCCCACCACCCGGTAGGGGCCTACCTGCAGCGGATCGCCCTGCTGCACCGGCTGAACACGGCTGGACACCACAGCTCCCCCTGGTGGTCAACGGCATACATTAGCCGCAGCGGTGAGCAATGGTAACGGCCGTCCTCTTCCGTGATGGCCGGGTCCGGACCGGGCATTGCGCGAAGGGACCGGCAGCCGGCGCGCCGGCCGCGCCGGCCGCCGCTCTGACTCCGCCGCCCTCGTCGTCACCTACGCCCAACGGCGCCCCCACGACCTCGCACGGTTCGCGCAGCCCGAACGTATGATTGCCGGCGAGGTGCGGGCACCGATCGTTCCCGTCGACAACGTCCGCATCGACCGCCGCCACGCCCACTCCATCGCCCTTGCTGCGTTCTTCCGCGCGATGAAGGACGAGCGGGGCCGCATCTGGCGCAAAGCCGGCGAGTTCTTCCTGCCCGACGACACCACCGGCGAGATCGCCGCCCACACCGTGCGCGACTGGCTCACCCCCGTCCCCGACACCGTCATCACCTCCCTGCGCCGCGTCCTTCCTGACAGCGTCCAAAAGGACATCGACATCGACTCCGGCGCCTGGGTCGACGAACTCGACCGTCTCCTGCGGTCCGCCCAGCAAATCCTCGACCAAGACGTCACCGCCTACAGCGAACGCCGCGATCAGGCAGCCGCTACCCGCAAGTACCGGCTGGCGGAAATGTACAGAAGGTCATCCGCAACCTCACCCAGCGCGACCTGCTCGGCGTCCTCGCCAACCGCAACGTGCTCCCCAAATACGGCTTCCCCGTCGACACCGTCGAACTGCGCATCCCCCAAGACGGCGGCGGCGCCATCTCCGGCCACCTCGAACTCACCCGCGACCTCAGCGCCGCCGTCCACGAATACGCCCCCGGCGCCGAAATCGTCGCCGGTGGACAACTGTGGGCCTCCGCCGGCGTCTACCGCCTGCCCGACCGCGAACTGGTCAGCCGCCACTACGCCGTCTGCGCCACCTGCGGCCGTTACCGGGAAGCCACTGAACCCGTCGACCCTGCCTGCCCCGCTTGCAAAATCCACGCCACCACCGCACCACGCCGCTACGTCGAACCCATCTACGGCTTCGTCGCCGCACGAGGACCCCAACGCCGCCCAGGACAAACCCCACCCCGCCGCGCCTGGTACGGCGACACCCACATGTCCACCCACACCGCCGACCTCCACGACGGCGCCACCCTCTTCACCACCGGCCACACCACGACCTGGTCCGCCAGCACCCGCGGCGAAATGGTCGTCGTCTCCGAAGGGCCGGCCGGCGCCGGATACCAAATCTGCGACTGGTGCGGCTGGGGCCGCCCCCACGCCCCCATGCAACGCCCCTACGGACAGGCCACCCCCACCTGCTCAAGGACGCCCAGTGCACCGGCCCACTTCGGGTCGTCTCCCTCGCCCATCGCTACCAGACCGACTTCCTCCAAATCCACCTCGACCCCCTCACCGCCCTCACCGCCACCCCGACCGACTCCGCTCCGGCCTCTACGCACTCCTGGAAGGCGCAGCCACCCACTTGGAGATCAGCCGCGACGACATCGACGGCACCATCCACACCGGCAGCGACGGCATGCCCTCGCTGCTCCTCTTCGACACCACACCCGGTGGCGCAGGCAACGCCGTGCACATCGGGGAGCGACTCGAACCGGTCGTCGACGCGGCGCTTACTCGGGTGCAAGCCTGCGAATGCGGCCCCGAGAGCAGCTGCTACGCGTGCCTGCGCACCTTCCGCAACGAGCGCTTCCACGAACTGCTCAGCCGCCGTGAGGCCATCGCCCTACTGGACGCCCTGACGGGGAGCAACACCAGGTGATCGGTAGGGAGAGGTTCGCTGTGCCCCGCACAACCGGGTGAGGATCGCGACCAGGCGTCCCTGTGTGGGGCAGCGAGGGGAAGTCCAGCGTCCGAGTCGGCTCAGATCGATGTGAAGCGGCTACGCATCGATCCCCTGGTGGCCGACACCGCCGTCGGGAGGTGTAGTACCGTCGTCCGGGTCCGTCGTGTGCCGCTTGGACAGCCGGTCGATGTCGTGCGCGGTGACGATTCCGCGGAGTCGGCCGCCGTCCATGACCAGGATGGGCAGTCCGCCCCCGGAGCCGAGGCGTTCCAGGATGGAGATCAGCAGCTCGTCCGGTTCGGCGAGTGTGCATTGCGACAGTGGGGTCGCCACGTGCCGTACACGCAGCGACTGCCGCTGCCCGGACGGCACGGCGGCCAGTCGGTTAAGCCGTACGACACCGCTGGGCCGGCCCTCGAAGTCCAGCAACGGCAGCACCGCATGCCCTGCCTGGGCGGCCACCTCGGACAGGAAGCGGTCCACGGTCAGCCAGTCGGGGCCGGCGATCACCGGACTGGTCATCGCCTCCGTCACCCGTACGCCGCGCAAGGCCGTGGACAGTTGGGCCCACCGTCGTTCGGCTGCGGCGGTGCCCGTCACGAACAGGCCGATGACCACCAGCCACAATCCGCCCGGCACACCCCTGGCGAAGGCCACCCATCCCATGAGGGCCAGCATGATGCCGACGACCTGTCCGCTGCGTCCGGCCGCCCGTTGGGCCCGTTCGCGGTCCCGCGTACGCCACCACACCACGGCCTGCAGCACCCGGCCCCCGTCCAGTGGCGCGGCGGGCAGCAGGTTGAAGACGCCCAGCAGCACGTTCGTGCCGCCCAGCCAGCCCAGCACGGCAACCGGTACCCGCCAGCCGAGGGCCGCGTCCACCGCGGCCGAGCCTCCTATCGCAGCCCCGCCGAGCAGAAGGCTGGCGAGTGGCCCGCTGACGGCGACGGCGAACGCTGCCCGCGCCGTCCTCGGCCGGTCCATCCGGGTCAGTCCACCCAGCGCCCACAGCGTCACGTCCCGCACGGCTATCCCGGCCCTGCGGGCCGTCAGCGCGTGCGCCGCCTCGTGCACCACCAAGCTCACCAGCAACAGAAAAGCGCCGGCCACTCCGGCGACCGCGTACGCCGCCGGCGCCAGGCCCGGCGTGTACCGGGGCAGTGTCCGGCTGGCCAGACCGTATGCGAAGAACAGCATGATCAACGGCACACTCCAGTGCGACCTCACCGTCACCCCGCGCACACTCCCGATCCGGATCGAACCCTTCATCGCTCTCACCACCTCCTAATGCTGTTGTCAAGCGGCAGCAATGACGGGGAGTCCACGTTGGAAGCACTGTCCGTCACGGATGAGGGCCCACAGGACGTTGACGCGTCGTCGGGCCAGGGCGAGGACGGCCTGGGTGTGCCGCTTACCTTCGGCGCGCTTGCGCTCGTAGAAACGGCGGGACTCCTCGCAGCTGCGGATGCTGATGAGCGCGGAGGTGTAGAAGACGCGTTGCAGGCCGCGATGGTAGCGCCGGGGTCGGTGGAGGTTGCCGCTGACATTGCCGGAGTCGCGGGGCACCGGGGCGACCCCGGCGAAGCTGGCGAGGCGGTCGGCGCTGGCGAAGCGGCTCATGTCGCCGGCGGTGGCGGCCAGGAACTCCGCGCCCAGCAGGGGGCCGATGCCGGGCATGCTGGCGATCACTTCGGCGAGTTCGTGGCCGCGAAACCGGGCCGCAATGAGCTTGTCGATCTCGGCGATCTGCTCGTTGAGGCCCATCACCTCCTTCGCCAGGGTGTGGATCACCTGCGCGGCGATCTTCTCCCCGGGGACGGCGGTGTGCTGGCGCTCGGCTGCTTCCAGGGCGGCCTGGGCCAGGGCGTCGGCGCCGCGGACCTTGCGGTTACGCAGCCAGGTATCCAGGCGGCTGCGGCCGGTCCGGCGCAGGGCGGCCGGGGTCTGGTAGCCGGTCAGCAGGACCAGCGGACCGACGTTGCCCAGGTCCAGGCCTCGCTCCAACGCCGGGAAGATGCCGGTGAGTTGGCCGCGCAGGCGGTTGATCCGGCGGGTGCGGTCGGCGGAGAGGTCGGAGCGGCGGTCGGTGAGGATCCTCAGCTCGACGGCGTGCTCGTCGTCCGGCTGGATGACGGCCAGGTCCCGGCGCATCCGGGCCTGGTCGGCGATGACGACGGCGTCCTTGGCGTCGGTCTTGCCCATGCCCCGGTAGCCGGCCGAGGCCCGGTTGACCGCCAGGCCGGGTATGTAGACCAAGTGCTGGCCGTGGTTGAGGAGGACGTTGATCAGCAGGGCAGCCATGCCGTCCGCGACGTCGACCGCCCAGACCACGTCCTCGTCCAGCGCCAGCACCTCGGCGAGCAGGGCGAGCAGCTCCGGCTCATCGTTCAGCACCCGGCGCGAGAGCAGCTTCCTGCCCTCGCCGTCCAGGACCACGCAGTGGTGGTGGGTCTTGCCGACGTCCGCGCCCGCCCAGATCTGGGCCACCTGTTCCTCCGGTCGTTCGATGTGCGTTGCTCGTCCGGACGACCTCGCCAGCGTGGTCCTACTCAGCGATGCACCCGAGGGGCTCGCAGCTCCTAATCAGCGGTCGAGTCGTCGTGAGACACCGGGCGGCCAGGTGGAGGGAGCCATCGAGGGCAACCGACTGAAAGCCATACCCGGTGTCTCTGGATCTCTGGACCTTACGACGGCCCGTCCGACCCACCAACAACGTAGGACCGACTGATACACGGGGCGCAGCCGCGAACGCGCTCCGGGCCCCCTTCCATGGTCCGTCCGGCGCCGCACGATCGAAAGCAGCCCTTACGGCACCAGGCCGGCGCGGTCCGCAACCGCACCCGGATCCCCCCGCAGCGCCGCGATCGCCGCCGAGACAGAAGCAGTGCTGTGGACCTGCGGTGGTCTGACAGGGGCCGACAAGCCGAACCGGCGTTGCGCAGGAGGCTCATCAACTTCATTAGTTATCCCTAGTGTTGTGCATGTATGGTTGCGTGCATGGAGTTGCTGCGTATGTCCAAGGCTGCGAAGCGTCTCGGGATACACCCGATGACGCTTCGCCAGTGGGCTATCGACGGCAAGGTCCCGTTCACATGGGTCGGCCGGGAACGCCGGTTTTCCTTTGTTGACGTGGAGAACATGAAGCGTGGCAGCGGCTCCACGGTCTCCCGTCCGCGCCGGGAGTTGCTGTATGTGCGCGTGTCCGGCTCGTCGGGGCAGGAGTCCTCGCTGGAAGCCCAGGAGTCCGAGCTGCGGGCTACTCCAAGGGTGAGATCGTCAAGGTTGTCCGGGACCGTGGATCGGGCTTGAAGGAGAACCGGCCTGGTTTGAACCGGGTGTTGGCGATGGTGTCGGACGGCTCCGTGACCGTGGTGCGCGTCACGCATGAGGACCGGCTGGCCCGGTTCGGTGTCGGCTGGCTCAAGCGGCTGTTCGCCGTGTACGGCGTCACCGTGGAGGTGCTGCACCCGAAGAAGCTCGGCGGCCGGGACGAACTGCTGGAGGACTTCGTCTCGCTGGTCACCACGTTTGCCGGGCGACTGTATGGGATGCGCAGCGCGGACAACCGCCGCCGTTTGCTGGCCGAGTCCGGGCAGTGCAGCGACGAGGGCCAGGCCGCGTGAGCCGGAAGCTGCCGCTCGCCGAGGGCGAGGCCTCCCGCACCGCCTGCGCCCGCGCCCTGATCCGCTCTGGGGTGGATGAGAAGACCGGCGAAGTCCTCACTGATGCTGCTGTGCTGGAGCGTTTCGGCTGGTGCGTCGACCTCGTTGCCGAACTGACGAGCACACTGCTGGCCGAGCACTGGAACGCTGCCGACGTGAACGTGCTGGCGTCGGGTGTGGACGCCGGGGGCAGGAGGCTGCCGTCGAACGCGTGGATGGCGCTGCGCCGACTCGGCTGGACCGTCACCCCGGCCGAGGGCGTGAAGGTCAACGACCGGATTGTACGCATGGCTCAGGAGCAGGCCGGGCGCGCTTTGCGGTCGGTGAAGTGGCGGGCCGACGTGGCCGCCGGGGTCCTGGCCGCATGGCCCGCCGATCCGGGCAAGCGCACCCGCGAAGAGTGGGACGCGGTGCGAGACGCGGTGCCGGGCGGCGAGCACCTGCCGTCCAGTGTGATCCGCTCCCGCACTCGCCAGGTTGTCTCCTTCGAGCACAGACACGGTCGTCTTCCGTCCGACGTGTTCGAGCTGGAGGGCGAACCGCGTGTGGCGCGCATGCTGCTGCTGGCCGCCTGCGACGGGCAGCAGGCCGCCATCGAACGCACCGACGATGGCCGGCGGGCGCTGCTGCGGCTGAAGCTCCCGACGCGCCCCAGCCCGCAGAAGTATGCGGACTGGACGTGGGTCGCGTGCCCCGTCACCCTGCCACCCACGATCCCGGCGAACGCGGTGATCCACCTGCCCACCGTGCGGATTGCGGGCGGCAAGGTGCGCGCCGACCTCGCCTATACCCACCCGGTACCGAAAACGCGGCGCAGCGGGCACACGGTCGCACTGGGCGTCGACTGGGGCCTGAACACCCTGCTCAGCGTCGGCGCTGCCCGTCTCAACGACGACGGCCGTATCACCGCCCTCGGGACCGGGGCCCAGTTCCGGGCCTCCGGTGTGCTGGCCAAGCAGTACCGTCTGCGCCGCATCTTTGAACGCCTGCACGCCAAGACCGACCACTACGCCCGGCTCGCCGACCCCGCCTTGGACGGCAGGGCGGGAGTGCTGGCCGAGGAGATCCGGCGCGTGTCCGAGCGCCGCTCCCACCTCAACGACGCCTTGGCCCGGGGTGCTGCCCGCTGGGCCGTAGATCAGGCCATCGCCGCCGGGGCCACGGTCATCTACCTGGAAGACCTGCGGTCGATGGAAGCAGGCGGCATGGGCCGCACCCACAACACCCGCCTCTCTCAGACCGTGCGCGGACAGATCGCCGACCGCATGCGGCACCTCGCCGCCGAGATCGGTATCGCCGTCGTCACCGTGCCGCCGCGCAACACCTCGAAACACTGCCCGCACTGCCTCGCTCCGCTTCGGCACCGCAAAGCCCCCGACCGCCCATCCGTGTCGGGCTGGAAGTGGGCCATCTGCCCCAACACCGAGTGCGGTTGGGAGGGAGACCGTGACCAGGGCGCCTGGCGGCGTATCGCCGCACGCGGCCTCGCACACCAGAGCAAAACCGCCGTAGAGCGCAGCACGGGTGCGATGGTGATCCGTTCCGTGGTGGACACGATGGAGGCCAAGGCCGTCATCACGGCCACCCCGAAGACCAGCCGGACGGACCGGTCCAAGACTGGCCCCACCCGGCCGAGCACCAACCGCCCCGCGCCCAGGCGACGCGGGGTTCCCTCCCCGGCACGACCTACCCCTCGTGCCGGCCAGCGTCCGGGGGGACACGCACCAACGGACCGGACCCGGCTGCCTCGCGCAGCCCACCGGCACCAGGGCGTGACCACGATCAACACACCCACCACCAGCCGACACCGGCCACAAGGGGCAGCACTGGGCGCGGGCTTCCACCTGCACGCTCACGCTTCCCCGCCCAGGTGGGCAGAACCCGCACCGGACCTTACGGTTCGCATGGGATCGCTTAGCTGATCAGAGACGCTGCGATGGAGGAGCACTTCGTCTGGGTGACGACGCGCCGGCTTCAGCCGGGCACGTTGGGGGAGTTCGAGAAGGCATGGCGTCCCGACCCCTACCCGCAGGGTCTGCGCCGCGCCGTTGCGTACTGGTCCCAGGACGGACAGGAGATCACCGGGGTGTCGTTCTGGGACTCCCAGAAGGTATGCGGCTCCTGGCGGGCCTCTGAGCCGGAGGCCCGCCGGCGTACGGCCATGGCCCCGTACGTCGTCGAGGAGCGGGAAGGTTTCTACCGCGGCCGTGAACTGGCCATCCCCCAAAAGTAGCCTGTCCGCGAGCGGGTGCCACGGCACGCCGCGGCGCTCCCCTCGGGCGACGCATCGACGGCGGGGCAGTGGGCCACGACCGTCAGGTCGTCATCACGGCATCGCAGTCGGGGCAGACCACGGACGCGTACTCTGCGGGGTACCAAGGCGCCCCAGGGTGCTCGGATGGCTTCTGGCAGGCCGTCTCCATGGCGAAGGTGTCCTTGCCGCACAGAGTCCGCGGTCCCGTCGCGGTGGGCGTCCCCGGGGCGGTGGGCGCCGCATGCACCCGGCGGACGGTCCGTGCCCCACCAGGCGCCCCGCCCGGACAGGTGCGCGTGCCCACCGGCTTGTCGAGCTCGTACACGACGATGATCGCGTCCATGCCTCTACGGTAGACGGGCCCACGGCCGGTTAGCGGTGGGCCATCGTGCTCCGTTTGGGGCTGAGGGTGGGGTAATGGCGCTGCAGTGGGTCTTCCCTCAGAGGTGTGAGCACCGGCTTGGCTGGTGGAAGAACCGGTGGGCCTACCGCTACCGCCGGCGCCGGGAAGAAGACCCCCATCACCAGTCCCGGGCAGGCGGTGCTGGGCCGCCGTAGCGGCGTGGTGCGGGCTGGCTGTGGCTGGTCTGCGAGGACATCGCCGAGGGGCGCATCCGTCTGCCGTGCGAGCAACGCGGTGCGATGTGTCCAAAAAGAGCGGGAGCAGGCGGCCGGGTACCTGGACGCATCCGATGCCGGGGGCTGCCGTGTGCTCGGTTTAAAGGTGGCGGTGAGGAACGCCCGGGTCCCCTCGTGTGGGTCAGGCGTGGTCGACGAGCTCTGCCTTGCCCTGCTGGCGGGCGCAGTGCGCGCAGCAGAAGAACTGGCCGTCGGCCTGGAGGCCGTGGCCGAGGATGCGGGTTTGGCAGTTGGCGCAGGTCGGCGCCATCTTCTGGGCGGCGCACTCGAGGCTGTCGAAGGTGTGGACCGCTCCCTTGGCGTGGACTTCGAATGACATCTCGTAGTCGTTGCCGCAGACCTCACACACGGCCATGGACGCTCAACTCCTCAACGCTTCTCGGACAGGGCCGCTACCGGTACCTGCAACTGCCGGCGTTCCTCGACGGTAGTGAAGAGACACCGCCGTCCTTGGGCGGCACGTTGGTCTGCGGCCCGAGCGGCATACAGGAATCACTCGGTCGGGCGCGACGGTACGCGGCAGCCGCGCCTGTCCTGCCGGCCTCGTGGTGTCGAGCGCCTCGTGTGGTGACGGGAAGCCGATACCGCGCTTGCGGAGACCGGAGACGATGGAGATCAGGTCTTGGATCGAGCGCCCGAGGCGGTCGAGGGAGGGCACCGGGGCTGCGTCCTTGCGGGACGTGGTTGCCGTGGTTGGCCGCCTGGGCTCGGCCCGCGGTGTAGGGCCTCAACGTCTACGTCCAGCCGTCCAGCGATACCTGGGGTCCGTTGGTGAGGTAGCGGTGGAGGGCGCTGGCGGTGGTGTCGACGGAGTTTGCGGGGATGGCATCGATGTCGACCCAGCGGACCTGGGCGTGCTTGCGTGGTTCGCGGTTTTCGGGTTCGCCGGTCCATTCGTGGGCGGTGAAGACGACGGTGATGAAGCCGTTTGGGGCTTCGACGCCCCAGGCGCCGCGGATGATGTGGGCGACCTTCAAGGACTCCGGTTTCACGGTCAGGCTGGTCTCCTCATACAGCTCGCGCACCGCCGTCTCGGTGATGGGTTCGCCGGGTTCGCTCTTGCCGACGGGCAGGTCCCACATGCCTTGGGCGAATTTGGCGTTGTGGCTGCGTTGGAGGAGGACGACGCGACCTGTGGTTTGGTCGTGGACGATGACGGCGGCGACCAGCAGGGTCATGGACTGGTGGGCGGGCTTGAGGGCTTTGGGCTGGTCGTCGGTGGTCGGCTGAGCCACGGCTGGTGTCCCTTCGTCGGCCGGTTGGCGGGCAGCTTAGGCCAGTGCTTCGCGTGCGCGGCGGGCGAGTTCGGTGGCTCCGGGCACTTTGCGGCGCTGGTAGACGGCCAGGGTGGAGCGGAGCGAGGTGATGCCTTGCGGGTGCGGTCGGAGGTCACGCCGTCCATGAGGGTGAGGGCCTTTGACCAGGCGGCGACGGCCTCGTCGGCCGGGAGCCCCGGCATCAGATGCCGGGGCTGCCGTGTTCTCGGACCTCACAGTCAGCGTGGAGCAGGCAGAGCGGCGGGCGCGTCACCGGTCACCAGGGAGCCCCGACCAGCAACCAGTTCCGGCACGTACTTGTAGTGGGGGGTTACAAGCGGACGACGATCAGGGCGATGTCGTCGCTGCCGCCGCCGCTGACGCCGAGGCGGGAGAGCAGGGCGTCGGCCAAGGGTTCTGGGTCGAGGCGGACGTTGGCGGCGAGAGCGTTGGTGAGCCGGTGCAGGCCGGCGTCGATGTCCTCGCCGCGGCGTTCGACGAGTCCGTCGGTGTAGAGCACGAGGGTGTCGCCGGGGGTGTAGGGCTCGGAAGCCTGGGGGCGCGAGACATGCTGCGGGCGGGCTCCCAAGGGTGGATCGGTGGCCTGGTCGAGCAGGACGAAGGTGCCGTCGGCGTGGGTGAGGATTGGTGGGGGGTGTCCGGCGCTGCTGTAGGTGACGTACCGGCGGTGGGTGTCGATGACGGCTTTGACCGCGGTGGTGGCCAGTGCTCCTTCCACCGAGCGGGCATACAGGCCCAGGGTGTCCATGGCGGGGGCGGGCTCTTGCAGGGCGCGGACGGCGGCGGACAGGGCGCTGCGGGGCATGCCCATGGCGGCGGCGGCCTCCAGGCCGTGGCCGACGACGTCGCCGACCGCGACGGAGAAGCACTCGTCGGGCAGGTTCACCACGTCGTACCAGTCGCCGCATACGTTGAGTCCTTTGGCGGCGGGCAGGTAGCGCACCGCGATGTTCGGATGCCGGGCCAGGTCCGGGGCCTGCATCATGGCCTCCTGGAGGGCGACGGCGACCTTCCGTTCCCTGGCATGCGCCTGCCGCAATTGCTCATTCAGCCGCTGGAGCTCCTGGGCGCGCACGTAGAGTTCGGCCTCCATGGCCTGCCGCTCGCTGAGCGCTTGACCCGGCCGCGGGCGGCTGGCGGCATGGGAGAGTACGAAGTTGGTGACGTCCTCCATCCGGTGCAGGATCCATGCCACCTGTCCGTCCGGCCCGCGCACGGGGACGTTGGTCGGGGACCCCCACCGTTCCTCGAACAGCCCCGGACGGTCGGCCACGGGGATGTCGAACTTCTGCACCACCAGCGTCTCCGCCTCCCCCGAGCACAGAACCCGGTGCAGGGAGGCCCGCAGGTTCCGTAACCCCTCGGCATCGGGGTCTGCCGGATTCTCGGGGAACGCCTCGAAGAGAAACCGCCCGACCAGGTCTTCCCGAGGGCGGCGGACCTCACGGCAGAACGCCTCGTTGACATCGAGGATCACCAGATCGGGGCCCAGCACCAGATACGAACTGAGGGTGGCAGCGAACAACGCTCGATAGTCGATCGGCGGTGTGGTCACACGCGCACTCCACTCCCGTCCGGTGGCCCCTTCTCCAGTCCTACTATGCGCGTTACCGGTCACCACACTGCTTTGCTGCGCCCGGAGTGTCGCAGAGCCGCTGGTCGGGACGATGCTGGGACATCCGAGGCCGGGGTGTCGTGCGACCTCCACCGCCGTCGAACTGTGAGCTTTTGGGGCGGATCCCCTCCCAGCCTCCGCGGCTGATCCGGGACCGATAAGCCGATCCGGGGAGGATGGCAGGCATGACTCACTGGGTGTACGCGTTTGCGGGCTGTCCGGACACGGGGGACTTCCAGGAGAGCGCGGGCGAGGAAGAGCCGGGCGAGGTCGTCTTCCGTGACCGCGCGGGCGGGTTCGGTGTTATCGACGGGTTCGTGCGGGAGAGCGTCGACGGCCCGATGCTGGTGGCCCGCTACCGGTGGGTGGCCAGCGGAGATGCGCTCGCGGTGGCGCCGGCGGTGTTGCGGGCGGCCAGCGAACTCCCGCCGTGGGCGAG
Source organism: Streptomyces sp. NPDC046900 (assembly GCF_040644975.1). NCBI lineage: Bacteria > Bacillati > Actinomycetota > Actinomycetes > Kitasatosporales > Streptomycetaceae > Streptomyces > Streptomyces sp. NPDC046900. The sequence continues at coordinate 11,199 of NZ_JBEYXD010000063.1, read as the reverse complement.
CGAGGCCGGCGGTCAGTGAGTGCGGACAGCGGGCCGGACATCGGCTGTGGGAAAGACGCAGATCTCTGTGATCTGTGCGGGACGCTGGTCTGGGACAGATAGGGGTTGCCGGGCCGGACCTTGGTGTTCTTGGTGCGGCCGGCGGACTCGTGGTGGCCGGGGCATACCCCGGCCCAGGACGCGAGCTGTTTGGCGGAGGCTAACCGGGTCATGTCCCCGCCGGTCTCCGCGATGATCACCTCGGCGGTGGCCTGGTTGATGCCGGGGATGGTGTCGAGCAGGTCGAGGGTTTCGGGTCCGCCGGGCCGGTGGCCTCCTGCGCTGCGGTCGCCGCATCCAGCAGGGACCAGCCTGTCCGGCGCGAAAACCTGGGCCCGCCGCAGGACCACCCATAGTGTCGGCTCGTGCCGAGCTTCCCGGCCAGAGCTGCAGCGCGCAGGGCGGGGCCCGCAAGGTTCCCAGGTGCGAGACCGTGACGCTCCTCTCTGCATAATGCAGCGCAGCCTGCTCGGCCAACTGCTGGCTCTCGCGGTCAAGGTCGCGCTGGTGGGCGGCATCGATGTCAGCGTTCTGCCGCCGGGCAAGCCTGGGCGAGCGTCGGCAAGGAGATGGCCCCGTGGAGGGGCCGGCGTCCGGGAGAGGGATGGTGGAGTACGTGTCTGGCGGCGCTGCGCGCACCGTCCACAGGCGAGGCCTGCCAAGAGGTATGGACCAATCCATTGACGGGGTGCGATCAAAACGCCACCGTGTGGTAAGTCCTCAACTCGCCCATCGCCAGGAGGCGTTCATGCGCGTGCTCAACGGACTTAACGTCAGTCTGTCCGCCGCCAACAACAAGATCGCACAACTTGAGGAGTCAGCACGCCGGACCACCGACCTCGGAATGCCCCGCTTCCACGACGTCGCCCCGCACACCATCATCCCGAAGACTGGCCCACAGCCCGCTCAAGGCGACTGAGTGGGCTTCGCGCTGGTTCAGATAATGACCAGGTGCCGGCATGCTCCCTCGATGATTCCGGTGGCGATCGGCCAGCCGCGTCCAAGGGCGGTGTCGTAGCGTAGGTGCTCGGCCTTGCCGGTCAGGTAGTTCACGGCCTCGTCGATGCCCTTGCGCTGGGCGTCACGCAGTTCGGCGGCGCGGACGGCTTCCTCGAGGGCGGCGGCGGTCTGCTGCACGCCGCCGTCCAACAGGACGCGGGCGTGACGGGCAACCCAGCTCTCGGCGGAGGCATCGCCGCTGTCGTGCAGGCACCAGGCCGCTCGCCACAGATATTCGAGCACGTGGATCAGGTCGACGATGATGTGGACGTCCACGCCGCGCTGCTGTGCTTCGGCCTTGATGAGGTCGATTTGATGGCGGGCCCCGTGGACCAGGACGACCCAGCAACGGCGGTGGCCGGGGTCGCGGTGCTCCGCCTGATCGAACACGGCGGCCACCACCTGCGCGGCGGTGTCGATCACCGAGCCGCACAACCACTTCGACCGGGCCTTCGGTCCCTGGCGGCGCTCGGGTGCCGCACCGTGGGCGTCGTCTTGCTGGTCGGGGTCGGCGATGATGTCGTCGACTGTGCGCGGCGCGGGTTCGGCGTCGTAGACGGCTCCCAGGGTGGCCATCCGTTTCCTGCCGTGCTTCTCCCCGGACGCCAGCCGGGTCTTCATCGCGTTGCCACCCTTGGCCGCCGCAGCCCTGGCGGTGTCCTCGCGCAGCGCTTCGGGCCTTATCACCACGCCCTTGCCGTCGACCGACAAGATCAGTGGCGTGGTGTCGGTGCAGGGAGCGGGCACCAGGACGTCGTAAAACGCGTCGATGTCCGCTGCGGCACTGACAGCGAGTTCCTGGACCTGCCGGCGCCCGATGCCGGAGCCGGTTACAGCGTTGATCCGCTCGCAGGCGTCGGCGAAGCTGCCGCGGGCGGACTCGATCGCTGCGAGCCTGGCCAGCCCGTGCGAGTGCATTGCGTCCGGAAGGTTCAGCACCGCGTCGGCCGGGTGCAGGTCCGCCACGCCGGTGCCGCGGTAGGCGATCCGGACCACGGTGACCTTGCCGAACACCGTGGCCAGCATCCGGTGCCGGTCCCGCTCGATCCGGGAGCGCCCGACACCGGCGGTGTCCACGACCTCCTCACGGCGAACCTCGTCCCTGGCCCGCAGGGTCAGGTGGTCCTGGAACAACTGCCGGGTGACCTCGCGCATCCGCGCTCCCAGCAGATCCTCCAACTGCGCATGCGTCATCACCGCGGCCTCCGGGGCCGCCAGCTCCGCGCACGCCGCAGCGAACATGCCCGCCGAGGCGGCGAAAGCGTCCTCACACTCCTCGAGCACACCGTCGGCCGGCCCCACCACGCTCACCACCCCAGCTTCCTGCCGTCAACCTTGAACAGCCCGGACGAAGGCTCGGCCAGGATCCCGCGCTCCACCAGCCTCTTCAGCTTCGAACGCATCCCCTCGACATGCCGCGGCTCGGTCCCCAGACCCAGGTGCTGGCAGACCTCTTTGCAGCGCATCGCCGCCCCCGAGGTTGCGAACAAGGCGGTGATCTCCCGGTACTCCGGCGACATCACCGTCACGTCCAGCTCGGCCTCGGCCTTCACCAGCGCCACGGCGACTCCGCCGGCACCCCCACCCGCGGCGTCCGTGCCCGGCAACGACGAAGACGGTGCGGCCAGCACCTCCTCCACCGTCTCCCGCGCGATCTGCAACCGCGCCAGCCGCTCCTCTGCCCGCGACAACTCTTCGGACAGGCCAGCGATCTGCTCACGCAGCCGCTCGGCCTGGCCCAGCACCTCAGCCCGCCTGGCCTCCAACGCCTCCATCAACGACGGCACCCCACACCCACCCTCGCTCAGCACCCCGCGCCTCAGGGCGGGCGCGATCCCGGCGACGGTAGAAGTCGGCACAACCGGCCACATCACGAACCTCTGCGAATCACCCCAACGAGGCACCCTCAGAAGATCTGCACCCATCGAGGTTCGGGACTTGATGGCCGCGACCCAAGCCTTGCGCCGTGGCTGAAGCCGAGATCGCCGGCTCAGCACGGTGTGCAGCACGCTGAGGTCATGGAGGTCGATCGCTGCCAGTAGCGGGATGGGGTCGGGGGCGCGTCGCATGGGTTCATGTGGCTTTTGGTGCTGGAGCGCGATGCGGACACGTAGTACCGCGGCCGGCGGCCAGACACGCAGGCCCGGCACCTCCACGGTGCCGGGCCGGTTCGGGCGCTGGGTCAGATGACGCGGATGTTCTCCGCCTGGGGGCCCTTTTGGCCTTGGGCGACGTCGAACTCCACGTGCTGGCCCTCCTGCAGTTCGCGGAAGCCCTGAGCGGCAATGTTGGAGTAGTGGGCGAAGACGTCCGGGCCGCCGCCCTCCTGCTCGATGAAGCCGAAGCCCTTCTCCGCGTTGAACCACTTCACAGTGCCCTTGGCCATGCCTGTCTCCTTCGAGGGGTTCGGGCCCGCACGGTGCGGGCCCGGAGGTAATCGCCCTGGTCCGGAGAGGGCTGCACAGCAAAGCGCCCGCGGGCAAGGTGTCCACGGGCGCACGACTTCGGAACCACGACTGCTTGGTGGATAACGCTATTGCTTCTGCTGGGGCACCGCTAGAGCGAAACGCGGCCAGCCCCGTCATGCGCCGGTGCAGGCACTGCCGCGAGCCGCTGAAGGCAACTGCCTGCTTGTGGCAAGGGCCTTTACGGCTCCTTCGGTGTCACAGTCCAGGACTGTACGGATAGCCCCCGCTCACCGTACAGATCACCGGACACCCTGTCTGAGACGGTGATCTCGCTGGTCGCGCCCTCTGCCCAAGCAAGACCACTCGTGTTCGTTGGGGATCCCCCAACGAACACACGCTTGTGGAAGGGACGTCTGGAGAGTTGTCGGGGTGAGTGGCTTTCAGGTGACGGGGTGTCCGAGGGTGAGGGCGGCTTTACGGAAGCGGTCGAGCTTGTCGGCGGGGACGCCGAGGTGGCGGTCGCCGAGGCGTGTGGCGAGCGCGCGGATGCGCCGGTCGCTGGCCAGCAGCGCGCAGGTGGCCGCGTCCGCGCACTCGATCAGGTGGACGGGGCCGAGATCGCGGGCCGCGCCGACGCGGCGCTCGGCGTCGGCCAGGAGCGTGGCGACGGTGTCCGGCAGGGCGGTGGCGGCGTGGTCGAGGTAGGCGCGCAGTTCGGCGAGGTCGCGTCCGGCGTGCACGGCGGCCAGCAGCGAGGCGGGGCTCAGAGCCCAGGTCCGGTCGCCGGTGCGGGTAGCGAAGGCATCCAGGAGCAGGGCCTGGGCCGGGGGCAGGCCATCGAGGGCGACCAGGTCGTGGTTGGCGAGGACCTTCAGCGCCGCGACGCTTGAGGCGGTGGCTGGTTCGGGGGCCGGCCCGGGGAGGTAGGTGGGGGTTTGCCCGGTGGCGAAGGCGCCCAGAGGGGTGAGACGGATCGCGTGCAGGCCGTCGTAGCGGCTGAGCCGCTCCAGCCAGTCGCCGCCCCAGTTGTGCCGGTAGTCGTCGCGTGCCCCGGCAGCGTCCACGTACTCGACGTCGATCAGTCCCAGCGATGCGGCGTACTCGAACAGCACGGCCATGGTGTAGCGGCCCTGGAGCAGTGCCCAGGGGTGGTGGCTGTCGTAGCCGAGGCTGCCGTACTCGGGGTCTTCCAGGTAGAGCTTCCACAGAGCCCGCTCGGAGCGTGCGACCGACGGGTCGTGCCCCGCTTTGCGCATGGTGGTGAAGAGCTGGGCGACGGTGGTCCACTCGCCAGCGGCCAGGGCAGCCAGCGCGGCGCCGACGTGGCCGCGCCGTGGTTTGAGTGCGCTGAGCACGTTCGCGGCGCGCTGGCCTTTGACCGCTTCGACGCGGGAGAACTCGTCCAGGATCGTGCTGGAAAGCCAGCGTTGCCACAGGTGGGCCAGCACCTGGTGCGCGGGCTGGGTGAGGGCTTGCTGGCCGCGCGTGGTCAGCGCGAGCTTGCCGACGGCCAGCTGGGCCAGGCCGCCGGCCTGCAGGAGCAGGGGCCAGGCGAAGGCGGCTATCGCCTCGTCGGGGTAGAAGTCGCCTGCGTCCAGTACCTCGGCCACCTGGGCGATGGTCGCGGCGGACGGGCGCAGTGTCTTGGCACTGCACTTCACCCGGCCCGCGGCGCACAGTTGCAGCAGTGTCCGCAGGTCGGCCTGGGCGTGGTGCTCGGTGAGGCGGATCTGCGGGGTCTCGGTGTCGTGCGGGTGGGTCACATCGGCCTCGAGGCGAGGAGGTAGTGGTAGTTGCCTGCGCCGCGGGTGCGCTCCAAGGTGGCCAGCACCGTGCGGGCGTCGTCGCGGGGACCGTTGAGATAGAAAGGCATGCCCTGGTTCCCGAAGCCGATCTGCGGTAGCGCGCCGGCTGGTTCCCCCAGTACTGCGGCGGCTTGTGTGAAGCCGGGGGCCGGCTCGAATCCGAGCCCGCGAGCGTAGGCGACGGCACCATAGACGATGGCTTGCGCCTGCTCGATGCCGATCGGCAGGGAGGGTTCCTCGAACGCGCTGTAGTAGGAGCGCCGGTGGGCCTCCAGCGAACCCGCACCCATGGTGTGGGGCTCGATCACGTTCTTGACGCCCAGGCAGTACACGTCCACCAGCACACCGGTCACCGTCACCCGGCTTGCCCGCTCCCGGCGTGCCACCAGCAGCTGCGCGAACCCCGCCCCAGCGGCGTCCTCACTCGCCGAGGAGTCCTGCGCCGCCCACCCAGGGCAGGCCGACAGGTCCAGCCCGCTGCTCCAGCCCGGGCTCACCCAGCAGCCCACCACCGGCCGGTCTCCCGGTTCCACCGCCTGGTCGGCTGCGGCGGCCCGCCGCATCAGCACCCCCGCCTGCCCGGGGCGAAGCCCCAACGCCCTCGCCACCTGCTTGGGGCCGCTGCCGGCTGCCCGCAACGCCCGTACCCGTTCGAGCAGCTCTGTGTCATCGTCTTCGCGCACCGCGTCATTGTGCCCGACCAGCCCGACCCCCTTCGCCGCCGACCGCGGACCCCGGCGGCGCCTGGTACCGTGCCCGGGAACAACCTTGGCCGTTTCGCACAACGGCTTGCTGCGCACGTTTGTCGCGCTGACCTGCGCACCCGCGTCCGCGCGATGGCTGGGATCACCGACGCCAGCGCACCACTGGATACCCAGGCCTTGCGCCGCCTGGGTACCTCCTCTTACCTGTTCCTGGCCTGGACGACGTCTCCCAAAAGGCCCGCGCAATTCACCTGGTTCCTCCGAGGATGCCCTGGCCTTCAGGCTGGGGAGGAATCGGACTCCTGCGGAGCAGGGCAGGCAACGGGGTTTCGTCTCCAGGGCGAAAGACCGTCCACGCGACCGGGTAGGCTGCTCGGTGTGCGTTGCGAGAACCAAGCGCGCACACCGTGCTGAGCGAGAGCCAGGCTGCCCGCGCGCACACCGTCGAAGTCGAGGCCTCCCACGCCGTCTCGGTCTCCCAGCCGGCTGCGGTCACCCGCCTGATCGAACAGGCCGCCCACGCCACCACCCGCTGAAACACGCCCCAGCCCTCAACAGGCAACCGAGCGCCCGCGGGCGGGCCGACCCGCGCAGCGAAGGACGTCGCACCCCCCCATTCGGGGCCCGCTCAATCCGCCAGCACGGCCGTGATCCCCATCAAACCGGCGAATCCGCCGCCTCGGCCACCTGCTGCCCGCACCCGCGCAGACGGCCCAACTCCCGGAAAAGCGCCGTCGGCTCCGGCAAGCTCGCACACCGCCCACCACTTATGCCGGTAGCCAGATCTCAGGGCCCCGGACGGCATGACAGGCCGTCCGGGGCCCTGTCGCATATTGCCTGGCCGGCTCCGCAACGACTCGTCCATGAACCCATCGATTGTTGAACAGTCCGGGATACGAATTCAGCATGCTCCATGGCATGCCCCGCCGGTGAATTCGCCGTCATGCTCACGCGTGGCGTGAGGTCTGGGTAGCGGCCAGCAGGTTCCGAATCTCGATGATGCTCGTGCCGGTTCGCTCGGCGATGCGAGTGACCGACTCTCCGGTTTGGTACGCGGTGACGATCGCCGCGGTCAGCCTCCGTCGGGCCACGTGAACTGCCGCTTGCGCCTCGCGCAGCGTCGTAGCCGCCGTCTCCAGTGAGTTCTCCTCGCTTGCCATGGCAGTCATCGTGCCAGCGGGCCTGCAGGGGCCGGTACGGTGGGTGTGTTCCAGCAAGAGGCAAGGGGTGGCGGCATGGCGGGCGAGACGCTGGTGACGGTGGTGGGCAACCTGACCGCCGATCCTGAACTGCGGCACACCTCCTCCGGCATCCCGGTGGCGGGGTTCACCATCGCGTCCACTCCCCGTGTGTTCGACCGCGAACGCAACGAATTCGTCGACGGAGAGCCGCTATTCCTGCGCTGCTCGCTCTGGCGGCAGGCCGGTGAGAACGCCGCGCAGTCGCTCACCCGGGGCATGAGGGTTATCGTCACCGGGCGACTGAGGCAACGCTCCTTCGACGACAAAGAAGGCATTCACCGCACCACCGTGGAAATCGACGTCGAGGAGGTCGCAGCCTCCTTGACCTATGCGACGGCCAAGGTCACCAAGGCCTACCGCCAAGGCATGCCGTCCCAGAGCGGGGCCACGCCGACGACCAGGCCGGCATCCGATTCCACTTCCGCGCAGTCCTCTCCGAGCCCGGCGCCCACCGAACCACACCCGTTCTGACCAAGAGCGCCGTTAGCCCCCGAACGCGGGAGGCCGCGGCCACAGCGCTGCCCACGCCCGTGGTGACGGCCGACGCGGTCGAACTTCAGTGGCAAAGCGTCAATCTCCACCGCAAAGGGTGCCGGAGGGCCGTCCGGGCACCTGGCGCGATGATGGACGTGAACGCCGAGGCGAGGAGCACCGCATGCAGACCAAGCACTTCGCCACGTTGCAGTTCGAGGCGGACGGTCCGGCCGTCGAGGGCGAGTGGACCGCATCGGGCACCGCCAGGACCGGTACACGGAGTGGGTCGGGCTCTACAGCAACAACCTGGTCGTGGTGGTCCGGCTCATCGAGGAGACCGACGGGACCCGCCGGGTGCTCAAGGCCTGGGGGGCGCAGGGTGAGGTCGAGGGAACCGGAGATCGGCCTCTAGGTGAGGGATCCAGCTCAAGAGGCGCGGCGGAAGGCGGCGGTGGGGCCGATCGCGCCGGGACCGTACTTGGCGCGGATGCGGTCCATGGCCGCTTCGGCGGCCAGGCGGTCCTCGCGGGCGTTGTCCAGGCTGATCTGCTGGGCGAGCTGGCTGGCGTCGATGAGGTCCTCGCCCTTGAGGACGAGTCTGGTCAGGCGGCCGCGCTGCAGGCCGGTGGCGTCCATGAGTTGGTAGGCGAGAGTGCGCAGGTCGCCGTCGTGGGCGGGCGGCTCCGGTGGGCGGCCGGTCTTGTCCCATGACGTTCCGCCGGAGAAGCGCAGGGTCAGGGCGCGGGCGGCCTGCCCTCGCTGGCGCAACAAGTGTCCGAGTTGGATGACCAGGTTCAGCAGGGCGGCTCGTACGGCGGCGTCGTCAGGGTGTGCCGGGGGAAGGCGCAGCGGACCGTGGCGGAGGCGGGCAGGACGCGGGGGATGACGGGGCGGGGGTCGGTGCCGCGGGCCCGGTCGGCGGCGAGCCGACCCGCGCGGCCCTCGAGCAGGCGCTGCGCGGTGGCGGGCGGGACCGCGGTGAGCAGGCCGACGCAGTGGATGCCGTAATCGCGCAAGGCCTTTGCCTGGCGAGGCCGATGCCGTGCAGGGCCTCCACGGGCAGCGGTGCGAGCCAGTCGGTGACCTGTTCGGGGTCGAACGCCGCCGGGGCCGGTGATCTGGCCGGAGGCGGTCGCCGCGACGGTGATGGACGGGCCGATGCCGACGCGCCCGTCGACACCCAGGCGGGAGAGCGTGCGCACCCGCAGCACCTCGCCACTCGTGATGAGCATGGCGGACTGCTCGTGGGCGGGGGAGTGATCTTCAGGGTTCCGGGCGGCGCGGTGACCATGTCCGGCTTGCTCGCGGTCTTCGGCCCGCTTCCTTGTGCGGTGAGGCCGCGCCTGGCTCCCGGCCGGGGCTTGGTCGCTCGTGTGGCTGTGTCTCGTCGTCCTGCTTGACCCGGCTGTCCGTAAGTCATAACTTACGTAAGTGGCGACTTACGGGGATGCCTTGTCCGCGCTGGCCGACCCGACCCGGCGGGCCATCTTCGAGCGTCTCGTCGACGGCCCCAAGACAGTGGGGCAGCTGGCTGAGGGCCTGCCCGTGAGCCGTCCCGCGGTCTCCCAGCACCTGAAGGTGCTCAAGGAGGCCGGACTGGTCGTGGACCGAGCGGTCGGCACGCGACGTGTGTACCAGCTCAACCCGGCCGGGCTGGGTGCTCTGCGCGCCTGGCTCAACCGGTTTTGGGATCAGGCGCTGGCCGCGTTCGCCGCGGCCGCCGAGAGCGAAGGAAAACACGAACATGACTGATGGACCCGTCCGCAAGAGCGTGACCGTCCAAGCGCCGATCGAGAAGGCATTCACCGTCTTCACGCAGAGCATGGACAGCTGGTGGCCGCGCGGCCACAAGATCGGCGAGGGGGAGCTGAAGCAGGCGGTCCTCGAGGGCAGGGAAGGCGGCCGCTGGTACGAGATCGACACCGACGGCAGCGAGTGCGAGTGGGGCCGGGTGCTGACGTGGAAGCCGCCCACCCTCCTGGTGCTGGCCTGGCAGATCGACGCCGCCTGGCGCTACGACCCGCAGCTGAGCACTGAGGTGGAGATCCGCTTCGTCTCCGAAGGGCCGGATCGCACCCGAGTGGAGCTCGAACACCGTGACCTGGACCGCTTCGGCGAAGCCCAAGACGAGGTCCGCGCCGCGTTCGATTCGCCGGGCGGCTGGCCGGGTCTCCTCGACGCGTTCGCCCAGGCAGCAGCTGCATAGCCGCCAAGGCGGCATCCCCCCGCGGTGCGGTGCCGGACATGGTCGCGGAATCTGTGGTGCACACGGCCCTCCCGTCTCGATCGGCAGCGATGTCGGGAGGGCCGTTCTGGTGCGGCCCAAGGGCGGGAATGCCGGCCGCGGGGTGGGCGTGGACACGGGTGAACGCCTGGGCCGATCCGTGGACTTCAGACAGTCCGGGCCGGGGAAGACTGGGGGTGTGCCTGTACTGTTGTCGCCGCCTGCCCTCGCCCCCGTCAGGCTTCTGGTGCCGCCGGTCCTGGAGAGCTGGGATGCGGCCGGCCATCCAAGCCGGCAGCGCCTTGGCGCCTATCTGGACTGTGTCGCGGCCCTGGCCCCTCAGGCCGTCGTCGCGGACGGTGCCCCGTTGGCGCTGGTGCTGGATGTCGGCCTGTCTCGCGAGGTGGCGCTGACCAGCGGTGGCCGCGACCTGGACAATTACCTGTTCCCGCTGGCCCGCCGATTCGGGGCCGGCCGCTTCGATGCGTTCTTCGCCCGCAAACGGCACGCCACCCACTCCACGATTGCCATCGGGCCGGCCGTTGTGCACGGCCCGGGCAACGCAGAACAAGCCGAGCCGCTTTTCTCCGTGCGCACGAGCATGTCCGCCACCTCTCCCGCCTGGAAACAGACACTCCATCAGGCGTGCCGTGCGGTGCGAAGCGAACCGATTCCCGGGGATGCACTGCACCTGGTGCTGTGCTTTGAGGTGTCCGGGCGGCGCAACTGGTCCACGCTGTGGAAGCCCGCGATCGACGCGCTGGGACCACTGCTGGGAATGCCGGATCCCAGCCACCCCTTCCGCCCCCTTGATGATCGTGTCGTCGACCTTGCCCTGCACCGTGTCGTGGACGACGCGCTGGGACACGACATCGTCGTCACCGTCTGGTGCAGCCCTGCCTGACACGGGGGAAGCCTTTGGCGCTCCACGAGCTGGGGGATATGGGGGCGAGGCACACGGGACTTCAGCGGATCGCTGCGCCCATGAGCACATGCAGCAGGCCGGCCACTGACCCGCCGGCGGTCGATCATGCCGCGCACGTTCGCCAGGCCCACGGCGGCCGCGCGGCCCTGGCAGAGCGTCGACCGCTCGGCCGGGCCGCAAAGGCGTCGACGGCTGCAGCCCGCCTGCACCGCCGGTACTCCTCCTCGCGGATCATGGCAGGGTGGGCGTCGTGATGGCACGGGACGAACTGATGAGCACGCTGTCCAGCGTCTCTGATCAGCTAAGCGATCCTGAATCGGATTGAGTTTCCGGGATCGTTTCCCACCGTGGCGGGGAGGCGTGGGCGTGGAGATGGAAGC
>NZ_JBEYXD010000062.1:0-53213 GCF_040644975.1 Streptomyces sp. NPDC046900 | reverse complement strand
GGATGAACTCCTCCAGCTTCTGCCGGGAGGGCCCGTCGCCGGTGTAGTAGCTCAGCAGGCGGTTCACGCCGGCGCGAAGCCGGATGTGCAGGGCCCGGCGGACCGTCAGTCGTCCAGCCCGAACCGGGAGAACAGTTCCTTGTCACCCGTGACGTACGAGGTGTCGGTGATCGCCGTCTGGTCGGACGGACCGCGGCTGCACATGCACATGTGCCGGCCGGTGGACACCACACGTGCCGCACGCGCGCCACCCGAGGACATGATCTCCTCGGCGATGTCCTTCACCAGGTGCTCCTGGATCTGGAACCTGCGGCTGAACGCCTGCACCAGCCGGGGGAACTTGCCCAGGCCGAGGATCCGGTCGCCGGGCACGTACGAAACCGCCACCTTGCCGTAGAAAGGCAGGAAGTGGTGCGCGCAGATCGAGTAGTAGTTGATGTCGTGCACGCGGACCACACCTGCGTGTTCACCCTGGACCTCGACCGTCGTCTTGAGGATCGTCGAGGTGTCGATCTCATAGCCGCTCAGCAGCTGGCGGTAGGCGCGGACGATACGGGGCTCGCATTCGGGTTCCCGGTACCAGTCGAGGGCGCGTTTGTCGGTCGTGACGTTTTCTTCGAGCCACTCGGCGATGCTGCTCACGAACACACCTCCAGATGGACGGATTTGCGCGTTTGCTGCTGTCGTTTCAGCTGTGCCTGTGGCTAGTTCCGCACAAGTGGCCATCCGGGGAACGGCCGTCCCCGTACTGGAGCTCGGTACTCGCGTCGCTCGCCGGGACTCCCCGGGATCCGTCTCACCGGACCGTATACGAGCGCACATGTGCCTTGAACAGCAACTTCGCGCTGACGGTGTCATGCTGCCCGCGGCCAGCATGGTGCGCAACTCATCACAGATGTCCGGGTGACCCCTCACCCTCTCGGTCTTTCCCGCTTCCCAAAATGGTTAATTCGCTGTAAAGCTTTGCAAAGAGAGCACGTCCAGAACGGAGAAGGACGCGGCGTCGGCCGCGGTGTGCGCTCAGCCGGACGCCGCGGTCGGTTCGGGCTCCGGGTCCGGCCCGGTCGGCTCCGTGGCCTCCCAGAGCACGTTGAAGCGGTTGATCCGCTCGGACACGTGCTCCCGGGTCATCTTCAGCGTCGTCTTGGCGGGCATGACCTCGACGTCCGGCTCGGTCTCGTAGGAGAGTTCGCCGTCGAAGACGATGAAGTCGTTGAGCGGGGTCACCTGCGCGGGCGGTGGCAGCAGGGAACGGACCGCGATACGGGCGTCGATGCCGAACTCCCGGTGCCGCTCACACAGGCGCTCGAGGCTCGGGGTGCGGTCCTCGGGCTTGCTGACGAGGAACAGTCGCCGCACCACCACGCCGCGCTGGCTGATCGCCCTCTCCTGGGCCTTCAGGTACCGGTTCGCCGGCTCGCTGAACCAGAAGTCGCGGTCCACCGAGGTGCTGGTGGCGTACACCGTCTTCTTGGCGCAGGTGGTGAGGTCGATCAGCCAGTCGTGGTTCTCACCCGGGCAGTCGGCGCTGCCGTTGCTGAGGCTCTCCATGAGTGAGGCGAGCCGGCCGATCTCCTCCTGGGCGAAGGTCTTGACGAGCTCCGATCCGTGCTCGCCGACCTGCGTGTACTTACGGGCCAGCCGGGTCACCCCGTCGGAGCGCAGCACTGAACGGTCCACCTGGCTGAACAGCTCGGTCGCGTCGTTGATCTTGGCGAAGCTCTCGTCGACCGCCCGGCGCATCTGCTCGTGATGGCTGGTCAGGCTGTCCCGCATCTCGCGGATGCGCCGCTTCTGGCTCTCCTCCATCGACTCCAGGCGTTGCTCGAACTCCACGAGGTACTGGATGATCAGTGCCGAGCCGCCGAGGACGACGGACACGGTCAGCTGCCACACCTGGTTCTTGTCCTGATCGAGGACGTTGGTCAGCACATAGGTGGCTGCGGCGACCGCGACCGTGAGCAGCGTCTTGCGGAGCAGCTTGGGTATGCGCTGCTCCTCCCGCTGCGGCACGGCCCTCACGTCCCCTGTCGATGCTCCGCTCATTTCGGCCTCCCCCGTCGGGTGTCTGGTTCGTGCCTCCGCTCAGCGCGTGCTCAGTGCCTCGTGCAGCAGCGGAATGGCCTGGACGGCCAGTTGATCCCGGATGCGCTGGACCAGGGTCTGCCATTGGCGAGTGAACCCCGGCTCCCGTTCCAGCACGTCCCACAGGTGGCCCAGCGCCGGGTCCACGTGTGCGCGCGGCATCCACAGATGCAGCAGGTGATCGACGGCCGGGCGCAGGGCGAGGACGGCCGAGGGGCCGTCCGCGGCGCCGAGCCTGCTGTTGTCGAGCATGTGCACGACGGTCGTCAGCAGCCAGTCGTGCAGCGCGAGGTCCTCGCACAGGCCCGCCGCCGCGGCGGGCGGGGTGCCCTCAGGCAGCCGCAGCTCGACGGTCCGCAGCCCGTCCTCGGCCAGGGTGAAACGCTCCAGCGCCGCCCCCTCACCCGCCGGAGCACGGCGCGCGGCCCACCGCAGATGGGTGCGCCGCGACTTGAAGGGTGCCTTGTGGTCGAGCAGCGGGTGCCGCAGTAACTGGGCGAGCAGGCCCTCGGCGATCATCCCGAGGTCCAGTTCGCCGCGCGCGGCGCCGCCCAGGACGCCTGCCGCGGTGGCCTGCTCGGGAAGTTTCCCGAAGGGTTCGACGATCCCGGGCCGCACCAGGTAGTGGCCCCAGGGGCGGCGCGAGTCGGGGCCGCCGGCCGGGGCGCCGAAGTACGCGGTGGCCTGCAGCACGCGGCCCTCGGTGAGCGCGGCCCGGGCGGCCACCGTGCCGACGGCGCGCACCTTGGCGCCGTTGGAGGTGGGCAGCCGGCAGTCCACGCCGGTCAGGACCTGCGGCGAGAGCGCGTAGAGGTTGGGCCGCTCGGAGACGCGGACGTGTTCGTCGGCGCGCAGTCTGAGCAGCTGGGCGGCGGCCCGGCCGTCCAGCGCCTGGAAGGACGGCAGCAGCCCCGTGCGCGTCTCACCGCAGGCGAGCACCGGACCCGCCGAGTGCCCGGGGGCTGCCATCTCAGCCCTCCCCGTAGGAGAGGGTGGCGGCGGGCTCCTCGTAGAAGACGTATGTGGCGCGCTGGGCCACCGCGGCCGGAACCGCGACCCGTTCGCGGGCGGAGCGCTCGGCGACCTGCCGCAGGGCTGCGGAGTCGACGTCGATCTGGTCGAGAACGAGCCGTACGGCGTCCTCCACGGCGAGAAAGCGGTTGGGCATCAGGGTGCAGGTGCGGTACGCGCTGAAGGGTGCCGCCGAGGCGTTGAGCCGGAGCAGCGGCGGCAGCCGGTCCCAGTCGTAGGGAAAGTCGCCGCCGTCCCAGGGGCGCGGGGTCAGCACGGGCTCGCCGAGGTGACGCAGCAGGCCGAGACGGGCCAGCTGCCAGACGGCGGCGAGGAACGGGCAGGACCACAGACGCTGTCCGTCCTTCTCCGACCACAGCTCGACGTCCATGAACACGGAGTGGTTGCGCGCCGCGGTCTCCTGGGGCGGCTGCCAGCCGGTGATCTCGCCCATGGCGCTGCGCGAGGAGGGGGTGCGCTGTCCGTTGGCGAGCCAGCCGGTCTGGCTGACGGACGGGCGGGAGCCGTAGCTGCCGGGCGGCGGCGCCTCCACGAGGCGGTGCATCACGGCCTCGGCGAGCTCGATCTTGTCGGCTACGGCGCAGCCCGACTCACGCGCCAGGTAGTCGATGACCAGTCCGGCCCGTTCGGCCTCCGCCAGCACCATGGGCACGAGCTCGGCGGGGGTGGAGAAACGGGTGAAGTAGTCGTCGATGAGGAAGCACGTGCTGATGCGGGGCCGCTTGCCTCCGGCGCGGCGTGCGGCGGAGGCGCGGGCGGCGTCCACCCAGATCCGCACCTCGGCGAAGTGCTCGCGCAGCCGCTCGGGGCCGGCCTCGAAGTCCTCCATATAGAGGTGGCCGAGCTCCAGCGAGAGATGGGACAGCGGTAAGGACTGCGTGCGGGGCTGTGCGGTGGTCTCCTGGAACACGGCTTCCGTCACGCCTGCTCCCAGTACTTGTCGTCGGTCAGCCGGCCGGCCAGTTCGCTCAGCGCCTCCCAGGTCTCCCGGTTGGCGATCTGGCTGTCGAGCACGTCCTCGTCGGTGATGAGCTGCTCTCGCCACTGCAGGACGGGCTCCAGGGGCACGGAGCCGAGGACCTGGGTGTATCCGATTCCGAGGGTGGAGGACATCTGTTTGAGGTCGCGGTCGCACTCCCGCATCCAGGCGGACTGGGTGGCGGAGACCTGCGACCACAGCGACGACTCGGGGTCGGGTACGGCGGCCCGCACGAAGCGGATGACGCTGCGCAGCGCGTCCTCGTCGTGGCCGCGGGCCACACCTCCGGCGACGATGCCACGTTTGCCGAAGACCAGGCTCGCCGCGGCCGCCACGTGCTGACGGGTCCAGCGGTGGAAGACCAGCCAGCGGAACTCGACGCCCCGCATCTCCCGCTGCGAGGTGGCCTCCAGGACCATGTCGACGGCGTAGCTGCGGCCGGCGCTGAGGTCGACGACGATCAGGTCGAACTCGCTGTTGAGCCGGAGCAGCAGATCGACACAGCGGCGCAGGTTGTCCTCGCCGGTCGCGAACTCGCCGCCGCTGAGGTCGCCGGGCATCAGTACCAGACGGCCGGAGCCGGGCGGCCGGTTGCGCAGCACCCGGTGCTCGGTGTCCGCCCACACGTCGATACGGAGCGGCTCGCCCACCGTGCCGCTCAGATACGAGTGCAGGCCCCGGTCCTCGGCGGCCTGGCGCGCGTCCGGGACGTCGAAGACGGCCGCCGCGGTGGGCGAGCCGAAGTCGAAGTCGAGGTAGCACACGTCGTCGCCGGCCAGCGCCCGGTGGTAGGCGAGGTTGGCGCTGGTGACGGAGCGGCCCGTGCCTCCCTTGTCGGAGGCCGCGAAGACGAGCACGGCTACACCCCCTGGCCCGCGGCCTCGCGGGCCCGGGCGAGGGCGTCGAGCTGCCCGAGCACGTCGAGCGTCAGCGCGCAGGCGGTTCCGGGCTGTTCGTCCACGAGCGTGCGGGCACGGCGCAACTTGACCTCGATGCTCCTGAGTTCCATTCCGCGGTTGCCCTCGGAGGCGGGTGCGGGCTCCATCTGTTCATTGCCGAGGAGATGACTGGACTCGCTGAGCAACGCCCTGGCCAGTTGGGTCAGTTCGGTGCTGCGGATCGGCGACTGGCGGTACATCTGGTGGACCTGGACCATCACCTCGGTGACGCGCTCGGTGACGTTCCAGGACACCGGTCCTTCGGAGACCGGCGATTCGGGGTAGGCGGCGTGGACGTTGTCCCACAGGCCGACGCCCTCGCCGTCGCGAATGCGGCGCATCCACACATGGCCGAAGATGTCCTCGGCGAGTCTGAGCAGCCGGTCGTGCGAGCTCAGGTTGCGGGAGAGCGTGCACAGCTGGATGGTGCGCTTGAGCAGCTGTGCGGAGAAGTCGGTCATGGTCCACTGCATCTGCGGCCCGATGCGTTCGCTGCCCTGCAACGGCAGGGTGACGCCGGGGTTGTGCAGCTGGACCATGGGGTCGTCGCGCATCATGCGGCTGGTGATGCGGCCCCGCTCGGCGAGGCGTTCCATCACGCTGACGGTGCGGGTCAGGTCGTCGTCGGTGGCCCGGCGCCGCATCAGGTCGTGGACGAGGATGGCGGCGACGGAGAGGGAGAAGTACTCGGACTCCAGCTTCTGGCCGGTGGTGCGCCAGGGGATGTCCTCCAGGGGCCAGCGGTCGGCGTCGAAGCGCGCGATGCCCGACCAGAACTGCTGGGTGATCTCCCAGCGCAGTCGTAACGCCTCGGCGAGCTTCTGCTGCTCGGAGTTGAGCAGGCCCAGGGTGAGGGTGCGGTCGGAGAACAGGTCCTGGATACCGTCGAGTGCGACCACGGTGAAGTACAGGTAGGGCACCGGGTTGGCGACGCCCACGGGCTGGGGCCCGATCTCCTCGTCGGTCTCCACCTCGGGGGCGTCCTTGACGATGCTCCAGCCCCAGCCGCACTCGAAGAGTTGACTCTCGTCCTTGAGGCCCTCCTCGACGTCGACACCGAGGACGAAGCTCTCGACGATGGCCGCGCGCAGCGGCCGGAAGCGGCGCTGGAACTTCTGCAGGACGTGCCGCTGCGACAGCCGTCCCTGGCCGAGCAGTTCGCAGAGGGTGCGGCCCTGGGAGGAGTCGGTGTCGAAGACGTTGACGGTGAAGGAGCGCAGCAGGCTCACCATGGCGGCGGTGAGCCGGTTGCTGGTGGCGGCCCGCAGTTCCTGGATCGTCTCCTGGACGTCGCTGCGGCGGGTCTTGGACTCGTACACCTTGAGAAAGCCGAGCGTGGCCAGGCAGAGGGTGATCGACATCGAGTAGGAGTCGACCACCCCGAGTGCGCGCTGTTCCTCGGTGAGGTCCCGGTCCTCGTCCATGGAGAGGAAGTAGTGGCCACCGGCGAACGTGGGCCTCTTGTCGTCGCCGATGTGCATGCGCATGAACTGGTTGGCGGCCGTGACGAGGTTGGCCGGGATCTCCAGCCGTCCGCCGGCCTTCCTCAGGACCTTCTGGACGTCGTCCTGCGTGGTGTCCGGGTCGTCCAGCCGGAAGGCCGGGATCTCCGTGGCCGGATACAGGAGGCACAACAGGTGCTCGGCGTCGGCGACACTGCTCTCCCCACCCCACTTGCCCCAGGTCCACTCGCCCCCGTCGAACGAGTTGCGGGCGACCGCCTGCCAGATGTCCAGCAGATGCTGGCGTGGCTTGATCTGCATCCCATGCCCCTCACACAGGCCGCACTGCCATCAATTGAAGATGAACCCTCTTCTGTTGTGAAGATTCGGTCCTCAACCGGCCGGAATATCGGAGTCCGAATTCCGCCGGCCGTAGGCGACGATCATTCCCGAATAACCTTCGCGTACGGCGGCCGAGGCCTTGAGGCGGGTGGTCTTGAACTCGCCCGCAAAAGGCTCGAGGCTCTCGTACATCTCCGACTCTCCCACGTCGCAGGCGGGGAAGAAATGCTCGCCCGCATGATAACCCTTCGAATGTTCCATGAACGCGGCGGCGAAGGGCGCGCCGGGGGCCAGGGCACGCAGGAAGCACTCGACGCCCCTGGTGAACTCCTCGTGCGAGGTGGTCATCGACTCCGCGACGAAGAACATGGTCCCCATGGACCAGCGGCCCCGGTGCCGTACGAGGTCGAAGAGGTCGCCCGACTCGACCCGGACGGCCTTGCGGAACTTGGCCCGCGGGTCCATGTCGAGGGCGGCGTAGCCGTCGTTCTTGCACAGGACGCGCCAGAACTGGTCCCAGTTGGCGTCGTAGGACTCGGTCTGGCCGCGCAGGTAGCGCACATTGGCGGAGGAGCGTTCGAGGAGGGTGATCTCGTCGCACCAGGGCAGCATGGTCAGTGCGGGGTAGAGGTTCGCGCCGGCCCCCACGTCGATACCGGAAACCGGTCCGGCAGCATGGTCTCTGAAATGATCGCCGAAATGATCGCGTACGATATGAAGGATCTCCGCGTCCTCCGCCTGTAAGTCACGGTAATTGTGATCAACGTAGGCGATCGGATCGAATGCGGCCCAGGACACATCCGCATTCAACTGCGCGTCCCCCGGCGATCTGAAGGTCATCGCCCCACGGTACCAATGTCCAAGGCCCGCTGGATCCCCCTCGCCTCGATGTCGCAGGAACAATTACCTCCCGCGGGGCGCATCGGGGGCGCACCGGGGCGAATGCACTCTTGGACCTGATCCCGCCTTGAACGGCCAGATCGTTGCCGCGCAAGATGGTCGTAACTCTGTCGAACACACCCGAACGGCAGACGGCGTACGTCCCACCCGTACCACCCGTGCGGGTGGCACGGACCCTTGACTCCATCTCGCAGGGGGCGGCATGACCGCGTTTCCAGAGGAACGTTTCCCTTCGCCCGGCGGCCGTATCGGCCCGTCCCTCTTCCGTGAACGGGCGTTCGTGGACCGGCCCCTGACGATGAGGGGGGTGACCGAGGACGACCTGCCCGAACTCATCCGCGTCGACCACGAGGCCTTCCCGGACGACCCGTACCCCCACTTCGTCCTGCGCCAGTTGTTCGATCTGCACGGCGACTGCCTTCTCGTCCTCGACGACGGGCGGAGCCTGCACGGCTACGTCCTGTACGTGACCACGCGGGACGGATACCGGAGCTGGGTCGTCAGCCTCGGCGTCACGCGCGACCAGCGGGGGCGGGGGCTGGGCCGACGGCTGATGCTGGAGGTGCTGCGCCGGCTGCGCGCCGACGACGTCCGCGAGGTCCGGCTGACGGTGGAGCCGGCGAACGCCGCCGCCATCATGCTGTACCGGTCACTGGGCTTCTCGTCCGACGAAGGCGTCCGCAAGGACTACTTCGGTGCCGGGGAGGACCGCCTCGTCATGACCCTCGGACTGTGAGCCGCGCGGACCGCACCGGGGAGCCTAGAAGACACCCCTCGCGTCCGGCCGGCCCCTCGCCGGGGCGCCCGTCACCGCCGCCTCGATCCCGCTGAAGTGGTCCGTCATCGCCCGCTCCGCGCCCTCCGCGTCCCGGGACCGCAGGGCCCTGACGATGTCGCGGTGGCGGCGGGCCGTCAGCTCGGGGGCCGGGCCACCGGGCCACTGCCGGGCGAGGGCGACCCGCCGGAACACCGTCCAGAACGCGCCCAGTAACTGCGGCACGAACGCGTTGCCCAGCGTGCCGTACAGCAACTCGTGGAATTCCCGGTCGAGTTCGGGAAAGGGGCGGCCCTCGCGGCCCGCCGCCTCCATGCGCTCCACCACCGCCTCCAGCCGGTCCAGCTCCGGCTCGGACACCGTCGTCGCCACCCGGCGGATCAGCCCCTCCTCCAGCACCTCGCGGACCTGGAGGATCTCGTTCAGGGCGTCCATCTCGTCGTCGGGCCGGGCGAGCGCGCGGAAGGTGAGTCCGTCGACGAACGGAGTGAGCGACGCCTGCCCGACGTACGTCCCGTAGCCGTGCCTGATCTCCACGATGTCGAGCGCCTGGAGCGCCTTGAGCGCCTCCCGCACGGAGTTGCGGCTGACCTCGAGATCGTCCATCAGTTCCGACTCGGTGGGCAGCGGATCGCCGGGCCGGAGTTTGCGATCGAGGACGAGTTGCATGACCTCACGCTGGATCCGGCCGCTCACGCGCCGCTCGGCCTCGTGCCTGTTTCCGGGCTCCTGAGCCATGCGCCGAATCGTACGCGCGCGTTCGCCCGGCGTCGTCTCCCCGGTATGGACATATTGCCAACTACCCGCATTTCACGACGCCATTGGTCGCACCTTTGGCGGTTACGCCATTCGGGTAACGTCCCTTGACCACCCCGGCGCCCCCTCCTAGGGTCGCGCTGCCGATGGAGACATAGGACGTCATATCTCCCCCGTCCGCGAGTCCCCTGCGAAGACTCCACCCAGATCATGTTTGCTGGAGGAACCGTGCACGACGCCACCCGCGACGTACCGGCGCCGGCCCGACGGGCGTTCCTGAGGTACTCCGGCGCGCTGGGCGCGGCAGCCCTCTCCTCCTCGCCGGCCGCCTGCTCCTGGGGCCCGGAGTCCACCAATGACATCGGCGGCCACCACACGCTGACGGCGGTCATCGGGTACGGGAACGACGGCAGCTGGGATCCGACACAGACCGCGTCGGCCTTCAGCATGGCCGCCAACAACCACATCTACGAGGGGCTGCTCGACACCGATCCGATCTCGCGCAAGCCCTACGCGGCGCTCGCCACCGAGGTGCCGAAGGACCTGCACGGTACGTCCTGGACGTTCACGCTGCGGTCCGGTGCGACCTTCCACGACGGGCATCCGGTCACGGCCGACGACGTCCTGTTCGTCTTCGACCGGATCCTCGACCCGAGGGCACCGACCCTAGTCACGGGCTTCTTCACGAGCTGGCTGAAGGAAGTGCGCAAGATCGACGCGCGGAACGTCGAGCTGGTGCTCAAATTCCCCTTCCGCGACGGGCTTTCCCGGCTGACGCTGGCGAAGATCATGCCGAGGCATGTCTTCTCCCGGCCGGGCGGCTGGGACGACGCCGTCAGAGGCACGGCGATCGGCTCGGGACCGTACCGGCAGAGCGCGCACCAGCCCAAGTCGAACACGGTCCTCGAGGCGTACGCCCGCTACAACGGGCCGCGCCCGCCCGCCTTCAAGAAGATGAACTGGCTGTCGATCGTCGACGCCGCGCCACGTGTCGCCAGGATCTCCGGTTCCGGCGCGGGGGCGCAGGTCGCGGACAACATCCCGTACGCCGACATCGGGCATCTGAGGCGGGACGGGCTGACGGTCGCGGGCGGCGCCGGGATGAACAACTTGTTCCTGATGTTCAACACCGGGCACCGGCCCTTCGACGACGTCCGGGTCCGGCAGGCTCTGCAGTACGCCATCGACAGCGAGAAGATGGTCAAGGTCGCGCTGAGGGGCCACGGCAGGCCGTCGACCTCCTTCCTCGACGAGGCCAACCCCGCCCACCGGCGCGCCCGGACGGTCTACGGCCACGATCCCGGCAAGGCCAGACGGCTCCTGAGGGAGGCCGGGGTCAGCGGGCTGCGGATCGAGCTCCTGGCGGTGAACGTGAGCTGGGTCGTCGACTGTCTGCCGACCATCAAGTCGTCCTGGGACGCGATCGGTGTGCGGACGGCGCTCTCGCCGCAGGAGACGACGGCCGTGTTCACGAAGCTCGACCAGAAGCAGGACTACCAGGTCGTCGCCGCCGCCTCGAACCCCAACCAGTTCGGCGCCGACGCCGATCTGATCATGCGTTACAACTACGCCCCGCAGAACCTGTGGATGCGCTACGCCCGCTGGGCGGACCACCCCGTGGCCGAGAGGCTCTTCGCGGACATGGACCGGGCGACCCGGGAGCCCGACCCGGACAGAAAGCGGACGATGATCCAGGACTGCATCGATGTCGTCGCCGAGCAGGCCGTGCTCTACCCCGTGGTCCACAACGAGCTGATGACGGCGTGGAACCCCGCACGACTCACCGGCGTGAGGGCGCAGCCCTACCCAGGGATCAACCTTCTCCAGGCCAAGTGGGCCTAGCGACAGGGGGCACAGTCCGTGGTCGCCATCGCCAGGATTCTGACCCGCCGGGTCCTCCTGCTCGTGCCGCTGATGCTCGGCATCGTGCTGTTCGTGTTCCTGTTGATGCGGTTCTCGGACACCGACCCGGCCTCCGCGTTCTTCCAGGGCACCGATCCGACACCGCGGCAACTGCATGACTTCCGGGAGCGCAACGGGCTGCTGGACCCACTGCCGGTGCGCTACGTCCACTTCGTCGGCGCGCTGCTCCACGGCGACATGGGCACCAGCGTGCTGACCCGGGCGCCGGTGGTCGAGCAGGTCACCACCGCGCTGCCGCTCACGCTCCAGCTCACCTTCCTGGGGCTCGGGATCGCCGTGGTGCTGGCGCTGCTCGGCGGGGTGACCGCCGCGATCTACCGGGACCGGCCGCCGGACCAGATCATCCGGGTGGTTTCCCTGACCGGGGTCGCCGCTCCCGGTTTCTGGCTGGCCCTGCTGATGATCCAGTATCTGGCCGTGGACCGGGGCTGGTTCCCGACCGGCGGCTACATCAATCCGGCCGACTCCTTCACCGGCTGGCTGCGGACGATGGCCCTGCCCGCGCTCGCGCTGTCGCTACCGGTGGCGGCGCAGCTGACCCGCATCGTGCGCACGTCCGTGGTGGAGGAGCTGGACAAGGACTACGTGCGCACGGCGATCGGCAGCGGGCTGCCGCCCCGGGTGGTGGTCGGGCGGAACGTGCTGCGGAACGCGCTCGTCAACCCCCTGACCGTGCTGGGCCTGCGGGTCGGCTATCTGCTCGGGGGCGCGGTCGTCATCGAGACGATCTTCTCCCTGCCCGGGATGGGCAAGTTGATGATCGACGCCGTCAAGAACGGAGATCCGGCGGTCGTCCAGGGCGTCGTGCTGACGACCGCGGCCGGTTTCGTGGTCGTCAACCTCGTCATCGACATTCTGTATCTGCTGGTCAATCCGCGACTGAGGGATACGGCCCGGTGATCGCCACACGCAAGAGCCTCACCGAGGCCCTGTCCCGTCCGGCGCTCCGGCTGCGCGGCCGGCTGCCGGCGCTGCCGAAGGCCGCGCTCTGCTTCCTGGCCCTCGTCGCGCTGGTGGGGCTGCTCGCACCCCTCATCGCCCCGCACGACCCCCTGGACCAGCAGGACCCGGTCGACGGTACCGGGCACCCGTCGGCCGCGCACTGGATGGGCCAGGACAGCCTCGGCCGGGACATCCTCAGCCGGCTGATGTACGGCGCCCGCTGGTCCCTCGCCATCGGACTCGGGGCGACCGCCCTGGCACTGGTCGCCGGGGCCCTGCTCGGGGCGGTCGCGGCGACCTCCCGCAAGGCGGTGGACGAGGCGCTGATGCGCGGTCTGGACATCGTCATGGCGTTCCCGGGCATCGCACTCGCGGCGGTCCTCATCTCCGTGTTCGGCGCCGGGATCACGGTGCTGACGTGCGCGATCGCGTTCCTGTTCACCCCGCCGGTCGCCAGGGTCGTACGGGCCAACGTCCTGGACCAGTACGGCGAGGACTATGTGACGGCGGAACGGGTCATCGGCGCCTGCACCCCTCATGTCGTCGTCCGGCATGTGGCCGTCAACTGTGCCGCGCCGGTCCTCGTGTTCTGCACGGTCCAGGTCGCCGAGGCCATCGTGTTCGAGGCGTCGCTGTCCTTCATCGGCGCGGGTGTGCGGCCCCCGGACCCGTCGTGGGGCGGTGTCATCGCGGACGGCAAGAACATGGTGCTGACCGGCGGCTGGTGGGCCACGGTCTTCCCGGGCCTGCTGATGCTGGTCACGGTCCTCTCGTTGAACGTCCTGGCCGAGGGCGTCCTGGACGCGTGGGCGGCTCCTGCGGCACGGGACGCGGAGGTGCGGGGGGACGGCGACCGGCTGGAGACGCCGGAGCCCGGCAGCGGCGAGGTGGTGCCGTTGCCCGGGCTCGCCGAGGCCGCGCGGCGACTGCGCTCCCGGGCCCGCCCGCTCCCCGGCGGGGAGCCGGTGCTCGCCGTGGAGGACCTCGCCATCG
The DNA here is from genome assembly GCF_040644975.1 of Streptomyces sp. NPDC046900. NCBI lineage: Bacteria > Bacillati > Actinomycetota > Actinomycetes > Kitasatosporales > Streptomycetaceae > Streptomyces > Streptomyces sp. NPDC046900. The sequence goes on along the minus strand of NZ_JBEYXD010000062.1, from coordinate 40,106 downwards.
ACTTTCCCGGCCGGCACCACGGCGTTGACGTCGTCGACGGTGTGAGCTTCGAGGTGCGTCCCGGTGAGGTGCTCGGCCTGGTCGGCGAGTCGGGATGCGGCAAGTCCCTGACGGCGCTCGCGGTGATGGGCCTTGCGCCCCGGGGCGCCCGGGTGCGCGGACAGGTGCGTTTCCACGGGCGGCAGTTGGTGGGCACGCCGATGCGCGCCCGCCGCAGGCTGCTGGGCCATGAGATGCCGATGATCTACCAGGACGCCCTGTCGTCGCTGAACCCGGCCATGACGATCCGGGCCCAGCTCGGACAGGTCGTACGGCGCGGCGGACGGCGCAGCCCCGCCGAACTGCTGACGCTGGTCGGCCTCGACTCCGGGCGCACGCTGCGCAGCTACCCGCACGAACTCTCCGGCGGGCAGCGCCAGCGCGTCCTGATCGCCATGGCGCTCTCCCGTAACCCGCGGCTGATCGTCGCCGACGAGCCGACCACCGCGCTCGATGTGACGGTGCAGGCCCAGGTCGTCCAGCTGCTCCTGAGGCTGCGGGAGGAACTGGGCTTCGCGCTGGTCCTGGTCTCGCACGACCTGGCGCTGGTCGCGGACGTCACGGACCGGGTGGTGGTGATGTACGGCGGACGGATCGTGGAGACCGGGGTGACCGCGGACCTGGTGGAGGCACCGACCCACCACTACACGCGCGGACTGCTCGGCAGCGTGCTGTCGCTGGAGTCCGCGGCCGAGCGGATGACGCAGATCAAGGGGGTCGTGCCCGCCCCGGCGGACTTCCCGGCGGGGTGCCGCTTCGCGGACCGCTGCCCGTCCGCCGACGAGGTGTGCCGGCGGACGGCGCCGGCATTGGCGGGGACATCCGCGCACCGGGCGGCCTGCCACCACCCGGCGGTCCGCCTGGGGACGGCGGAGGAGAGCGAGGCCGTCGGATGAACGCGATCGTGCGGCTTCGCGACGCCCATGTCGTCCACCGGGCGCGCAGCGGCGGGCTGTTCACCCGGGACCGGGTGCACGCGCTGACGGGCGCCGACTTCGCGATCGCGCCGGGCGAGACGGTCGGTGTGGTCGGCGAGTCGGGCTGCGGGAAGTCGACGCTGGCCAAGGTGCTGGTCGGAGCCGAACGGCCGACGTCGGGCACGGTGCTCTTCCACGGCCGCGACCTGTGGTCGATGCCCCCCGCCGAACGCCGGACCGCGGTCGGCGGCAGCACCGGCATGGTCTTCCAGGACCCGTCGACCGCCCTGAACCCCCGGCTGACCGTCCGGCGGATCCTGCGCGACCCGCTGGACGTGCACCACTGGGGAACCAGGGCCCGGCGCGAGGAACGGGTGAGGGAGTTGATGGCCCTCGTCGGTCTGCCCCGCACGCTCGCCGAGGGGCTTCCGGGGCGACTCTCCGGGGGCCAGCGCCAGCGTGTCGCCATCGCCCGCGCCCTCGCACTGGAGCCGGACCTGGTGGTCGCGGACGAACCCACGAGCGCACTGGACGTGTCGGTCCGCGCGCAGATCCTGAACCTCCTGCTGGATCTCAAGGAGAGCCTGGGCCTCGCCCTCGTCTTCGTCTCGCACGACATCCAGACGGTACGGCGGATGAGCGACCGGGTGATCACGATGTACCTCGGCCGGATCGTCGAGGAGGCCCCGGCCGACCGGGTGACCGGCCACGCACGGCACCCCTACACCCGCGCCCTGTTCTCCGCGACGCCCGGGCTGCTGGATCCGATCGACCCGATCCCGCTGGCCGGCCCGGTGCCGTCGGCGACCCGGCCGCCGAGCGGGTGCCCGTTCCGCACCCGCTGCTGGAAGGCGGACGAGGTATGTGCAGCGGCGATGCCCGAGTTCTCGGGCGCGTCGGCCGCCGGGCACCGCTTCCGCTGCCACCATCCTGTGGAGGAGGGCGAGCCGACCGGCGACCTCGTGCGCCAGGCGGCGGTGCCCTCGCCGGCCACCGCCGTGGCCGAGGCACTGCCGGACCGGAAACACGCGCGGGAGCCCTGATGTCCTTCCCCACCTCCAGTGAGCCGCACGGACGCGCCGGCGCCCCGAAGCCGCACGGCAGGAAGGCGGTGTCCGGTGTGGTCCCGCCCGTCTGTACCCCCCTGACACCGGAACGTGAGGTGGACGTCGCCTCGCTGACGAGGCTCGTGGACCATCTGCTGAGCGCCGGGGTGGACGCCCTGTTCGTGCTCGGGTCCTCGTCCGAGGCGGCGTACCTGACCGACCGCCAGCGGCGCCTGGTGGTGGAGACCGTGGTGTCCCATGTGGGGGGCCAGGTCCCGGTGCTGGCCGGCGCGATCGACATGACCACGCCCCGGGTGCTGGACCATGTGGCGGCGACGACCGGGGCGGGCGCGGACGCGGTGGTCGTGACCGCGCCCTTCTACACGCGGACGCATCCGGCGGAGATCGCCCGCCACTTCCGCCTGGTCGCCGACCGCTCCCCCGTCCCGGTTTTCGCCTACGACATCCCCGTCGCCGTCCACACCAAGCTGAGCCCGGAGCTGGTGCTTGAGCTGGCCGCCGACCGGGTCCTGGCCGGACTGAAGGACTCCAGCGGTGACCTGGCCGGCTTCCGCGCCGTCGTCAGTGGCGCCCGCACGTGGGCCGGCGGCACGGACTTCAGCGTGCTCACGGGGTCCGAGCTGGTCGTGGACTCGGCGCTGGCGCTGGGCGCGGACGGGGCGGTGCCCGGACTGGCCAACGTGGACCCCGAGGGCTACGTCCGGCTGGACCGGCTGTGCCGCGCGGGCGACTGGGACGCGGCCCGGGCCCAGCAGGACCGGCTGTGCGCGCTGTACGGCATGGTCGGGGTCGGGGATCCGGTTCGGATGGGCGGCAGCTCCTCGGGCCTGGGGGCGTTCAAGGCGGCACTGCACCTGCGGGGGGTGATCGCCTGCCCGGCCACGGCGGAGCCCCAGGTGCCGCTGTCCCCGGAGGAGACGGAACGGGTGGGGAAGTTCCTGGCGGCGGCGGGGCTGCTGTAGCCGTCAGTCCAGCCGGGCGACGGGGATCCGGCGGAACTCGATCGAGTTGTAAGGACCGCTCGTCCCGGTCTCGTACAGGATGCCGACCCTGGCGCCGCGCAGCTGTACGAGGTCGCTGTAGGCGGCCCAGTGCCGGGACAGCGTCAGCGCCTTGCTGAAGGTCGCCCCGCCGTCGGTGCTGCGCCAGATCGCCATCGCGCGGCGCGCGGTGGGGGTGGAGGGTCCCGAGAACAGCAGCGGCGCACCGCGACCGCCGAGTTGCAGCGTGCTGCCCTGCACGGGCGGGACGTCGTCCAGGGTGCGCTGCACGGCGAACGGGCGGTCCAGGCTCTGCCCGCCGTCGCCGGAGTAGCTGTCGAGGCGGTTGCCCGCGCTCCTGCCGCCCTGGTCACGTGCGCTGAAGTAGAGCCTGCCGTCGGGGAGTTGGGCGGCGCTGCTCTCGTTGGCGTTGGTCCGCCCGTCGTAGGACTCGTCGGCGAAGCCGATGTGCCAGCTGAGCCCGCCGTTGTCGCTGTAGAGCGCGTGCGCGCCGTAGTACCTGGCCTCCCGCCCGGTGTCCCGGGAGCCTGCGGGCGGCGCGGCGGAGTGGTTGGCGGGCACGACGAGACGTCCTGCGTACGGACCGCGGGTCAGGGCGATCGCATGGCCGGGACCGGTGGCGTACCACCGCCAGTGAGGCCGTTTCACCTCCGCGGTGATGTCCCGTGGGGGCGTGAAGTGCCGCCCGTCGTCACCGCTCGTCTGTACGAACACCCGGCGGCTCCGCACCGGCGTCGCCTTGCCACGCATGATCTGCGACTCGGTCATCGCGCCGCCGTTGTAGGACGTGACCAGGACGATCCGCCCGGTGCGCGGGTCCACCACCGGCGCCGGATTCCCCCGGGTGTCCCCCCTGCCGGCGGCGACCACCTCGAGGGGCCCCCAGGTGCAGCCGCCGTCGGAGGAGCGCTTGAGCACGACATCGATGTCGCCGCTGTCCCCCGCACCGTCGCGCCGCCCCTCGGCGAAGGCGAGCACGGTCCCCTTCCGGGTCGTGACGACCGCCGGGATCCGGTAGGTGTTGTATCCGCCCCGGCCGGCTGTGTACGGCACGGAGGAGGTGCAGCCGGGGGCGGCGGAGGCGGGCGAGGCGGGTGCGGTGGTCATGAGCGGTGTGAGCAGCGTGGCAGCGAGGACGGCGCGGCACAGAGGTGTCATCCCTCTCCCCAGGGGCTGTGGTCCCCGAAGGGACGGTGACCTTGTCGGTCACATGCTCCCCAGCCTCAACGCGTGTGATCCCCAAACCGTGCGCGGCTCACTGGCGCGAGTGACCTAGGACGGCGTCCGTGCCGCCGCCAGCAGGCGGGTCACGTCGTCCGAATGGATCGTGAGGGCCGCGCCCACGGTGGCGAGGACGTCCCGTTCCGCCGGGGTGTAGGGGCCGTCCGCCAGGGCGATACGGGCGCCCTGGAGAAGGATCGTCTCGCGGCCCGCGGAGGCGAGATGGGGGGCGAGGGGGTCCAGGGCCTCGTGGAGTTCTATGGCCAGGCTGGTACCGCCCGGTTCGCCGCAGACCCGGCCGGTGTCGGCGGCCAGGGCCTCGACCAGGGCGCCGAGGCCGTCCCCCGTGCAGTCGTCGAAGCCGGCGGAGCGGACGGCTGCGGCGGCCGTCTCCAGGGACGTCCGGGAGCAGGCGCCGCCCGCGGCCAGTACGGCGAGAGCCACCGTGTGGACCGCGTCGCGGAGCATCGCCGAGAAGCGGGTCGTGGTGGGGTGGTCGAGGACGTCCATGCCGTAGTGGCGGCCGCAGGCCGCGCACTCGACGACCGGGCCCGTCTCGCCACGCGGCAGGACCGGGAGCCCGACGAGGGTGAAGCGGCGCCGTCCGGCGAGCCGCTGGTAGTTGCGGTCGCCCCCGCAGCCGGGGCAGAAGAACTCACCGTCGCCGAGGGCGGTCCACGCGGTGCGAATTCCGAGGACGTGCGCGGCACGGCTCTTACGGACTCCTCGGCCGTTGCGTCCCCGTCTTGGCAGCACGTCGCACCTCCGTAACCCCACGGCAACGTCGCCGCGCTGGCGTGATGTTAGCCACATTGGTGAGGCGAAGTCAGTACCCCGGACGAGACCGTGCCGTGATCTCCGGCCGAAATGGCTGGTCCATGACGCGGCCCCGTCCGCCCTCGAGGGCGGACGGGGCCGTGAACGGGCCGGTCAGAGGGTCAGCGGTCCGCGCGGTTGACCGCGGAGACCACGGCCTTCAGCGATGCACGTGTCGTGTTCGCGTCGATACCGATCCCCCAGAGGACCTTTCCGTCGATCGCGCATTCGATGTATGAGGCGGCCTGCGCCGAGGCGCCCTCGCTCATGGTGTGCTCCTGGTAGTCCAGCAGGCGTACGTCGATGCCGATGGACTGCAGGGCGTCGAAGAAGGCCGAGATCGGGCCGTTGCCGGAACCGGTCAGGACCGTGTCCTCGCCGTCGACCGTGGCCTCGACCGTGAGGGTGTCCACGCCGTCCGTGTCCGTCGTCGACTGCCCCGTCCGCACCTGGATGCGGCCCCAGGGGTTGCCCGGGTTCGGCAGGTACTCGTCCTGGAAGACCGACCAGATCTCCGCCGGCGTGACCTCGCCGCCCTCGGCGTCCGTCTTGGCCTGGATGATCTTCGAGAACTCGATCTGCATCCGGCGCGGCAGGTCCAGCTTGTGGTCGTTCTTCAGGACGTAGGCGATACCGCCCTTGCCGGACTGCGAGTTGACGCGGATGACCGCCTCGTAGGAGCGGCCGACGTCCTTGGGGTCGATGGGCAGGTACGGCACGGCCCACTCGATGTCGTCGACGGTCTTGCCCTGGGCGGCCGCGTCGGCCTCCATGGCGTCGAAGCCCTTCTTGATGGCGTCCTGGTGGGAGCCGGAGAAGGAGGTGTAGACGAGGTCCCCGATGTACGGGTGGCGGGGGTGGACCTCCATCTGGTTGCAGTACTCCCACGTGCGGCGGATGTCGTCGATGTGGGAGAAGTCGATCTGCGGGTCGACGCCCTGGGAGAAGAGGTTCATGCCCAGGGTGACCAGGTCGACGTTGCCGGTGCGCTCGCCCTGGCCGAACAGGCAGCCCTCGACGCGGTCGGCGCCGGCCATCACGGCCAGCTCGGCGGCGGCGACGGCGGTGCCGCGGTCGTTGTGCGGGTGGGCCGACAGACAGACGTACGCGCGGCGGGAGAGGTTGCGGTGCATCCACTCGAAGCGGTCCGCGTGCGTCGACGGTGTCGAGCGCTCCACGGTGGCGGGCAGATTGAGGATGATCTCCCGGTCCGGCCCGGGCTGCCAGACGTCCATGACCGCCTCGCAGACCTCCAGGGCGAAGTCCAGCTCGGTGTCGGTGAAGATCTCCGGGCTGTACTGGTAGCCGAACTCCGTACCACCGGCCCCGGTGTCCAGCAGCTTCTCGGCGTACTCCATGACCAGCCGCGTGCCGTCCACGGCGATCTGCTTGATGTCGTCCTTGGAACCGCGGAAGACGACCCGGCGGAAGACGGGGGCGGTCGCGTTGTAGAGGTGGACGTTGGCCCGCTTCGCGCCCTTCAGGGACTCGACGGTCCGCTCGATCAGGTCCTCGCGGGCCTGGGTCAGTACGGAGATCGTCACGTCGTCCGGGATCGCGCCCTCTTCCTCGATGATCGAGCGCACGAAGTCGAAGTCGGTCTGGCCGGACGCCGGGAAGCCGACCTCGATCTCCTTGTAGCCCATCTTCACCAGCAGGTCGAACATCGCGCGCTTGCGGGCCGGCGACATCGGGTCGATCAGGGCCTGATTGCCGTCGCGCAGGTCCGTGGAGAGCCAGCGCGGGGTCCAGGTGATCCGCTGGTCGGGCCAGGTGCGGTCGGGGATCTCGACCTGGTCGTACGGTCGGTACTTGTGGATCGGCATGCTCGTCGGCTGCTGGCGGTTCGCCATGATGCTCGGGCTCCTCAGAAGGTCCGGGAAGGACGGCCGACTACGCAACGCCAAGCTCCGCGGGGAGGGGGTCGGCCTCGACTACAGGCCCTCGCCGCGGCAGCTAAGGAGGAGCAGCCCGAAACGCATGATGCTCCGCATGCTAGCCGAGCCGTGCCGGATACGAAGGCCTGTATCAGTATGCGGGACCGGGGAGGCAATTCGGACAAAAGGTGCGTCAGCTCACAGCGGCCGGGATCGGGGGTCATAGCACCTCACCGCGGAACCGGCGGCTCGAAGTCGCGGCTTTTCACCAATCATGGTTGCGGATGGTGACAGAGTCGTGACGGAGTGCAATGGTGCCGGACATGACCACCAACGGGGGCTTTGAGCCCGTCTTCTGCACCATCGTGCCGCCGCACGTCCTCGACAGACTCGCGCAGCACGAGGACTCCTCCGTCGCCACTCCCGCGCGCCGCACCCTGGAGCGCGACGCCCTGGAACGCACCCGCCGCCGGCTGACCACAGTCCTCGGCGCGCCCGCCGCGACCCCCGCCGAGCACCCGGCCGGCCAGCCGTACCGCACCGTCTACGACGCCGGGCACCAGCAGAACCTGCCCGGCAGGAAGGTCCGCGGCGAGGGTGACGAGCCCGGCCAGGACGCCTCGGTCAACCGGGCCTACGCGGGCCTCGGCGCCACCTTCGAGCTGTACCGGCAGGCGTACGGCCGCGACTCCATCGACGGCAAGGGGCTGCCGCTGGACGCGACCGTGCACTTCGGCGAGGACTACGACAACGCCTTCTGGAACGGCGAGCAGATGGTCTTCGGCGACGGCGACAACGAGATCTTCCTCGACTTCACCATCCCGGTGGACGTCATCGGCCACGAACTCACCCACGGCGTCACCCAGTACTCCGCGAACCTGACCTACTTCGGCCAGTCGGGCGCCCTCAACGAGTCGCTCTCGGACGTCTTCGGCTCGCTGATCAAGCAGTACACCCTCGGCCAGACCGCCGCCGACGCCGACTGGCTGATCGGCGCCGGGCTGCTCGCCCCCCACGTCACCGGCAAGGCGCTGCGCTCGATGAAGGAGCCGGGCACCGCGTACGACGACGACGTCCTCGGCAAGGACCCGCAGCCCGCGACGATGGACGGCTATGTGCGGACCAGCCAGGACAACGGCGGGGTGCACATCAACTCCGGCATCCCCAACCACGCCTTCTACCTGGCGGCCAACGCGCTGGGCGGACACGCCTGGGAACGGGCCGGGCAGATCTGGTACGACGTACTGACCGGCGGGGAGTTGCAGCCGGACGCCGACTTCGCGGACTTCGCGAAGCTGACGGCGGCGGCGGCCAAGACCCGCTACAGCGACGGCGGCGAGGAGCAGGAGGCCGTCCTCAAGGCCTGGGAGCAGGTCGGGGTGCCGACCTCGTAGCCCCGGGCGCCCGTCTCGTACTAGACAGGTCCCATGCGTATTCGGGTGAGGCGTACGGGCGGGTTCGCGGGCATCGAGCGCCGGGCCGAGGTGGAGACCTCGGGACGGGCCGACGCCCAGGAGTGGCACGCCCTGGCCGAGCGGGCACTGGCCGCCGGCCGGGGCGCGCCGCCGGCCGGCGTGCCGGACGGCTTCAGCTACGAGATCAGCGTGGACGGCAGGACCGTGTACTGCGCGGACCCCCGGCTGACCGAGGAGCAGCGGACGCTGATCTCCCGGGTGCTCAAAGAAGGCGCCTGATCCGTCCCCGGGAGGCGTCCGATCCGGCCTCCCGGGATACAAGTGGCAGTTCACGCCTGGCCGTTGACTTCGGTTACCAACGGTAAGGATGATCCGGCGCATGGTGACGAACCCGATACCTCAGTTCCCGGCCGGCTTCCTGTGGGGCGTGTCGACCTCGGCCCACCAGATCGAGGGGGCGGCCGGCGAGCGCGAGCCCTCCGTGTGGGACGCGTTCACCGCCGAGCCGGGACGGGTGAAGGACGGCTCGACCGCGGCGGTGGCCTGCGACTCCTACCACCGCTACCGCGAGGACGTGGCGCTGCTGGCCGGCCTCGGCGTGGACGCCTACCGCTTCTCCATCTCCTGGCCCCGGGTGAACTCACCCGGCGGCCTCGACTACTACGACCGGCTGGTGGACGAGCTGTGCGGGGCCGGAGTGCGGCCGGTGCCGACCCTGTTCCACTGGGACCTGCCGGCCTCACTGGACTGGCTGGAGCGGGACACGGCGTCCCGGTTCGCCGAGTACGTGTCGGTCGTCGCCGAACGGCTCGGCGACCGCGTCACCAAGTGGATCACCCTCAACGAGCCCGCCGAGCACACCCTGCTGGGCCATGCGCTCGGCGCCCACGCACCGGGCAGGCGGCTGGTGTTCGGCGCGCTGCCGGTGGCCCACCACCAGCTGCTCGCCCATGGCCTGGCCGTCCGGGCGCTGCGCGCGGCCGGGGCGGCGGACATCGGGATCGCCAACTCGCACGGGCCGACGTGGCCGGCCTCGAGGAGCCCGGAGGACGTGGACGCGGCGGAGTTCTACGACGTCTTGCTCAACCGGCTCTTCTCCGACCCCCTCCTGCTCGGCCATTACCCCGAGGGCATCGGCGCGTTGCTGCCCGGCGACGTCGAGGCCGATCTGAAGGTGATCGCGGAGCCGGTCGACTGGTACGGGATCAACTACTACGCGCCGGTGAAAGTGGGCGCTCCGCAGGGCACGGAGATCGAGTTCGGCGGCCTCACGCTCCCCGCCGGGCTGCCCTTCTCGGTGCGGGAGATCGAGGGCCACCCGGTGACGGACTTCGGCTGGCCGGTGGTCCCCGAGGCGCTGACCGAGCTGCTGACCGGCTTCCGGGAGCGCTACGGCGACCGGCTCCCGCCCATCGTCATCACCGAGAACGGCTGCTCGTACGAGGGCGTCGACGACCAGGAGCGCATCGCCTACCTGGACGGCCACATCCGGGCGCTGCACCGTGCGGTGGAGGCGGGGGTCGATGTGCGCGGCTACTTCGTGTGGTCGCTCCTGGACAACTTCGAGTGGGCCGAGGGGTACGCGCAGCGCTTCGGGCTGGTGCACGTGGACTTCGAGGACGGGGCGCTCGCGCGGACCCCCAAGGCGTCGTACGCATGGCTGCGCGACGCTCTGCGGGCGCGAAGATGACGACGGACGAGCGGCCTGCCGAGCGGCTCGCGGACGCGCTCGCCGAGCCCGTCGAGCGGGTCGGCCGGAGCTGGACCGCGGCCCTGTCCCTCGCCAACGCGGCCATCTGGGTCGGCTGGTACGGCCCGCTGCAGATCCTGCTCGCCTCCCAGGCGAAGGACTTCGCGCCCGGCTCCGGCATGTCCAAGGAGACGATGCTGGCCTGGGTCACGGGCGCGGGCGCGGTGGTGTCGCTGTTCGCGAACCCGTTCTTCGGGGCGCTCTCGGACCGCACCACGGCCCGCTGGGGCCGGCGTACGCCGTGGATCGTGGCCGGGACGGCGGGCGGGGCGCTGTCGCTGCTCCTGCTCGCCGACGCGGGTGGCCCGTGGGCCATGGCGCTGGGCTGGTGCCTGGTCCAGCTGACACTCAACGCCGCCTTCGCGGCCGTGACGGCGGCGGTTCCCGACCGGGTGCCGCGGTCCCAGCGGGGCTCGGTGGGAGGCTGGCTGGGCGCGGCACAGATCCTCGGCGTGGTCGGCGGCACGGGCCTGGCGACCGTGGCCGGGGGCGTCGCCGCGGGCTACGCGGCGTGCGCGGTGTTCACGATGGCGGGCGTGCTGCCGTACGTGCTGCGCCACAGGGATCTCAGACTGCCGGCGGCGGACCGGCCGCCCTGGTCCTGGCGAGCCTTCCTGGCCGGGTTCTGGCTCAGTCCCCGCCGCCATCCCGACCTGGGCTGGGCCTGGCTGACCCGCTTCCTGATCAACCTCAGCAACGCGCTGGTGCTGCTGTACCTGCTCTACTACCTGCGGGACCGCCTCCACCACGCCGACCCCGACCAGGGCGTGCTCGTCCTCACCGCGGTCAACGGCGTGACCCTCCTCGCCACGGTCGTCGTCGGCGGGGTCTGGTCGGACCGGGTGGGCCGCCGCAAGCCGTTCGTGATCTGGTCGGGCGTACTGATGGCCATCGCCACGGCCGTCCTGTCCGGCTGGCAGACCTGGCCGGGCACGGTCGTCGCGGCCGCGGTCCTGGGCGTCGGGTTCGGGGTCTTCACCTCGGTCGACTTCGCGCTGATGACCGACGTCCTGCCGAGGGCGCTGGACCGCGGCAAGGACCTCGGGATCATCAACGTCGCCAATGCCCTCCCCCAGGTCGCGGCCCCGGCCCTGGCGGCGCCGATCGTGACCCACCTGGGCGGTTACCGGGTCCTGTACCTGGTGGCGGCGGTGATCGGGCTGGCCGGGGCGGTGCTGGTGGGGCGGATCAGAGGGGTGGACTGAAAGCCGGGACAGAAGACGCCATACCGCGGTATGGTCTTCTTGTGGCGACGAAGAAGATCACGATCACCGTTCCGGAAGAGCTCTTGGAGGCGGCGCGAGGGCTCACCGACAACATCTCCGGCTTCGCGGCTGAGGCCTTGGCAGCCAAGATCAGACGCGAACTACTGGCCGAGGACCTGCGGCGTTACGAGGAGGAGCACGGCGCGTTCACAGAGGAGGAGATGGCCGAGGCCTTCGCCCGCCTCAACGGCACCGCACCCTCGAACCAGGAAGCCGCGTGACACCGATCGCCACCCTCGTCCTCGACTGCGAAGGCCTCTCGGCCTGGATGGCACAGGACCGAAAGACCGTCGCCCTGTTCAAGGCGCTGACCCTCACGGAGGCGAACCTGGTCGTATCGGCCAACACCATCATCGAAGTCACTCACGAAGGCACCAGTATGCCGCGCCTGAACTGGGCACTGTCCCGCGTCAAGGTCGAACCCGTCACCGAGACGGCCGCCGGGGCCGCCGCCGAGCTCCTGAAGGAAGCCGGCCTGCACGGCCACAAGTACGCCATCGACGCCACGGTCGCCGAGGCCGCCCTCCGTCAGCCCGGCCCGGTGGCGGTCCTCACCTCCGACGCCGACGACATGCGGAAGCTGTGCGGCAGCCGCGTCAGGATCGTCGCGCTCTGACCGGCCCGGGCGGCGCCGGCCCGGTGACGCAGGTGCTGTCGTACAAGCACACGGAAAAGTCCTACGGCTCTGTCCATGCCGCGTCGTACTCTTGAAACCGCGAGGCCGCCCGCAGCTGCGCGGCCCTACGGAGGAGGAATCGCAGGCCTACAGAGCCGGCCCATGACTCAGACACCCACAGCTCACACCCCCGCGCAGGGGCAGGCGAGAACGCAGATCACCGTCCCTGCTCAGCACCCCATGGTGATGGTGCTGGGTTCCGGTGACTCCCTGCTGCGCGTGATCGAGACGGCCTTCCCGGGGGTCGACATCCATGTCCGGGGCAATGAGATCAGCGCGGTCGGCGACCCGGCGGATGTCGCCCTGATCCAGCGCCTGTTCGCAGAGATGATGCTGGTGCTCCGCACCGGGCAGCCGATGACGGAGGACGCAGTGGAACGCTCGATCGCCATGCTGAGGGCGAGCGACGACGGTGAGGGCGACGGATCTGAGACCCCGGCGGAGGTGCTGACACAGAACATCCTCTCCTCCCGCGGCCGCACGATCCGTCCCAAGACGCTCAACCAGAAGCGCTACGTGGACGCGATCGACAAGCACACGATCGTCTTCGGCATCGGGCCGGCCGGTACCGGCAAGACCTACCTCGCGATGGCCAAGGCGGTGCAGGCCCTGCAGTCCAAGCAGGTCAACCGCATCATCCTGACCCGCCCGGCGGTCGAGGCGGGCGAGCGACTCGGCTTCCTGCCCGGCACGCTGTACGAGAAGATCGACCCGTATCTGCGCCCGCTCTACGACGCGCTGCACGACATGCTCGACCCCGACTCGATCCCGCGGCTCATGGCCGCCGGGACGATCGAGGTCGCGCCGCTGGCCTACATGCGTGGCCGGACGCTCAACGACGCCTTCATCATCCTGGACGAGGCCCAGAACACGAGCCCCGAACAGATGAAGATGTTCCTCACCCGCCTCGGCTTCGACTCGAAGATCGTGATCACGGGTGACGTGACCCAGGTCGACCTTCCGAACGGGACCAAGAGCGGTCTGCGGCAGGTCCAGGAGATCCTGGAGGGCGTCGAGGACGTCCACTTCTCCCGGCTGTCGTCCCGCGATGTCGTACGGCACAAGCTCGTCGGCCGTATCGTCGACGCCTACGAGAAGTACGACAGCGAGAACGGCACCGAGAACGGCACGCACAAGCCGGCCGGACGCGGTAAAGCCGGACACGCGCACAAGGGGAAGTAGACCAGCAGCACCATGTCGATCGACGTCAACAACGAGTCCGGTACCGAGGTCGACGAGCAGGCGATCCTCGACATCGCCCGCTACGCGCTCGCGAGGATGCGCATCCACCCGCTCTCCGAGCTCTCGGTGATCGTCGTGGACGCCGACGCCATGGAGCAGCTGCACGTCCAGTGGATGGAGCTGCCGGGGCCGACGGACGTCATGTCCTTCCCGATGGACGAGCTGCGGCCGCCGGCCAAGGACGAGGAGGAGCCGCCCCAGGGCCTGCTCGGCGACATCGTGCTGTGCCCCGAGGTCGCCGCCAAGCAGGGCGCCGAGGCGGTGACGCAGCACTCCATGGACGAGGAGCTCCAGCTCCTGACCGTGCACGGCGTGCTGCACCTGCTCGGCTACGACCACGAGGAGCCCGACGAGAAGGCCGAGATGTTCGGCCTCCAGGCCGCCATCGTGGACGGCTGGCGCGCGGAGAAGGGTATGACCGGCCCGTCGCCGGCCCCGACCGTCTCATGAATCCGCAATTGGTCCTCGGCGCGATCGCTCTGATCGTCGTCGCGTGGCTCGCCGCCTGCGCGGAGGCGGGCCTGGCGCGCGTCTCCAGCTTCCGCGCCGAGGAGGCCGTACGCAGCGGACGGCGCGGCAGCGCCAAGCTCGCCCAGATCGCCGCGGACCCGACCCGCTACCTCAATGTGGCGCTGCTGGTCCGCGTGGCCTGCGAGATGGCCGCCGCCGCCCTGGTGACGTACGCCTGCCTCCAGGAGTTCTCCGACACCGCCGAGGCGCTCCTGATCGCCATCGCGGTCATGGTCCTCGTGTCGTACGTCGCCGTCGGCGTCTCCCCGCGCACCATCGGTCGCCAGCACCCGCTGAACACGGCGACGGCGGCCGCGTACGTCCTGGTGCCGCTGGCCCGGATCATGGGCCCCATCCCGCCCCTGCTCATCCTCATCGGCAACGCCCTCACCCCCGGCAAGGGCTTCCGGCGCGGCCCTTTCGCCTCCGAGGCGGAGCTGCGCGCACTCGTCGACCTCGCCGAGAAGGAGTCCCTCATCGAGGCCGAGGAGCGCCGCATGGTGCACTCGGTGTTCGAGCTGGGCGACACCCTCGTGCGGGAGCTGATGGTCCCGCGGACGGACCTGGTGGTCATCGAGCGCTACAAGACCATCCGCCAGGCGCTGACCCTGGCCCTGAGGTCCGGCTTCTCGCGCATCCCGGTCACCGGCGAGAGCGAGGACGACATCGTCGGGATCGTCTATCTGAAGGACCTGGCCCGCAAGACGCACATCAGCCGGGACGCCGAGTCCGAGCTCGTGTCCACCGCCATGCGGCCGGCCACGTTCGTGCCCGACACCAAGAACGCGGGTGACCTGCTGCGCGAGATGCAGAAGGAACGCAACCACGTCGCCGTCGTCATCGACGAATACGGCGGCACGGCCGGGATCGTCACCATCGAGGACATCCTCGAGGAGATCGTCGGCGAGATCACCGACGAGTACGACCGCGAGCTGCCGCCGGTCGAGGAGCTGGGCGGGGACCGCTACCGGGTCACGGCCCGTCTCGACATCGGGGACCTCGGCGAGCTGTACGGGCTCGAGGCGTTCGACGACGAGGACGTGGAGACGGTCGGCGGACTGCTCGCGAAGGCGCTGGGCCGGGTGCCCATCGCCGGTGCCTCGTCGGTGGTGGAGCTGCCCGACGGGCGGGAACTCCGGCTGACCGCGGAGGCCGCGGCGGGCCGCCGGAACAAGATCGTGACTGTGCTGGCGGAGCCGGTGGGCCCGGTCGAGCCCCCGGAGGAGGAGCCGAAAGCGGAATGACCCCCCAGGAGTTGCGCGCATTCTGCCTGTCCTTCAACGCGGTCGTCGAGGACTTCCCGTTCAACCCGGACACCTCGGTCTTCAAGGTCCTCGGCAAGCTCTTCGCCCTGACGCACCTGGACGCGCGGCCCCTGACGGTCAACCTCAAGTGCGACCCGGACGACGCGGTACGGCTGCGGGCCGAGCACCCCGGGCTCATCATCCCGGGCTACCACATGAACAAGCGCCACTGGAACACCGTCACCGTGGACGGCGGTCTCCCGGAGCGCCTGGTCCGTGAGCTCGTCGAGGACTCGTACGACCTGGTGGTCGCCGGACTGCCGAGAGCCGACCGCCTCCGCCTCGACCGGCCCTGACCCGGGCCGCCTCGAGCGGCCCGTTCTTCGTATGCTCGGGGCATGACCGACAGCAACGCGCTCGACCCCGAGGACCGCAAGATCGTCACCCTGGCCCGTTCCGCGCGGGCCCGCAACGGAGTGCCCGAGGGTGCCGCCGTGCGGGACGAGACCGGGCGTACGTATGCCGCCGGGACCGTTGCCCTCGACTCCCTGAAGCTGAGCGCGCTGCAGACGGCGGTGGCCATGGCGGTGGCGTCCGGGGCGAAGTCCCTTGAGGCGGCGGCGGTCGTGACCGAGTCGGAGTCCGCGTCCGCGGAGGACCGGGCGGCGGTGCGGGACCTCGGTGGACCGCAGACGCCGGTGCTGGTGGCCGGTCTCGACGGGACGGTCCGGGTGACGGTGACGGCGGGCTGAGGCCCCGTACGGCCACGGCCGCTGTCCGTCCGGACGGCGGCCGTGGCCTGCCGTCCGGACGCGGGGCGGCAACCTCCCTTGCGCCGGACGAGAACTGACGGATCGTCAGTCCACTTGCCGCATCTCCATTGACTTCTCACACGACCCGCACATCAATGCCCCCTGTCGGTGCGGAAGAGCCGCCGCGCCCGCAATCACACGAGGGGGCCATCATGGCTTTACAAACCCGAAGACGCCGCTGGGCCTCGGTGCTCGCGGTATCCGCTCTGGCCGTCGTCGGCACAGGCGCCCTGGCCTGCCCGGCCGGAGCCGCCCCGCAGCAGGTGGACTTCCCCACCCACTGCATCCCGCCCGCGATCGCGGGCCTCCCGCCGATCGACGGCACCACCACCGCGAAGATCACGGTGGACAACGCCGCTCCCAAGGTCGGTGACACGGTCGCCGTGACCTACACCGTGGTCACGCCCGCCGCGAGCAACCCCACCGACCTCGCCCTGCCGGCCGACATCATGACGCCCACCGGCAAGGTCACCCTCGGCGGGGCGCAGACCGGCAACGTCACCGTCACCGGACCCAAGAAGAACGATCCGGTGCCGGGCAGGGGCGTCTTCCCGTCGTTCAGCATGACCGGCACCTTCACGGTCACCTCGCCCGGTGCCATCACGCTCTCGCCGGGCGACTACAACATCCACACCGGCTACATCCTCGAGCTGGACACCCCCTGCACGGTCACCCAGCCGCCCGCGCCCGTCTCCGAGACGGTCACCGCGACGGACTCCGCGCCCGTCAACAATCGTGCCATCACCCTCGGTTCGTCCTCCGGGAAGCCCGGCGACAGCGTCACCGTCACGGGCGGCGACTTCACCCCGGGCGCGACCGTGACACTGGCGGGCCGGTCCGGCGCCACGCAGACCGCGGACACGGCGGCAGTGACCGCGGACGCGCAGGGCGGCTTCAGCGGCTCGCTCGTCGTGAACGACACGACGACGACCGGTGTCGTGGCCTACGAGGGCGGTGCCTGGAGCCAGGACAAGGGGGCCGGTCCCGCCGCGTACACCGTCGTGGACGACACACCCGTCCCGGCGAACAGCCAGAAACTCACCGCCGCGGTGAAGGCCGGCACCCTGTCGATGTCGCAGGCCGGGGACAGCGTGCAACTGTCCTCGGTCGACTTCGGCAAGGGTGGGGCCTCGCAGGGCGCCCTGCAGACGGTGACCGTCAAGGACTTCCGCGGCGGACCCGCGGGCTGGTCCCTGACCGGCAAGGTCACCGACTTCACCGGGCCCGGCGCCAGGATCGACGCCGGACGGCTGAGCTGGACCCCCGCCTGCGCCACGAAGGCGGGCAGCCCGAGCACCTGCCGGGCCGGCTCGGCGGGTGCGGTGGGCGCTTCGGGCGCGACCCTGGCGTCCACACCCGACGGCACGCTCACCGGCGGTGAGTTCACCGTCGACGCCGGGCTCTCGCTGGACGTCCCCGCGTTCACCCCGCCCGGGTCGTACTCCGGCGTGCTGACGCTCACGCTCACCTGAGTCCGGTTCATCTCGCCCAACGGCCGGGCGGCCCTCGCACCGGGGCCCGCACCCGCCCGTCCGCCTCCTTCCCGGGGGTCCGCACCCATGCGCAAGCCGAACGCCCCGCTCCTGGCTCTCCTGCTGTCCCTTCTCCTCGCCGCCCCGGCGGTGCCCGCCCACGCGGCCGACAACGGCGGCTGGTCGGTCTACCCCGCCTCCTCGCAGCTCGCCGCACGCCCGTACTTCTATCTCTCCGCCGACCCGGGAACGACCATCGACGACAAGGTGGTCGTCGCCAACAAGACCAGGAAGCCGCTCACCTTCCGGCTGTACGCGGCCGACGCCTACAACACCGTGCGCGACGGCGGGTTCGCCGTGCGGACGGTCGCGGAGAGACAGCGGGGGGTGGGCGCCTGGGCGAAGCCCGCGAAGGACCGGGTGACCGTTCCGGCGCACCGCGCGGTCACCGTGCCCTTCACGCTCCGGGTGCCCGAGGACGCCGAACCGGGCGACCACCCGGGCGCCCTGGTGGCGCTGGACGAGCGGGTCGACCGTGGGAACGGCTCCCTCGCACTCGGTGTGCAGCAGGCCGTCGGCGCCCGCGTCTACCTCCGGGTCGGCGGGCCCACCCTCGCCGCCATCGCCGTCGAGGACGTCCGCCTCAGCCACCACCAGCCCCTGGTTCCCGGCCTCGGGAACGGCACGGCCACCGTCACCTACACCCTGCACAACACCGGCAACGTCACCCTCGACCCGGCGGTGGAGCTGCGGGCGACGGGCCTCTTCGGCCGTACGCTCCTTGCCCGTCGCCTTGCCAAGGTTCCCCCAGAGCTGCTGCCCGGTCAGCGTGTGCGGCTCACCGAACCGTGGCGGGGCGCCCCCCAGTTCGACTGGGGCGAGGTCACGGTGACGGCGAGCGCGAAGGACACCCGCGAGTCGGCGGGCACGTCCTTCGTCGCGCTCCCGTGGCTGGTGGTGGCGGTGGCGGCCGCGGCGGGGGCCGTGGCGGGGTGGCTGACGGTCAGAGGGCGTCGGGGCCGCGCTCGCCGGTCCGTACCCGTACGACCGTCTCCACCGGCAGCGCCCACACCTTCCCGTCCCCGATCTTCCCGGTCCGGGCGGCCCGCACGATCGCGTCGATGACGGCGTCGGCCTCCGCGTCCTCCACCACGACCTCGATCCGGACCTTGGGCACGACGTCGACCCGGTACTCGGCCCCCCGGTACACCTCGGTGTGGCCCCGCTGGCGTCCGTAGCCGCTCGCCTCGGTCACGGTCAGTCCGTGCACACCGAGTTCCTGGAGGGCCGTCTTGACCGTGTCGAGGCGGAACGGCTTGACGATCGCGGTGATGAGCTTCATGCCGGGCACGTGACCTTCTGCGCGGGGGCGGGGCGAAGCGGGAGACCCGGGCTCCGTGGCCCGGGACGCCGCGATCGTAGGCGGTCCCGGCCTGCGCCGTAAGGTCCCGGCGGGTGGGCTCCTCCTCTCCGGTCGCGGGAGAGCCCAGGGCATGGCCGCGTTTTCCGGTTCCGTACGGGGTTGTCCCGGTGACGTTCCGTGGTGCCCCGGGTTTCCCGTGCCCTCACCGGGCCCGGGGGCGCTCGGCCGTGCGGCGGGGCTCCGTGGATCAGGGAGAATGGGCGCCATGAGCGTTCGCACCCAGTCCTCCGAGCCGACCGAGGCCGTCCACCGGGCGGGATTCGCCTGTTTCGTGGGCCGTCCCAATGCCGGCAAGTCCACCCTCACGAACGCTCTCGTCGGGCAGAAGGTGGCGATCACCTCGAACCGGCCGCAGACGACGCGGCACACGGTGCGGGGCATCGTGCACCGCCCGGACGCGCAGCTGATCCTGGTCGACACCCCCGGTCTGCACAAGCCGCGCACGCTGCTGGGCGAGCGGCTCAACGACGTGGTCCGCACGACCTGGGCCGAGGTCGACGTGATCGGTTTCTGCCTGCCCGCCGACCAGAAGATCGGCCCCGGTGACCGCTTCATCGCCAAGGAACTGGCGGGGATCAAGAAGACCCCCAAGGTCGCGATCGTCACGAAGACCGACCTCGTGGACTCCAAGACCCTGGCCGAGCAGCTGATCGCGATCGACCGGCTGGGCCAGGAGCTCGGCATAGAGTGGGCGGAGATCGTGCCCGTGTCGGCGGTCGGGGCCAAGCAGGTGGACCTGCTGGCGGACCTGCTGATCCCGCTGCTGCCCGAGGGCCCCGCGCTCTACCCCGAGGGCGATCTGACGGACGAGCCGGAGCAGGTCATGGTGGCCGAGCTGATCCGCGAGGCGGCGCTCGAGGGCGTGCGTGACGAACTGCCGCACTCGATCGCCGTGGTGGTGGAGGAGATGCTGCCGCGCGAGGACCGCCCGGCGGACCGGCCGCTCCTCGACATCCACGCGAACCTCTACATCGAGCGGCCCAGCCAGAAGGGGATCATCATCGGGCCGAAGGGCAAGCGCCTGAAGGAAGTCGGCATGAAGTCCCGCAAGCACATCGAGGCACTCCTCGGGACCCCGGTCTTCCTCGACCTCCATGTGAAGGTGGCCAAGGACTGGCAGCGGGACCCCAAGCAGCTGCGGCGGCTGGGCTTCTGACGGGCCTCGCCCCGGACTCCGCGACCGCTCACGCCGGGCGGCGGAACCCGATGGTCGGCACGGCCCTGCGGCGCGGCCACGGCTCGACGCTCGCCTCCGGGACGAGCCCTTCCAGGAACGCGTAGCGGCTGAGCGCCGCGGGGTCCTGGTCCTCGTACGACTGCACCCGGCGCCACCACGCCGCGATCTCGGACCAGCCGGGCGCCGAGAGCGAGCCGCCGAACTCCTGCACGGACAGAGCGGCGGTCAGACCCGCGAAGGCGAGGCGGTCGGCCAGCGGCCACTCGGCCAGGGTGCCGGTGACGAACCCGGCCACGAAGACGTCGCCCGCGCCCGTGGGGTCGAGTGCCTCCACGGCGATGGCGGGCACGCCGGCGGATTCCCCGGTGCGCCCGTCCACGGCGTACGCGCCCTCGGCGCCGAGGGTGACGACGGCCAGCGGCACATGGTCGGTCAGCGCACGGGCGGCGGCGCGCGGGCAGTCCGTGCCCGTGTACCGCATGGCCTCCTCCGCGTTCGGCAGGAACGCCTCGCAGTGCTCGAGATCGGCGAGTCCGGCCAGGTCCCAGGCGCCGGTGCCGTCCCAGCCGACGTCGGCGAAGACACGGGTGCCCTTCTTGGCGGCCTCGGCGATCCAGGGGGCGGGTCGGCCCGGCGTCAGCGAGGCGACGGCGGCGCGGGCGCGGGGCGGGCAGGCGGGGGCGGGCTCCTCCGGCGGTGGTTCGTGGCCATGGGAGACCATGGTGCGCTCGCCCTCGTACGCCATGGAGACGGTGACCGGCGAGTGCCAGCCGGAGACCCGGCGCGAGGTGGAGAGATCGATGCCCTCGCCCTGCTCCAGCTCGTCCCAGCAGTACTCGCCGTAGTGGTCGTCGCCGAAGGCGGCCGCCAGGCAGGTCCGCAGGCCGAGACGGGCCAGCGCGGCGGCCATGTTGGCGACGCCGCCGGGGCTCGAACCCATCCCGCGCGCCCAGGACTCGGTTCCGCGCACCGGGGCGGAGTCCAGACCGGTGAAGATGATGTCGAGGAACACCGTTCCCGTGAGGTAGACGTCCCAGGGCGGGTCCCCGGGCGCGCGCAGAGCGGTCAGGGGATCGAAGTCGGGATGGTGGTGCGGGTCCTCCCCGATGTGGGGATGGCGGTGCGGTCCCTCTCCGGTGGTCGAGGTCACGGTGGCTCCCTGACATGGTGCGGATCCAGCCAGTGTGCACCAAGAGAGGCGGATGCAGGCCCGTCGACGACTGCCCGGGGACCGGGTGGCGCCGCCGGCCCGGATTACCATCGGCGCATGTCAGAGACAGGGGGCGTCCGCGAGGTGAAGTCGGCCGCGCGCACGGTGGAACTGCTCGAGGTGCTCGCCGCACGCGGCGACCGTCCGGCGCGCCTGCAGGAGCTGGCCGACCAGCTGTCGGTGCCGCGCAGTTCGATGTACGCCCTGCTGCAGACCCTCATCGCACGGGGGTGGGTGCGCACGGACGTCACGGGCTCCCTCTACGGCATCGGCATCCACGCCCTGCTGACGGGCACGAGCTATCTGGACTCCGACCCGCGGGTCCGGTCGGTGCGCCCGTATCTCGACGAGGCGTCGGAGTCGCTCGGCGAGACGATCCACATGGGACGGCTCGACGGCACGGACGTGGCCTATCTGGCGACACGCGAGTCGCACGAATACCTGCGCACGATCAGCCGGGTGGGCCGGCGGCTGCCCGCGCACGCGGGCGCGCTCGGCAAGGCGCTGCTGGCGGAACGGCCGGACGAAGCGGTGCCCGCCGGCCCGTACGAGGCGCTCACCCCGCAGACGCACACGACGCGCGCGGAGCTGCTGTCGGACCTCGCCGCGATCCGCGAACGCGGTCACTCGGTCGACCGCGAGGAGAGCGTCCTCGGCATCGTCGGCTTCGGCTTCGCGCTCCGCTACGACACCCCGGCCCAGGACGCCATCAGCTGCTCGGTGCCGGTGGCCCGGCTGACGCCCGGTCATGAGGAGCGCATCGTCGCCGTGATGCGCGAGGTGCGGGACCGGATCGAGGGGGTCGCGGCTCCCCGCGCCGGGGCGCCGCACTGGCGCTGACACGGGAACATCCGGCGACGATCATTCGAAAAATCGAGCGTCTACCCGCCGCCACCAGCCTCAAACTGAAAAGTGATCCAGATCACACACTCTGAGCTTCTTCTCGAACCGCGTGCTTGATACAAATTTCCCGCACGTTCCTGTCGGTCGACGGACGGCGCCCACCCCCGCTTTTTCCAGCCGCCCATCCCGCACGCCCTGGAACGCCCGTGTCCTCCCGCCCTGCCCCGCCCTGGCCCCTCGTCGCCCTTTTCACGGCCGGGTACCTCGCCGCCTATCTGCTGCCGACCACGGTCGGCAGGCTCGATTCCGGCCTGCCGCTGTCCCCGACCCAGGCCGGTTCCATCGGCAGCGCCCTGCTGTTGAGTTCGGCCTGCGCCGGCTTTCTGCTCGCCGCCCACGTCCACCGCATCGGTACCCGCCGGCTCGCGCGTGCGGGGCTGCTGCTCGCCGCCGCCGGGTACGGCACGGCCGCACTCAGCCACAGCATCCCGGTGGTCGTCGCGGGAGCGGTCGCGGGCGGATTCGGCTCGGGTACGGCCACCACGGTCGCCGCGACCGGAATCGCCGCCCACCGCGACCCGCACCGTGCCTCCACCCTGGGCCTGCTCGGCGTCTCCGCGCTCGCCGGAGTGGTCTATCTGACGGTCCCCCACCTCGGGCCGGGCCACGGTCTCCCGCTGGC
Organism: Streptomyces sp. NPDC046900; assembly: GCF_040644975.1. Taxonomy (NCBI): domain Bacteria; kingdom Bacillati; phylum Actinomycetota; class Actinomycetes; order Kitasatosporales; family Streptomycetaceae; genus Streptomyces; species Streptomyces sp. NPDC046900. The sequence continues at coordinate 17,447 of NZ_JBEYXD010000062.1, read as the reverse complement.
CGCGCTCGCGCTCACCGCGCTGCTGGTGTGGCCCGCGACCGGCCGCCTCGCCGGTCCGGCCCGGTCGGCGACGCCTCCCCGCGGGACGGGCGCGACGGGCCGCCTGCCCCGTGCCCGCTCCGGGCTCGTCCTCGCGGCCGGGATCCTGTGCTGGTCCCTCGCCCAGAACTCCCTGTGGGGCGTCAGCGGGCGCATCGGGCTCACCCAGGCGCACCTCTCGGAGGTCACCGTCGGCGCGGTCTTCGCGGTCGCGCTCGGCGCCGGGCTGCTCGGCGTGATCGGTGCGAGCGTGCTCGGCCCGCGCCTCGGCCGCGCGGTGCCCATCGGCGCGGGTACCGCGCTCATCGCCGGCTGCATCGCGCTCAGCGCCTCCGCCAACGGCCTCGGCACCTTCGCGGCCGGCGAGATCGCCTGGAACACGCTCTACCCGATCGTGCTGTCGTATCTGATCGGTCTGGCCGCCTCCCTCGACAGCCGCGGCCGCTGGGCGGTCCTGGTCGGCTCGGCGTCCTCGCTGGGCACCGCGGCGGGCCCTCTGGCCGGCAGCCTGCTGTCCGCGCAGGCGGGCTTCCCGGCGATGGGCACGATCCTCGCCGTCGGCCTGCTGGTCATCACACTCCCGCTGACCGCGGTCGCCCTGCACACCGGCGGCCGTCCCCTGCTGCCCGGTGCGGCACGCCGGCGCACCTCGGCGGTCGTGGTGGCCGTCACCACGGGCACCCCCTCGGGTGCGGTACCAGCGGCCGGCGCACCGGAGCAGACGGTCGTGGAGTTCCCGCTCGACGCGACGGCGGTGACGGCGCGAGAGGAGTACGACACGGCGGGACCCCGGCAGGCGACCGCCGCACCGGGGCCCGGAACCGTCTAGCGCCCGCCGAACTCGTACGCGTCCACCTCGGCCAGATAGCGCGCCCGCCGCTCCTCGTCGTGCTCCAGGAAGGAGGCGGCGAAGGAGTTGCGGGCCAGCTCGCGCATCCGCTCCTCGGTCAGGCCGAGGGTGTCGCGTACGGCGTGGAAGTTGTCCCCGATGTAGCCGCCGAAGTACGCGGGATCGTCGGAGTTGACGGTGCACAGCAGCCCGGCGTCGAGCATCGCGGGCAGCGGGTGGTCCGCCAGGGTGTCCACGGCCCGCAGCCGGACGTTGGACAGCGGGCACAGCGTCAGCGGCACGCGCTCGCGCACCAGCCGCTCCACGAGCGCGGGGTCCTCCATGCAGCGCAGTCCGTGGTCGATGCGCTCCACCCCGAGGACGTCGAGGGCCTCGGTGATGTACTCCGGCGGCCCCTCCTCACCGGCGTGCGCGACCCGGCGCAGCCCGAGGGCGGCTGCGGCCTCGTAGACCTCGCGGAACGTGACCGGGGGGTGGCCGACCTCGGCGGAGTCGAGGCCGACGCCGGCGATCCGGTCGAGGTACGGCTTGGCGGCCTCGAGGGTCTCGAGGGCCGAATCGGCCGACTCGTCCCGCAGGAAACACATGATCAGCTGAGTGGAGACGCCGTGGTTCTCCTCGCTGCGGCCGAGCGCCCGCCACAGCCCCTCGACGACCGTGCCCATGTCGACGCCCCGGACGATGTGGGCCTGCGGGTCGAAGAAGATCTCGGCATGCCGCACACCCTGCGCGGCGGCCCGCTCCAGATAGGCGTTCGCGAGGTCCTCGAAGTCCTGCTCGGTCCGCAGCACGGCCATGAGCTCGTAGTACAGGTTCAGAAAGGACTGGAGGTCCTCGAAGGCATAGGCCTCGCGCAGCGCGTCCGCGTCGGCGTAGGGCAGTGCCACGCCGTTGCGCGCGGCCAGCGCGAAGGCCAGTCCGGGTTCGAGGGTGCCTTCGATGTGGAGGTGCAGTTCAGCTTTGGGGAGGGGCATCAAAGCATCGTAAGGCCCGGTCAGGCGCGTTTCGGGACAGGCACCCTGAGCAGGTCGTGCGCCACGGTCAGCTCCCCTTCGAAGCCGGCGGCCCGGGCCTGCCGCTCGAACTCCTCGGGCTCCGAATAGCGCTGGCTGAAGTGGGTGAGGACCAGATGCCGCACGCCGGCCTCCTGGGCCACCCGAGCCGCCTGACCGGTCGTCAGATGACCGTGCTCGGCCGCGAGTTCCTCGTCCTCGTCGAGAAAGGTGGACTCGATGACGAGCATGTCGCAGCCCTCGGCGAGGGCGTGCACCCCGTCGCACAGCCTGGTGTCCATGACGAACGCGAACCGCTGACCGCGCCGTGGCTCACTCACGGCTTCCAGCGGGACCCCGCCCAGGGAGCCCTCGCGCTGGATTCGGCCCACGTCAGGGCCCTTGATCCCGTACTCCGCGAGCCGCTCGGGCAGTATCCGCCGCCCGTCGGGCTCGACGAGCCGGTACCCGAACGACTCCACGGGGTGGGACAGCCGGCGGGTTTCGAGCGTGTACGCGGGGGTCGTCGCGAGCACCCCGTCCTCGGCGACCGGTTCCTCGGCCAGCTGCGCGGTCTCCCGGTAGGCCGTCGCGTACCGCAGCCGCTCGAAGAAGAGCTGCCCGGACCGCGGATAGTGCGCGGTGATCCTGTGCGGCACCCTGTCCAGGTTGATCCGCTGGATGACCCCGGCCAGCCCCAGCGAATGGTCTCCGTGGAAGTGGGTGATGCAGATCCGGCGCAGGTCGTGAGCGGCGACCCCGGCCCGGAGCATCTGCCGCTGGGTGCCCTCACCGGGATCGAAGAGGATGCCCTCCCCGTCCCACCGCAGCAGGTAGCCGTTGTGGTTGCGCTGCCGGGTCGGGACCTGGCTGGCGGTGCCCAGGACCACCAGTTCACGTGCGGACACGGCGCCTTACCCGGGGGGCCACTGCATGCCACGGCCGCCGAGAACGTGGCCGTGCGCGTGCCAGACGGTCTGTCCTGCGCCGCTGCCGGTGTTGAAGACGACGCGGTAGCTCTCGAGCTTCTCCTGCGCGGCGACCTCGCCGGCCTCGTGCAGCAGGTCGGCGGCGATGGCCGGTTCGGCGGCGGCGAGGGAGGCGATGTCCGGGTAGTGGACCCGGGGAATGATCAGTATGTGGGTCGGCGCCTGGGGGTTGATGTCCTGGAAGGCGACGGTGGTGTCGGTCTCCCGGACGATCGTCGCCGGGATGTGCCCCGCGATGATCTTGCAGAACAGGCAGTCGTCCTGCGGCTCTCCCGCCATGGGTGCCTCCTCGCGCAGACTGATCATGACGACGGCATCGTATCGGCCTTCCGTGCCCGCCCGGAGAGGGGCGGGCACGGAAGGCCGACGCCGTGCGGCGGACCGGGCGCGTCCCTACGCCGGTGCCGCGGCCGGCGACGGATCACAGCGGCGGCAGCTCCGGCGGGGTCTTCGACGGGTGTTCCTCCAGTGCGGCCAGCGCCCTCCGCACCGCCTCGTCCAGCTGGGCGTCCCGTCCGGCCGCGTAGTCCTGCGGAGCCTGGACCACCTCGACGTCCGGATCGACCCCGTGGTTCTCCACGCCCCACCCGTAACCCTCCAGCCAGAACGCGTACTTCGGCTGGGTCACCAGCGTGCCGTCCACGAGCCGGTACTTGCTGTCGATGCCGATGACGCCGCCCCAGGTGCGGGTCCCGACGACCGTTCCGATCCCGAGCGCCTTGATCGCCGCGTTCACGATGTCCCCGTCCGAGCCGGAGAACTCGTTGGCGACGGCGACGACGGGCCCGCGCGGGGCGTCCTCGGGGTAGCTGTACGCCCGCAGCCCACGCGGGAGGTCCCATCCGACGATCCGCCGCGCGAGCTTCTCCACGACCAACTGCGAGGTGTGCCCGCCCCGGTTCTCGCGGACGTCCACCACCAGCCCCTCCCGGGCGACCTCGATCCGCAGGTCGCGGTGGATCTGGGCCCAGCCGGGCGCCTGCATGTCCGGCACATGCAGATAGCCGAGCCGCCCACCGGACTGCTCGTGCACGTACGCCCGCCGGTCCGCCACCCACGCGTGGTACCTGAGCGGTTCCTCGTCCGCGATCGGCACGACGACGACGTGCCGCGGATCGCCGCCGCCCGCCGGTGAGACCGTCAGCTCCACCGGTGTGCCCGCCGTGCCGACCAGCAGCGGCCCGGGCCCGGTCACCGGGTCCACCGGCTGACCGCCGACCGCGATGATCGCGTCCCCGGCCCGTACGGCGACGCCGGGCGCCGCCAGTGGCGCGTGGGCGGCCGGGTCGGAGGTCTCCGAGGGCAGCACGCGGTCGATCCGCCAGCCGCCGTCCTCGTGGCGGGAGATGTCGGCCCCGAGGAGCCCCTGCCGCCGGTCCCCGCCGGGCCCGTGGCCGTTCGGGGTGACGTACGCGTGCGAGGTGCCGAGCTCTCCCTGGACCTCCCAGAGGAGGTCCACGAGGTCGTCGTGCGTGGCGACCCGGGCGATCACCGGCCGGTACCGGTCCAGTACGCCCTGCCAGTCGACCCCGTTCAGGTCGGCCCGCCAGAAGTTGTCCCGCATCAGGCGGCCGGTCTCGTCGTACATCTGCCGCCACTCGGCCGCGGGGTCGACCGTCTGCCGTACCCGCGACAGGTCGACGGTGACGTTCGCGTCGCTGTCGTCGTCGTTGGGGGCCCGCCGGTCGCTCGGCACGACCTTGAGCTTGCCGTCGGTCCACAGCAGCACCCGCTTGCCGTCACCGCTGACCGCGAACTGGTCGGCGTCCGCGGCGAGGTGCTCGATGCGCTGCTGGACGAGGTCGTAGCGCTCCAGTTCCGTCTTGGGGTCCGGATCGTCGGGCGTGGCGCGCGAGGCACCGAGCACCCCGCGCACCGGGTGCCGCAGCCACAGCACCCCGTCCTTGGCGGCCCGCAGCCCGGAGTAGCGCGCGGCCTCGACCGGGAAGGGCACGATCCGGTCGGCCAGCCCGTCCAGGTCGATCCGGGTCGTGGGTGCGCCCTCGCTGTCAGGCGTCTCGTCCTTCTCGGGCGCCGCGAGGGGACGGCCGTGGCGCTGCGGCCCGAAGGGGGACGGGGTGGTCGCGGCGAGGGTGATCAGGTGCGGCCGCGAGCCGCCCACGAACGCCAGGTCGAAGACGTGTTCGTCGTAGACCGGGTCGAAGGAGCGTGCCGAGAGGAACGCCAGGTGCTTGCCGTCCAGGGTGAACGCCGGTGAATAGTCCCGGAAGCGCAGCGGGGTCGCCTCCGTCACCGAAAGGTCGGCGGTGTTGGCGAGCTTGAGGTGGCGCAGCGGGCGCGGACCGGGGTGCGACCAGGCGAGCCACGCCGAGTCCGGCGAGAAGACGAGCCCGGTGACCTCCCCGTCCTCACTGCGGTCGACCTCGCGCACCTCACCGCTGTCCCGCTCGACGAGCAGCACCCGTCCGTCGTGTGCCGCGACCGCGACCCGGCTGCCGTCGGGCGCCACCGCGAGCCCCAGCACCCGTCCCAGCCGCCCGGCCGCGAGCCGGCGCGGGACGGCACCGGGCAGCAGGCCGGTGGCGGGCGCGAACTCCAGCGCGTCCTCGCCCTCCGCGTCCGTCACCCACACCACCCACTCCTCGCCGTCGGCGCGGAAGGCGCGCGGCAGCCGGGCCCGTACGCCGGGTTCGGCGGCGAGCGCGCGGGCGGGGCCCGAGCGGTGGGTGACCCAGTGGACGGCACCGCGTACGGAGACCGCGCTGCCGCGCCCGGTGTGGTCGGGCGAGGCGGCTCCGAACCAGCGGGCGGCGCTCACGGGGTAGGGCTGGACGTCGACGCGCTGGCCGCCGAGCCGGATGTCCAGCCGCCGGGGCTCGGCCCCCTCCAGGTCGTCGAGGAGCCAGAGTTCACCGGCGGCCACGTACACGACACGGGTGCCGTCGGTGGCGGCGTGCCGGGCGAAGAAACCGTCGAGCGGGGTGTGCCGCCGCAGGTCCGACCCGTCGGCGAGCGACGAGTACACCGCCCCGGTGCCCTCGTGGTCGCAGAGGAAGGCTATGCGCTCGCCCACCCACGCCGGGTACTCGATGTTCCCGTCGAGGTCCTCGTGCAGCCGTACGAACTCGCCCTCGCCCTCCCGGTCGATCCACAGCTTGCCCGCGGTGCCGCCCCGGTACCGCTTCCAGTGGGCGGCCTCACGGCCCATGGGCGCCGACAGCAGTACCGTGGCCGGACCGTGGGCGACCTCGCCGACGGGGCCGTACGGCAGTGTGGTGGCCGGTCCGCCGTCGAGCGGTACGGTGCGCGCCCAGGTGCGGCGCAGCGAGGCCTGGCCGACCGTGCTCAGGGCGAGCACCTCGCCCTCACGGGTCCAGCCGCGCACCTGGGTCTTCGAACTGCCCCAGTGCGTCAGGCGCTTGGCGGGGCCGCCGTCGATCGGGGCGATATGGACCTCGGGCGCGCCGTCGCGGGTCGAGGTCCACGCGACGGTCGTACCGTCCGGGGATATCCGGGGATGGTTGACCGGGACGTTGTCGGCGCTGACCCGCCAGGCGCGGCCGCCGTCGAGGGGAGCGACCCAGACGTCGTCCTCGGCGGTGAAGGCGACCAACTCGCCGTGCAGATGCGGGAACCGTAGATACGCGCGCGATGCGGACTGAGTCACCAGGTCACCCTAAGCAGCGATCCCGCTCTCGAACAGGGGTTTACCTCACATGATCCGGTCCCGTGCATCCGTCACTTGCCCCGCACCGGCCAGCAGGTGGGATCGCCCTGGCACCAGATCGTCCTCGTCACGGTGACAGTGGGGCCGGGCTGCCCGGGCGCGGTCGGCTGGAAGGAGACGGGCGGCGTCGGTGTGGCCGCGTGGCAGTCGCCGAGGCCCCGGACGTGGAACACCTGCCTGCCGCCCACCGTGGCCCTCAAGTCCCCGCGCACGCACGCGCCGTCGACGGCACGGGTGACGCGGCCCTTGACGGTGATGTCCCTGTCGTCGTCCGTGCGCCCCTGACAGTCGACGGTGACGACGGTGGTCTCGGAGGGCGCGGGCGTCCTCCCGGACACGGCGCTCCTGCCGCCGTTGCCGTAGGTGCCCGTACAGCTGAGCCAGCGCACCTTCACATGCTGCCGCTCCAACTCCTGGGTGGCGGTCCGGTCGGTCGTGTACGCCACCGAGACGGAACCGAGATCGCCGGGCTGGCAGGCCACGACTCCGCCCATGACGGCCGCCACGACGCCGGTGACCACCACGGCCCGCCGCCTCGCCGGCCGCCGCCCAATACGTCTCAATGCCACCATGGACGGCAGATTGCCACCCTCGCGCGGTCGACGGTAGGGCGCATACGGCCACCCGGGGGCCCGTGTTCCCCGGTGCGAGCAGCGGTTCCGATGGGGCGGAATCGCTGCGTGCCCTCTGCCGACGCGCCGTCAGGGGCGGAGCAGCAGCCACTCCTGAAGCTCGATCAGGTTCCCCTCGGGATCCCCGAGATGGGCGACACGCATGCGGTCGGTCATCGGGGCCGGACCGTGCACCAGTTCGGCGCCGCGGGACGTCGCCTGCTCGCAGTACGCGTCCAGGCCGTCCACGCGCAGCACCACCAGTGAGCGGTGGCCCACCGGCTCCTCACCCAGTTCGCCGAGGATCCCGGCCATCATCGCCCGGTCCTGCAGCGCGATGCCCACCGAGCCGGTGGCGGGGCTGAACTTCTCGTAGGGCCCGTTCACCGCCCCCGACTGGGGTTCGAGGCCGAGGACCTCGGCGTAGAACCGGTAGCAGCGGGAGAAGTCGGTGACCAGCAGCCGTACTTGGGCGAGTTCCACGGTGTTCCCCGGATGTCAGGACCAGCGGCCCGTTCGGCCGAGCAGCAGCGCCGCCGCCACGGTCCCCGCGGTCGATGTCCGCAGGACGGTATGCCCCAGCCGGAACGCCCGCGCCCCCGACTCCCCGAACTGCGCCAGCTCCTCCGGGGCGACGCCTCCCTCGGGTCCGACGACCAGCACGATCTCACCACGGGTGGGGAGCTCCACGGTCGCCAGGGGCTCGTCGCCGCTCTCGTGCAGGACCGCGGCGAAATCGGCTTCGGCGAGGAGTGCCGCGACCTGCTTGGTGGTCGCCGCGTCCGCGACCTCGGGGAAGCGCACGCGGCGGGACTGCTTGCCCGCCTCCCGGGCGGTCGCCCGCCATTTGCCGAGCGCCTTGAGCCCGCGGTCGCCCTTCCACTGCGTGATGCACCGGGACGCCGCCCACGGGACGATCGCGTCCACCCCGACCTCGGTCATGGTCTCCACGGCCAACTCGCCCCGGTCGCCCTTGGGCAGGGCCTGAACGACGGTGATACGAACGGGCGCCGGGGGCTCCTCGTGCAGGGACTCCAGGTCCATGACCACCAGCCGGTCCTTGCCCTCGGCCGCCTTCACCACCCCTTCGGTCCACCGTCCGCGCCCGTCGGTGAGGACCACGTCCTCACCGGGCCGCAGCCGCTTCACCGAGACGGCATGCCGCCCCTCCGGCCCGTCGAGTACGAACTCCGGCCCGATTCCGTCGAGTTGGTCCACGACGAAGACGGGAGCCGTCATCGCCCGGCACCTCCCCTCGACAACGCTGTCGCGGCCGCTAGTTCCGCCGCGAGCACCTCCACCAGCTGCGCGGCGGGCAGTTCGCGGGCCAGACGGTGCCCCTGCCCGGCCCACAGCCCCATGCCCTGCGCGTCACCCGCCTTGGCGGCCGCCTTGCGCAGCGTCGAGGTGAGGTGGTTGATCTCGGGGTACGCGGCGGGCGCGTAAGGCCCGTGCTCGCGCATGAACCGGTTGAGCAGACCGCGTGCCGGGCGTCCGGAGAACGCCCGCGTCAGCTCCGTGCGGACGAAGAGGGGGTCGGTCAGCGCCTGCTTGTGCAGGGGGTGCGCGCCGGATTCGGGCGTGGCCAGGAACGCGGTGCCGAGCTGCGCCGCGCTCGCGCCCGCCGCGAGCACCGCGGCGATCTGGCTGCCGCGCATGATGCCGCCGGCCGCCACGATCGGGATCCGTACGGCCTCGCGCACCTGCCCGACGAGCGAGAGCAGTCCGATGCCGGACCCGTCGTTCTCCTGGATGTCCCGGTGGGTGCCCTGGTGGCCGCCGGCCTCGACACCCTGCACGATCACCGCGTCGGCGCCCGCCTCCTGCACCGCGAGGGCCTCGTCCGCGGTCGTCGCGGTGACCAGCGTGAACGTGCCCACACGCCGAAGGGAGTCCAGGGCCGCAGGCTCGGGCACCCCGAAGTGGAAGGAGACCGCGGGAACCGGGTTGTCGAGGAGGACGGCCAGCTTGGCGTCGTAGCCGTCGTCGCGGCTGCTGTCGGGATCGCCCAGTTCGGTCTCGTACCAGGCGGCCTCGCCGGCTAGCTGCTCGGCGTAGACCTCGACGGCGGCGCGGTCGCAGTGGTCGGGCTGCGGCATGAACAGGTTCACCCCGAAGGCGCTGCCCGTCAGCCCCCTGAGCTGCTTGATCTCCTGGTACATCCCGTCGGCGGTCTTGTAGCCGGCGGCGAGGAACCCCAGGCCGCCGGCGTCGGACACGGCCGCGGCGAGAGCGGGGACGGAGACGCCGCCCGCCATGGGGGCCTGCACGATCGGATGGCGGAGAAGATCGGTCAGCGCGGAGGACATGACGGCATGTTGCCACGTCCTTGGAACAAGTCCGAATCCGGCCGTCCTCTGGCATATGCCAGGGGAAGAGGCAGCGGGTCAGAGGTGGTGGCCGGGCGTCCGCGGGCGGCTCGATCCGGTCCGCGAGCGGCACGATTCAGCCCAGTCCAGGCGCAACCGGCCCGTCATGGAGTCCCCCCGCTCGAGCGGGGTCGAGAGTGGGGGATCGAGGACGAGGCCGTTCAGACCGAAGCGCGAGCTTCGGCGCGACAGCCTGGGGGCGGCAGCCTCCGGTACGGCCACCCCGGCGCCGGGTGTGTCACCGACGCCGGGTGGCCACTCCACGGGTCAGCGCCCGTTGAACGCGTCCTTCAGCCGCGAGAACAGTCCCTGCTGTCCCGGCTGGAAATGGCCCTGAGGGCGCTCCTCGCCGCGCAGCTGCGCCAACTCCCTGAGGAGCCGCTCCTGTTCGGGGTCCAGCTTCGACGGGGTCTGCACCTCGACGTGCACGACCAGGTCGCCCCGGCCGCCGCCGCGCAGATGCGTGACACCGCGGCTGTGCAGCGGGATCGACTGCCCGGACTGGGTGCCGGGACGGATGTCGACCTCTTCCAGGCCGTCCAGCGTCTCCAGCGGGACCTTGGTGCCGAGGGCGGCCGCCGTCATCGGGATGGTGACCGTGCAGTGCAGGTCGTCACCGCGACGCTGGAAGACCGAATGCGGCAGTTCGTGGATCTCGACGTACAGGTCGCCGGCGGGACCGCCACCGGGGCCGACCTCGCCCTCGCCCGCGAGCTGGATCCGCGTGCCGTTGTCGACACCCGCGGGGATCTTGACCGTGAGCGTCCGGCGCGAGCGCACCCGTCCGTCGCCCGCGCACTCCGGGCACGGGTTCGGGACGATGGTGCCGAAGCCCTGGCACTGGGGGCACGGCCGGGAGGTCATGACCTGGCCCAGGAAGGACCGCGTGACCTGGGAGACCTCACCGCGGCCGCGGCACATGTCACAGGTCTGCGCGGATGTGCCGGGCGCCGCGCCCTCACCGTTGCAGGTGTTGCAGACGACGGCCGTGTCGACCTGGATGTCCTTCGTCGTGCCGAAGGCGGCCTCGTCGAGCTCGATGTCGAGCCGGATCATGGCGTCCTGCCCCCGGCGGGTGCGCGAGCGCGGTCCGCGCTGCGACGCCGTGCCGAAGAACGCGTCCATGATGTCGGAGAAGTTTCCGAAGCCGCCCGCACCGAAGCCGCCCGCACCGGCCGCGCCCGACTGGGACAGGGGGTCGCCGCCGAGGTCGTAGACCTGCTTCTTCTGCGGGTCCGAGAGGACCTCGTAGGCGGCGTTGATCTCCTTGAACCGCTCCTGCGTCTTGGGATCGGGATTGACGTCCGGGTGCAGCTCGCGGGCGAGCCGACGGAATGCCTTCTTGATCTCATCCTGCGACGCGTCGCGGCGCACGCCGAGTACGGCGTAGTAGTCCGTGGCCACTTACGACTCCGCCAGGATCTGTCCGACGTACCGTGCCACCGCTCGTACCGCTCCCATCGTTCCCGGGTAATCCATGCGGGTCGGTCCGACCACGCCGAGTTTCGCTACTGCTTCGCCGCCCGAACCGTAGCCCACCGAGACGATGGACGTGGAGTTGAGTCCCTCGTGGGCGTTCTCGTGGCCGATACGCACGCGCATGGCCGAATCCTTCGCCTCTCCCAGCAACTTGAGCAGCACGACCTGTTCCTCGAGTGCCTCGAGGACGGGACGGATGGTGAGAGGGAAGTCATGCGCGAAGCGGGTGAGATTGGCGGTGCCGCCGATGATCAGCCGCTCCTCGGTCTCCTCCACGAGCGTCTCCAGAAGGGTGGAGAGCACCGTCGAGACCGTGCCGCGGTCCTCCGGTTCGTCGAAGGCCTCCGGCAGGTCCTGGACCAGCTGCGGAACGTCCGCGAAGCGGCGGCCCACGACCCTGCTGTTGAGACGCGCGCGCAGATCGGCGAGAGACGTCTCTCCGAACGGCGCCGGGCAGTCGATCATGCGCTGCTCGACCCGGCCGGTGTCCGTGATCAGCACGAGCATCAGCCGCGCGGGTGCCATCGACAGCAGCTCCACATGGCGCACCGTCGAGCGCGTCAGGGACGGGTACTGCACGACGGCGACCTGCCGGGTGAGCTGTGCGAGCAGCCGCACGGTGCGCGTCACCACGTCGTCGAGGTCGACCGCGCCCTCCAGGAAGTTCTGGATCGCGCGCCGCTCGGGCGGGCTCATCGGCTTGACGGCCGCGAGCTTGTCCACGAAGAGGCGGTAGCCCTTGTCCGTGGGGATGCGTCCGGCGCTGGTGTACGGCTGGGCGATGTACCCCTCCTCCTCCAGCGCGGCCATGTCGTTGCGGACGGTGGCCGGGGAGACACCGAGCTGGTGCCGCTCGGTGAGCGCCTTGGAACCCACCGGCTCCTCGGTACCGACGTAGTCCTGGACGATGGCGCGCAGCACTTCGAGCCTGCGTTCACTGAGCATCGCGCACACCTCCAGCGATTCGTCCCCTTGACGCTCCCCTGGCACTCTGCGTGTACGAGTGCCAGCATCCCGGAGCAAGTGTACGGCGGTCGGGTACGCACCCGGCAAGGCCGGGCGGCGCCGTCGTACCGACGTGTACCGACCTGTCCTGGGCTGTCCTCCCGGATCGGGCGCCTGCCGATAGCGTCGGCGCATGACGGTGCTGTGGGAAGGGTCCGGGTGGGAGGCGCTCGGTCCGGGAGCGGGGCGCACGCGGCTTCCGGGCTGGGACTGCACGGCGGGACTGGTGGTCGGCGAGCACGGGGCGCTGATGGTCGACGCGGGCTCCGGCCCGGGCGAGGGCGCGCGGTTGCGTACCGAGGCGCTGCGGCTGCTCTCGACCCTCGGCGGGGACCGGCGTGTGACCCATCTCGCGCTCACCCACCCCCACTTCGACCATGTCTTCGGTGCGGCGGCCTTCGCGGACGCCGAGGTGTTCGGCGCGGCGGGCATCGACACGGTGCTCGTCCACGAGCGCAGCGAACTGGTCGCGGACGCGGTGCGCAACGGCCTGGACGCGGACGTGGCGGCCGAGGCGGCGGACCTCCTGGTGCCTCCGCGCCATCAGGTCTCGGGCGAGTGGACCCTGGACCTCGGCGGGCTGCGGGTGCTGCTGGCGAACGTGGGACCCGCCCACACGGCCCACGACCTCGTCGTCCTCGTCCCCGGGGAGCGGGACGTCGTCTTCTGCGGCGACCTCGTGGAGGAGTCGGGCGAACCCCAGGCGGGCCCGGACGCGGCGCCCTCCCACTGGCCTGCGGCTCTGGACCGGCTGCTGGAGCTGGGCGGGGAGGACGCGGTGTACGTGCCCGGACACGGCGCGGTGGTGGACGCGGGGTTCGTACGGGCGCAGCGCGACGAGTTGGCGGCACGTTTCGGCGTGTCGTAGAACCTGGCGTACGGCTTCTCCTATCGTCATCCGAATGCGCCAGTACTCGCCGGACCTGACTCCGCCGTGGAAGAAGCCCAAGCCCGTCCCAGAGGTCCCGGCGGATCCCGGTCTGGTGGTCGAGGAGCCGCGTACCGGCTTCTGCGGTGCGGTGATCCGCTGCGAGGCGGGCACGGTGACCCTGGAGGACCGCTTCGGCAAGCACCGGGTGTTCCCGCTGGAACCCGGGGGCTTCCTGCTGGAGGGCCGGGTGGTGACGCTGGTGCGCCCGTCGAAGATTCCGGCGCGTCCCACGCATACGGCCTCGGGCTCGGTGGCCGTCCCCGGGGCCCGCGCGCGAGTGGCCCGCGCCGGCCGTATCTACGTGGAGGGCCGCCACGACGCGGAACTGGTCGAGAAGGTGTGGGGCGACGACCTGCGCATCGAGGGCGTGGTGGTCGAGTACCTGGAGGGCGTCGACGACCTGCCGTCCATCGTGTCGTCCTTCGCGCCCGGCCCCGACGCCCGCCTCGGCGTGCTGGTGGACCATCTGGTCCCCGGCACCAAGGAGTGGCGCATCGCCGAGTCGGTGACGAGCGAGCACGCACTGGTGGTGGGCCACCCCTACATCGACATCTGGCAGGCGGTGAAGCCCGCCGCCCTGGGCATCCCGGAGTGGCCGCGCATCCCGCACGGACAGGACTGGAAGAAGGGCGTGTGCCGGGCCCTGGGCTGGCCGGAGAACACGGGCGAGGCGTGGCAGCGGATCCTGTCGCGGGTGCGGTCCTACAAGGACCTGGAGCCGGAGCTGCTGGGCCGCGTGGAGGAGCTGATCGACTTCGTCACGGCGAAACCGTGAGCGGCGGCAGCGTACGAACCAGGTGAGGGCTCGAACCGCTGCTCCGCGTTGGTTCCCCCGGCTGGGTGATCAGTCCACCAGGTCCCGTACCACCGCGTCCGCCAGCAGCCGTCCGCGCAGCGTCAGCACCGCTCGTCCCTCCCCGTACGGCTCCTCCTCCAGGAGCCCGTCCGCCAGGGCACGGCGCGACGCCGCCAGCCCCTCCTCCCGCAGCAGGGACAGCGGCACTCCCTCCCGCAGCCGCAGCTCCAGCAGGATGCGCTCCACCCGGCGGTCCTCCTCCGACAGGACCTCCCGTCCGGCGCCCGGCGACCGCCCCGCCGCCAGTGCTGCCGCGTACGCCCCCGGATGCTTCACGTTCCACCAGCGCACGCCGCCCACATGGCTGTGCGCGCCGGGGCCGGCGCCCCACCAGTCGGCGCCGCGCCAGTACAGCTCGTTGTGGAGGCAGCGACCCGCCTCGGACGTGGCCCAGTTCGAGACCTCGTACCAGTCGTAGCCCGCGGCCCCCAGCGCCTCGTCCGCGATCAGATAGCGGTCCGCGTGGACGTCGTCGTCCGTCATCGGGATCTCGCCCCGGCGGATGCGGCGCGCGAGCTGGGTGCCCTCCTCGACGATCAGCGCGTACGCCGATATGTGGTCGGGACCCGCGCCCAGCGCCGCGTCCAGCGATGCCCGCCAGTCGTCGTCCGACTCCCCCGGCGTGCCGTAGATCAGGTCCAGGTTCACATGCTCGAAGCCCGCCGCTCGCGCCTCGGCCACGCAGGCCTCGGGCCGGCCCGGGGTGTGCGTGCGGTCCAGGATCTTCAGGATGTGCGGGCGCGCGCTCTGCATGCCGAAGGAGATCCGGTTGAAGCCGCCCTCCCGGAGCGTGGCCAGATAGCGCTCGTCGACCGACTCCGGGTTCGCCTCCGTCGTCACCTCCGCGTCGTCCGCGAGCCCGAACTCGTCGCGGATCGACCCCAGCATCCGTACGAGATCCTCCGCGGCGAGCAGCGTCGGGGTGCCGCCCCCGACGAATACCGTGCGGACCTCGCGCGGGTCGTCGCCCAGCACCTTGCGGGACAGGCGGATCTCGTCGATCAGCGTCTCGGCGTAGTTGTCGCGGGACGCCAGCACTCCGCCCGTGCCGCGCAGCTCCGTCGCGGTGTAGGTGTTGAAGTCGCAGTAGCCGCAGCGCGTGGCGCAGTACGGCACGTGGAGGTAGAACCCGAGGGGGCGCTCGGCGGCTCCGGCCAGGGCGTGCGCGGGCAGCGCCCCGTCGTCGGGGACGGGCTCGCCGTCGGGGAGTGCGGAAGGCATGTCCTCCATTGTCCCGTACCGCCGGGACAACCCGGCTGTGCCGATGAGGCGCTCATTGCGCCTGCAGCACCAGCAGCGCCAGGTCGTCCTCGGGCGGCTGCTCGCCGAACTCGTGCACCAGCCTCCTGATCCGCTCCGCGATCAGCTCCGCGCTCAGCCCGGCGCAGCCCGCGAGCGCGGCGGCCAGCCCGTCCCCGTCGTCGAACTGGCGGGGGCCGCTGCGCCGCTCGGTCACCCCGTCCGTGACGCACAGCAGGCTGTCGCCGGGATGCAGCTCGAAGGTCTCGCAGGTGTACGCCACGTCCTCGACGACCCCGAGCAGCGTCTGCGACCGCCCCATGGCCCGTACGCCGCCGCTCGGGCCCAGCAGCAGCGGCAGCGGGTGCCCGGCGGCGGCCAGCGTGCAGCGCACTCCGCCCTCGAAGGGGACCAGCTCGCCGTACAGGAGCGAGAGGAAGCGGGCGTGCGGGCCGTCGTCGATGACCGGCACGGGCGCGCCCGCGGCCACCAGAGCCCGCGCCGCCGCGTCGGAGGCCTCCGTCGCATCGTCCAGCAGAAGCTGGTTGAGGCGGTCCAGCACGTCGGGGACCGCGTAGCCCTCGCGGGCCAGCAGCCGCAGCCAGGGCCGGGCCAGCCCGATCACGACGGCCGCCTCGGGACCCTTGCCCTGGACGTCGCCGAGCGCGAAGCACCAGCGTCCGGCGCCGGCCGGGAAGATGTCGTAGAAGTCGCCGCTCGGTCCGCCGCCCTTGTCGCAGGGCTCGTACACGAGCGCGCTGCGCACCCGGGGGATCTCGGCGACCGCGCCCGGCAGCAGCCCGCGCTGCAGCACCCGGCTGATGGTGGCCTGGCGTGCGTACTGCCGGGCCGCACCGATGGCCAGCGCCACCCGGCGGCTCAGGTCCTCCACGAGCCCGGTGATCTCGTCGGGGAAACGCAGCAGCCCGGCCCGCCCGATGACGAGCGTGCCCAGCGGCCGGCCGCCCGCGATCAGCCGGTACGCGAGCGCCGCCCCGGTCGCACCCCGCCGGCCGAGCGCCTCGCCCGGCCAGGGCACGGGCACCGCCCTGGAGCGCACCGCCTCGGGCAGCCGGGGCGGATCCTTCTCCAGGGCGAGGCGCAGTTCCTCGATGCGGTTCTCGCTGCCGTGCCAGACGCGCGCGAGCCGGGGCCCGGCGGCGATCGCTGCCTCGGGCCCGTGCCAGCCGGTCGCCTCGTCCTCCAGCCAGACCGCGCACCAGTCGGCGAGCCGCGGCACCAGGAGCTGTCCGGCGAGCGCGGCGACCAGGTCCTCGTCGAGCTGTCCGGCGAGCAGGTCGGAGGCCTCGGCGAGGAAGGAGAGCGCGCCGCGGCCCCGCCAGTCCCGGTCGTACACGGCGCGGGCCGGCTCGGTGAAGGCGTGGAGTTCGGGTCCGAGTATCTCGGCCGCGCTCAGCCCGCGTTCCAGGGCGCCGTCACCGGCGTAGGCCTCGAGCTCGTCGTCGGCCTCGAGGACGTGGTCGAGGGGCAGCAGTGCCCAGACCGTCTTGCTTCCGGTGCGGTAGGTGATCCCCCAGGCCGTGGACAGCGTGGACACGAGCCGCAGCCCGCGCCCGTACTCCGGTATGCCGTAGGTGCGTTCGGCGCCGTCGTCCCGTACCGCGCGGGAGGGGTGGTGGTCGGAGACCTCGACGACGAGTCCGGTCGGCTCGTCGTCCGTGTTCTCGAGACGGCAGGCCACGTCGACGTCCGTGCCCGCGTGCACGACGGCGTTGGTGACGAGCTCGCTGACGACCACCAGCGCGTCGTCGGTCAGCCGTTCCGTGAAGGTGTCGGGCTCGGCGGCCCGTGCCCAGTCGGACAGGGCGGCGTGCACCAGCCGGCGGGCCGAGCCGGCCGCGAGCGGTCCCCCTGGCAGCGTCGCACGCACCACCGAGTGCAGCCCCGCGCCTTCTTGCGCAGGCGCATCAGGGCCACGGGAGACGGTCTCCCGTTGCGTGGGAATGCCCCGCATGGACGGCTCCCCGAGCGGTTCGGACGATTACGCGTCTGACAATGCGGACAGAGTGACAGACCGGGCACACCCATAAGCGTCGAGTTACCGAAGTGGGTCGTCATGAGTGAGAACAGTGCTACAGATGTGTTCGAAGACGGACAGATTCGAGCATCGGAACGGCGCCCTTTGCTCATGACGAGGACAGCCACCCGGGCGGCGGCTCCAGATGCTGCCGAGGAGGGGCCGGGCCGGGGGGCCGCGCCGAGGCGCTGGTCCACCGCCGGGGCGGCGGCTCCCGGACCCGGCGGAGCGCCGCGATCACGTCGGAAAGCCGCGGCAGCCGGTGGCGGGGAACGTCAAGCGGTGCCGTCGCCACGACACGGACACCAACTACTACATGGACGCGACGCTGGCCTACCGACGGGCCTGCCTGAACGCCGTC
>NZ_JBEYXD010000061.1:0-53549 GCF_040644975.1 Streptomyces sp. NPDC046900 | reverse complement strand
CGTTTCGTACCTTCAGCAGTCGAAACGTATCCCGGGTACGGCGTGTTCTCTGCATCAGCCCTGGTCAGCGACCCACGGAAGCGACAGGAGAGCCACTTTTCCGAAGCGACAGCCGTTTTCCTGGAGCGTTTCCCCCGGCCGGCCACCGTCCCTCGGCCGACGCGGCTCACTGTGTGACGGCCGCCACAGTGCGGGCCCCGCCGATTTTGCCCCTCGAAAAGGTGCCGAGCTCCGCCACACCCGTATCCCTGGGCGTAGGAACAACCAGGAGGTGCCATGCGCATATCACGGAACGCGGCGGGAACCCTCTTCGTGGCCGGCGCTCTGACGCTGACTCTGACGGCTCTTGTCTATCCCTCGATGCTGGGCGTGCAGACCGTGTCGAGCGCTCCGACGCGCGTGATCGCCAACACCTCGTCCGGACCGCTGACCGAGGCGGACCGCGACTTCGTCGTCAAGGTGCGGGCGGCCGGTCTGTGGGAGTTCCCCTCCGGTGAGCTGGCCGTGAAGAAGGGCACGACCCCGGCCGTACGCACCGCGGGACAGCACCTCATCAACGGGCACGCCAATCTCGACGCGACGTGCCGGAAGGTGGCCGCGCAGCTGGGCATCGCGCTGCCGAACCAGCCGAGCCCGCAGCAGCAGGGGTTCGTGGCGACGCTGACCGCGGACCAGGGCAAGCAGTTCGACCACGACCTCGCGAACATCCTCCGCGTGACCCACGGCCAGATCTTCCCGGTCATCGCCAACATCCGCGCCACCACGCAGAACACCCTGGTCCGCCAGCTGGCCGACCAGGCCAACGACACGGTGCTCGACCACATCACGGTGATGGAGCAGACGGGTCTGGTGAACTTCGACTCGGTGCTGTTCCAGGAGACGACCCCGCCGAAGCTCCCCAAGAGCAGCATGACTCCGCCGGCCCCCGCGCCCGGCGAGCCGACCGTGATCCTCTCCCCGCCGCCGGGCTTCACCCCGCCGCCCTCGACGACTCCCTCACCGGTACCGACCACGGGCTGATCCCGCGGAGCAGGACGGCTTCACGAGCCACCCTGCTCCGGCCATCGGCGGGAATTCGTCGTCCGTACGGGTGGCTTGCGTCATGACTTCGCTGCTCGGGAACTCCGCCGCCGCTTCGGCCGGTTCAACTGGCATCGGACCGGCGTACGGTGCCGGCGGTCGCCGACCGTGGGGACGGGCGGCGAGTGCGATCAGTGAAGGAGCGACACCGGCATGGTGTTCAAACGGCTGCTCGGGGCCATGGGCGTAGGCGGCCCCTCGGTGGACTCGGTCCTCGACACCGTCGTGGCATTGCCCGGCGGCACCCTCTCCGGCCAGGTGCACCTGCGCGGCGGCGACTCACCCGTGGAGATCGAGCACATCGGGCTCGAACTGGTCGCGCGGGTGGAGGCCGAGCACGGGGAGGGGGAGAGCCACGGGACGGCGACCTTCGCCCGGTTCACGGTCGGCGGCGGCTTCAGGCTGGACGTGGAGGAGCAGCTCAGCGTGCCGTTCGCGGTGACGTTGCCGTGGGAGACACCGATCACCGAGCTGTACGGGCAGCAGCTGGGCGTCCTGCTCGGCGTGCGCACCGAGCTCGCGGTGGCCGGCGCGAAGGACAAGGGCGACCTGGACCCGCTGTCGGTCAGGCCGCTGCCGGTGCAGGAGGCCGTCCTCGAAGCTCTCGGCCAACTCGGTTTCGGCTTCCGCTCGGCCGACCTCGAGTACGGCCGCATCGGCGGTACGGGACAGCAGTTGCCCTTCTACCAGGAGATCGAGCTGACCCCGGCCCCGCAGTACGCGCACGCGGTCAACGAAATCGAGCTGACGTTCCTCGCCACCCCCGACGGCGTCGACGTCGTCCTGGAGGCCGACAAGCGCGGCGGCCTCTTCTCGTCGGGCCATGACGCACTCGCCCGCTTCACGGCCGCCCACCACGAGGTCCCGACCCGCGACTGGAACGCCACCGTCGAGGGCTGGGTCGGACAGCTGGTCGAGCACCGGGCCGCGTACGGAACGCAGTGGACCCACGCGGAACACGGCCACTACGCGGGACATGACCCGTACGCCGGTCACGGCCACCACGGTCCGCACCATGACGACCACCACGACGGCCATCGCTCCGGCCCCGGCCTCGGCACGGCGGTCGCCGCGGGTGCGGCGGGACTGGCCATGGGCGTCGTCGGCGGGCTGGTCGCGGCGGAGGTGGTGGACGAGATCGGCGACTTCTTCGAAGGCGACGAGGACTAGGGCTGAGTCATCCGCTCGACGGCCTCCTTCGCCTCCTTCAGGTCGGCATCCGTGATCTCGCGGTACGCCTTGATCGCCGCGATCTTCTTGCCGTCGTTCAGCAGGGCGGCGACCCGGGCCAGATCCGGGTCGCCGTGGCGGAGCCCCAAGTGGTCAAGGATCAGGTCGAGTTTCCGCTCGACCCGGGCGATTCGGCGGTCGCTGCGCCTGAGCTTCGCTTCGACACCGGTGTACCCGACCAGGAGCAGGGCGTAGACGACGAGAAGACCCCATATGTTCATGGGCGGCGACCCTAGGGGCGCGTCCCGTCCGGACCCGGTCCGGCGCGCCCGGCCGTGCGCGTGCGGTTGATCACTCCTTCGGCCCGCCGCGGCTCACTCCTTGAGGAAGGCGTCGATCAGGGCGAACGTGGTCTCCGGCCGCTCGATCTGGGGCAGATGGCCCGCCTCCGGGATGATCTCGAGGCGGCCATTGCCGAACGCGGCGGCGTACGCGGCACCGTAGGCGGGCGTGACGATGCGGTCGCTCTCGCCCCACAGCAGAAGGGCGGGAAGACGAAGGCGCCCGAGGCGGCGCGAGAGCTTCGGGTCGTGCATGTACGGGTCGCCCGCGAAGGTGCGCAGGGCCGCCATGTCCCCCTGACGCAGGGCGCGTTGCGTCTCGGGCACGTCGGCCGGGTCGACGTAGAAGCGGTCGGGGTCGTGGTAGGCGTGCTGGGCGACACCGCGGGCGTCGAGGGCGAAGAAGTCCGTGATCGGCTCCCCCTCGACCGCGACTCCGACGGCGTCGATCAGGACGAGCCCGGTGATGATTCCGGCCTGGTCGCGCACGGCCATCTCCGCGCCGATCCAGCCGCCGAGCGAGGAGCCGACGACCAGCACATCCCGCAGCTGCCTGTCCTGGAGGAAGTGCAGATAGGCCAGGGCCAGATCGTCGACGCCGGTGAACCAGTCGGGGCGCGGGGTGCCGTTCCAGCCGGGATGGGTGGGGACGAGGGTGTGGGCGTTCCGCGCCACCTGGGCGGCGAGTCCGGCGACCGTGGCGGGGCCTCCGCCGCCGTGCAGGATCAGTACGGGGCGTCCCGTACCGGACTCGGTGAGGGTGAGGACGGGCTCGGGCTGGGCGAGTGCCGGTGATGTCGTCATGGCCATCACGCTAACTAAACATCTTTATATAAGCAAGCTTAGTCAGATGCTAGCCTGCACTCATGGCCGCTGAACTGCAGATCCTCGGAAGAGCCGTGAAACAGGTCCAGTACCGACAGCACCGGGCGCTGGACAGCCGGCTCTCGGCCGTCGGGACGACACTCGCCCAGTGGGACGCACTGCGGGCGATCAGCCGCTCGCCGGGGGCGACCGCGAGATCGCTGGCCACCGCGACATTCCAGAGCGAGCAGGCCTTCGGCACACTCGCCGGCCGGCTGGTGAGCCAGGGCCTGGTCGAGCGGCGGCCGGGTCACGGCCGGCGTATCGAGCACCACCTGACACCGGCCGGAGAGAAGACGCTGCGGGCGGGTCACCGGGTGGCCGACGAGGTCCTCGCGGAGTGCTTCGCCCCGCTGTCCGAATCCGAGCGGACGGCCCTGCTCGCCCTGCTCCGACGCCTGACCGAGGAACCGGAGGACGATTAAGGCCGGTCACGGAGGTGCTCGTTCACTCCGGGCGTCCCGCGTCGGCGGGGACACCCCGGCTCCTGCCCTCCCCGGCCACCGCATCCGCCGTGGCCGGGAACCGGGCGTGCCGAGACGGCGGACGCGCCTAGCGCCGGCCGGTACCGGCCCCCGTGCCGGCCGGCGGGGACGAGGGTCCCGTCGCCGTCGTTCCCGCAAAGTGGCGGTCGGCCGCCTTGGACGTCCCTGCCGGTGAGGGCGAGACCTCGCCGCTCTCGATGTCGACCACGTCGCCCACGCTCAACCGCTTGTAGAGCCACTTCGCGTCACTGAGGCCCAGGCCGATCCAGCCGCTCGTCGTGTCGTAGCGACCGGGCGCCTTGGCGTCGTACGCCAGACCGCCGAAGTAGGTGGTCGTGCCGTCGTCCGCGCTGAGTTCGACCACCCAGGGCACCTTGATGCCGTAGGCGCCCGTGAGGCCGACCTCCTTGCCGGACAGCGTCCTGATGTCCGAAAGGGCGGTGACCGTCATCCGTCCGGTCGGCGTGGGAGTGCGCCGTGCGCCCGCGGAGACCGGCACGGCGCGGGAGCCGACGATGAGCATCCGCCGGCTGAGGTCCACCGTCGCGACGGCCGCCGCCCGGGTGCTCGGCACGCTCGCCGGGGTCGCGGCCGGGGAGGTGCGGTCCTCCGTGCCCGGGCCGGTGAGCCCCAGCAGCAGCACGACACCCAGAGCCGCGGCGGCAGAGGCGCCGGTGACCGCGGTGACCGTACGGCGGCGGCGTCGGCGCGCGCCCGCCCGGCGGCGGATCTCGGGGCCGGGGACGGACGGCGGGGCCTGCCCGGAAGCGGCCAGTTCGCGCAGCCCCGCGGCGAGGTCATCGGACACGGTCGTCCTCCCTCTCCTCGTCGCCGACGGCCAGTTCTCGCGCCAGGGCCGCCCGGCCCCGGGACAGCCGTGCCTTGACCGTCCCCACCGGAGCGCCGGTCTCGGAGGCTACCTGCTCCACACTCAGGTCGCACAGATGGTGCAGAACCAGGGCCATCCGCTGCGGCTCGGGCAGTTTGCGCAACGCGGCCACCAGCGCGGCCCGTTCCGGGTCCGGACCCGGTGTGTGCTCGGGCGGCGGAGTACGGCGCACCAGTTCCACCCAGCGTCGCGCCCGCCGCCAGCGGCTGACCGCGAGCCGCATCGCCACGGTCCGCACCCAGGCCTCGGGCGCCCCGTCGGCGAGGAACTCCCGACGCCGGTCCCAGGCGCGTACGAACGCCTCCTGCACCACGTCCTGCGCCTCACCGTGGTCCCCGGTGAACGCGTAGAGCTGCCCGGTCAGCCTGGGGAACGCGGTGGCGTAGAACGCGTCGAACTCTTCCTCCGTCATGCCCCCGCCACGTGCTCCCTCATCGCCCCGCCACAACGTCCCGCGCCTTTCCCGGAGTCGGCTCGCAACCGGGTCGTCTCCCCCGTGCGTACACGTCCCGTACGCCGCACATCGAAACACACCACAGGGGGGACACGATGAGCAGCAGAACCAGGAGCGGGCGCCGCGGGCTTTCCCGGACGGCCGCTGCCGTGTGCGCGCTGGCGGCGCTCGCGGGCTGCGCGCAGACGGCCGCACCGCACGCGGGCGCCCAGGTGCACGCGGCGACGGGGCAGCCTGGCACGACGGCGGACCCGACGCCCAAGCCCACGCCGAAGCCGCTGAAGCGACTGCACGGCGCGCACATCAACATCGCCGACGGGCAGACCGTCGGCGTCGGCATGCCGATATCCGTCACCTTCAGCCGTCCCGTACCACGGGACCAACGCGCCGAGACAGAGCGGCAGTTGAAGGTCGTCGCACAGGTGGAGGGCTCCTGGAGCTGGGTCAGGGACCGGAATCTGCTCGACGGTCAGCGCGTCGACTTCAGACCGCGCACCTACTGGCGGCCCGGGACGCGGGTGACCGTGCACGCGGGCTCCGGCATCACCCGGCACTTCAGCGTCGGCCGCTCCCTCGTGGCCACGGTGAACGTGCGCACGCACACCATGAAGGTCGTCACGGACGGCTCCACCCGGACCGTGCCGATCACCGCGGGCGCGCCCGGCATGGACACCTGGAACGGCACGATGGTCGTGTCCGACAAGGCCCGCAGGGTCTTCATGAACTCGCGCACGGTCGGCTACGGCGACGCCTACGCGGGCTACTACTTCTACGCCGTGCACCTCACCGCCTCGGGCACGTATCTGCACCAGAACCCGAAGGCGGACACATACGCGGGCCACCAGAACGTCACCCACGGCTGCGTGGGACTCGCCACGGACGGCACGGCGAAGCGGTTCTACGACGAGGTCGTCCCCGGTGACGTGGTGACGGTCGTCGGCTCCCGGGAGACGGTCGCGCCGGGCAACGGCTACGGCGACTGGAACGTCGGCTGGGCCGACTGGCGAGCGGGCAGCGCCCTCGCGTCCGCGTCCGGCTGAACAGCGGCGCGGTTGCCGGTCCTCGAACGGTCCCCCACCGCTGGCCCGCGGTGTCCCCTGCCCCGAGGCTGGCCCCATGGACGCCGCGCCCCGCGACGGTCTTCCCCCCTTCGAGGACCGGACCGACTTCGAGAACGCCGACCGAGGGTTCGTCGCCGCCCTCGTGCCCGCCGTGGTGACGGCCGGGGACGGACGGGTGGTGTGGGACGGGGACGCGTACGCCTTTCTCGCCGGGGACTGCCCCGACAGCGCGCATCCCGGTCTGTGGCGGCAGTCGCAACTGTGCGCACGGCAGGGGCTGTACGAGGTGACCGAGGGCGTCTACCAGGTGCGCGGGCTCGATCTGGCGAACATGACTCTCCTGGAGGGCGACCGGGGGGTGGTCGTCGTCGACCCGCTCATCTCCGCGGAGTGTGCCGCGGCCGCCCTCGCCCTGTACCGGCGGCACCGCGGGGAACGGCCCGTCACCGGACTGGTCTACACCCACTCCCACGTCGACCACTTCGGCGGTGCCCGCGGTGTGCTGCCGCGCGAGGCGGAGGCGGGCGTGCCGGTCATCGCACCGGTCGGGTTCCTGGAGCACGCGGTCAGCGAGAACGTGTTCGCCGGGCCCGCGGTCGCCCGCCGCGCCGGGTTCATGCACGGCACCCGGCTGCCGAAGGCGCCGGACGCACAGATCGGCACCGGCCTCGGCACGACCATGTCCACCGGCACGGTCAGCCTCGTCCCGCCGACCGTCGACGTCACGCACAGCGGGCAGACGGAGATCGTGGACGGGGTACGGATCCTGTTCCAGCTGACACCGGGCACCGAGGCACCGGCCGAGATGAACTTCCTGGTCACCCATCGGCGCGCGCTGTGCATGGCCGAGAACGCCACCCACACCCTGCACAACATCCTGACCCTGCGCGGGGCCCTGGTCCGCGACGCCCGCGTCTGGTCCCGCTACCTCGACGAGGCCATCGACTTCTTCAGCGACGCCTACGACGTGGCGTTCGCCTCGCACCACTGGCCGACCTGGGGGCACGAGAACGTCGTGCGGTTACTGGCGGAGCAGCGGGACCTGTACGCCTATCTGCACGACCAGACCCTGCGCCTGCTGAACAGCGGTCTGACGGGAGCGGAGATCGCCGAGGAGCTGCGGCTGCCGCCCGCGCTGGAGGGCGCCTGGCACGCACGCGGTTACTTCGGGTCCCTCAGCCACAACGCCAAGGCGGTCTACCAGCGCTACCTGGGCTGGTACGACGGCAACCCCGCCCATCTGTGGGAACACCCGCCGGTCCAGCTCGCCGAGCGGTACGTGGAGGTCGCGGGCGGCCGCGACCCGATGCTCGCGGCGGCGCGCCGGTACGCCGACGCCGGGGACCTGCGCTTCGCCGCGACCCTCCTCAACCACCTGGTCTTCGCCGACCCGGACGACGAGGAGGCCAGGCGTACGCTCGCGGTCGTGTACGAGGGGCTCGGACACGGCGCCGAGAACGGGACCTGGCGGAACATCTACCTGACCGGGGCCCGGGAGCTGGTCGGCGACGCGGGCGGCCCCGCCGTCGCCACGGACACGGCCGGCATCACGTCCGCGCTCGGCGTCGGCATGCTGCTCGACTCCCTCGCGGTCCGCATCGACGGGCCACGTGCGGCGCGCGAGCCGCGGCTGATCATCGATCTGATCATCATCGACGAGGAGCGCCGGTACCGGATCAACCTGGAGCACGGCGCGCTCACCCACCGCAGTCTGCCGCTGCACCGCACACCGAAGCCGCATGCGGGCCTGACGCTCACGCTCACCCGTCCCGAACTGCTCGGCCTGCTCGCGGGCCGGGGGCTCGCGGGCATCGAGACGGACGGCGACCGGGGGCTGCTGAAGCGGCTGTTCTCGTATGTGACGCAGCCGGACCGGCGGTTCCCGGTCGTCACGCCCTGACGGGTTCCGCGGGATCCGAGGGCTCCCCGGCCGGCCGGTTCACAGGTCAGAGGGGCGGCTGGGCGGGTGCCGGGCCCAGGGTCGTGGTGCCCGGGGCGGTGCGGTGGCCGAGGCCCGTGCGGTAGGCGTCCAGAGCCGCCTCCACCCGGCCGGTGCGGCGCAGCAGATCGCCGAGCAGCCGGCACAGGTCCGCGAGGTCGCCCGCCGCGCCCGCCCGCTCCAGCAGGCTGAGCGCACGCACGTAGTGCTCCTCCGCGGCCTCCGTGTCACGGGCGTCCTCCGCGATGATGCCGAGGAGGCGGTGCGCGGCGGCCGAGTGCACCGCGCCGCGCTCCGGGCCGATGTCGCCGAGGACACCGTGCAGCAGTTCCGCGGCCTCGGCGGACTTCCCGCGCCGGTGCAGCACGTCCGCGAGTTCCACCGCGACCTGGCTGCTGTAGAGGGCGGCCCGCTTCTCCGAGAGCATGGCGAGGGCTTCGCGCAACTCGCCCTCAGCCCGCCCAAGTTCGCCGTTCTGGGCGTAGAGGTAGCCGCGCATCCAGTGGCAGTTGGCCAGCTCGGTGCGGATCTGCAGCTGGCGGTAGAGCTCGGCGGCCTTGGCGAGGGAGGCGTCCGCCTCGGCGACACGGCCCTCGGCGAGGAGCGTGCGGGCCACGGACCGGTGCATACGGGCCACCAGGGCGGGGTCCTGGACCTGGGGCGCGAGGGCCAGGGCGAACTCGGCCGCCTGCGCCGCCCGCACGTGCGCGCCCATGTCCATGTACGGGCCTATGGCACTCGCGTAGAGCAGCAGCAGGGCGTCGGGGTCGTGCAGTCCGGAGCGGTTGAGCTCGTCGAGCGTGGACTCCAGCAGGTAGCAGGCGTAACGGAGTTCGCCGGCCAGGTAGTGGGAGACGGCACGGCCGCGCAGCGCCGGGGCCCGGCTGGGCAGCGGGGCGTCGGCCAGACGCTTCTCGGACCGTTCGAAGTAGCGCCGTGCCGTCGCCAGATCGCCGACGTCCAGGGCGCACTCGCCGAGCCCGAGCAGCGCGGCGGCCTCCTCGGCGCCGAGCTCGTTCGCCTCGGCCTCGGCGAGCAGCGCGCCGTACTGTTCGGCCGCGGCCTCGGCCTCACCGGTGGCCAGGGTGCGCTGGGCGTCGGTCAGCCTGAGCCGCAGAGCGGTGCCGAGGTGGGCGGGCCGCCCGGTGGCCAGCTCGTCGAAGGCGACACCGAGCCGCTCGGAGAGATGGCGCAGAGCGTCGTCGGAGGGCCGGACGCGTCCGGCCTCCAGGGTGGAGATGTAGGCAGGCGTGTACGCGGGCTCGGCCAACTGCTTCTGGGTCATGCCCCGCTGGCGCCGCAACTGCTGCACCCTGCGCCCGATGGTCTCCGGATCATCTCGCTCCGCCATGGATTAATCATGCCAGTAAGCACAGTAATGAAGCTGCCTCTTGACCCTTCGTCAATCTTTGTCTTGAGGGCCTGAAGTTTCCCTGACGGCCTTCCCGTCAGGCCGCTTCACCCCCTACGTTAGAAGCGCATTAAGCGTGCTTAATCCATCGCTGTAATTGCGAGGTCGGTTGCAGTGCTCGTACGCCCTTCCGTACGCCACGGACGCATATCGCCGCGTTACGCCAGAGGCTTCGCCGCCGCGGTCGTCGCTGTGGCCGCCCTGGTCACGGCGGCCAACGCGGGACCGGCCAGGGCAGCGACACCCCTGCCCGCCGAGCACGTCGCGCACACCCCGCGCTGAGCCGGGCGGCGCCGTACCGGTGGGCGGTCCCTGCGCCTACTCTGGGCCCGTGACCTCCTCCGCCGCACGTACCGCGCTGGACCTCACCGCCGACCTCCCGGTCGCCGGCCTGGAGGACTGCTACCGGGATCTGCACCGCCATCCGGAACTCTCCCTCCGTGAGCACCGGACCGCCGGGAAGCTCGCCGAGCAGCTGCGCAAGGCCGGGTACGAGACCGCCGAAGGCGTCGGCGGCACCGGGGTCGTCGGGGTGCTGCGCAACGGCGACGGTCCCACCGTCCTGCTGCGCGCCGACATGGACGCCCTTCCGGTCGCCGAGGAGACGGGTCTGCCGTACGCCTCCGAGGTGCCGGGCGTCATGCACGCCTGCGGACACGATCTGCATGTCGCCTGGCTGGCGGGCGCCGCCGGGGCGCTGGCCGCCGGGCGCGACGCCTGGTCGGGCACCCTGCTGATGGTGGGCCAGCCCGCCGAGGAGACCGGGCAGGGCGCGCAGGCCATGGTCACGGACGGGCTCTACGAGCGCTTCCCGCGCCCCGACGTCCTGCTCGGCCAGCACGCGGCACCGGGTCCGGCCGGGCTCTACGCGCACTCCCCCGGCCTCATCCTGTCCGCGTCGACGGACGTGGACATCGTCGTGCACGGCCAGGGCGGCCACGGCTCGCGCCCCGAGTCGACCGTGGACCCCGTGGTCACGGCCGCCTATCTGGTCACCCGGCTGCAGACCGTCGTCAGCCGGGAGGTCGCCCCGCGCGACTCCGCGGTGCTGACCGTGGGCAGGATCGAGGCGGGCACCCGGCACAACGTCATCCCCTCCGAAGCCCGCATCGCCCTCAACCTGCGCACGCAGTCGATGGCCGTCCGCGACCGCATGATCGCCGCGATCCGGCGCATCGCGGCCGGTGAGTGCCTGGCCGCCGGCTGCCCGCGCGAGCCCGAGGTGATCGTCGGCGCCGACTTCCCGGCCACCGTGAACGACGCCGGCACCGACCGCCGCGTCGCCGCCGTGCACGGCGAGGTGTTCGGCACGGGTGCGGTCTTCGACCCCGGTCCGGCCATGGGCAGCGAGGACTTCCCGCACCTGGCGCCGGACGGCGTCCCGTACGCGTACTGGTTCGTGACGAGCACCCCGGCCGACGTCTGGGAGGCGGCTCCGGGCGCCGACCTGATGGAGAAGTTCACGGCGGTCCCGAGCAACCACAGCCCCCGCTTCGCGCCCGACACGTCCACGCTCGTCCCCGGCGTACGGACGCTCGTGTCGGGTGCCCTGGCGCACCTGTCCGTGGCATGACCTGGCCGGCGACCACTCACTCCACGCGGCACACGGGCTGACGCCCCGCCCGGCCCCGCACCCTCACGGCTGGCTCTGAAGCTGACGCTGAAGGTGGCGAAGGTGTTCGCGGACGTGGTCGAGGGCGCCCGCGCGCCGTCCCGGCACCCGTTCGCGCAACGCGGCCAGGGCCGGTCCCAGCTCGCGGGCCCGGCCCGCGTCCCGCATGCGGCCCCACTGGTGGTGGGCGCGGTCCACGGCGGCCTCTACCGCCGGATCCCCGGGGCTCCGGCCGGCCGACAGCCGGGCGGCGGCGACCGCCAGCCAGGTCTCGCAGCTACGGCCGGCGTCGCCCGCGAGCATCGCGAGGTCGGCGCGGACCTCCATCCAGTGCAGCGCCTCCTCCGAACCCGGTCCGTGTTCCCGCAGGGCGGCCTGCTCCCACTGCGCGGCGAGGGTGTCCGCCTGCGCGTGCCGGCCGCCCTGGACGGCGGCGGTGAGCGCGGCGTGCGGGTCCGGGGGCGCCGGGGCGACGGCCGGGGGCGGTACGGGAGTGAAGGGTGGAGGCGTGAGCCACATCCGGTGGTGCGTGGGCTGCCCGGGCGTCAGGACGACGTCCCCCGCTGCACCCGCTTCCGTGTGCGCCCGGGTCAGCGCCTGCTCGTGCAGGGCCGCCGGATCGGGGCGGTGGCCGCTGCGCAGCAGGGTCGCCAGGGCCTTCATGTACGCCGGGGACGCCGGCGCCCGGCGTCCCGGCGGCGGGGCCACGCGGCCGTAGAGCGAGACGGCGGGGCCGCAGTCGAGGGGCCCTGTGGGCAGGTGCCGCCACATCTCCGGATCCGCGTGCAGGTCCGCGAAGACCGTCGTCGTCCCCGGCGGGCGCAGCCGCAGTTCCTCGGGGATCCAGTGCCAGGGGAAACCGGTGTAGCGGACCGTGGCCGGGGTGGTGCGCGCCAGCGCGAAGTGGGGCAGGCGCTGGCGGCGGTCGAGCTGGAGCTGCCCGGTGAGGAACACCGTCAGCGGACCGGGGGCGGCCGCCGCGGCCCGCAGCCGGGTGAGGACGGCCTGCGGCTCGACGGGGTCGGCGAGTTCGACTACGTTCGCCGTGTCCGTGCCCGACAGCACCGGTGGGGCGACGGCCGCGAGCACCGGAAGCACGGAGGCCGCGTCCACCAGACACCCTTTGCCCGCCGGTGACGCCGCGATCAGCAGCGCGGTTCCGGGCATGGTTCCCTCCCCCGATCGATCAGCCACGTCAGCACCGTAACCGCTGCGCCTGCAAAGGTGCGACGGAGGAGATCCAACACCCCGGTGCTCGGGCTCAGTCGGCGCCGACCGGGCGTCGCCGCACCGCGAAGATCGTCGTGTCGTCGTCCAGGTGCCCGCCGCTGTGGCGCAGCGTGCCGTCCCTGACGAAGTTCACCAGCCGCCCGGGGTCGGCGACACGCGGATCCTCGGCGACTGCGCGGGCCACCTGGTCCCGCAGCGGGAAGAACTCCCCTTCGGCGTCACGCGCCTCGCTCACCCCGTCGGTGACCAGCAGCAATGTCTCGTCGTCCGCGAGCGGCACGCGCTGCGCCACCGGCGGTCCCGCGCCCAGTGCGGCGAGGCCGAGCGGCAGCTGCTCACCCGGCGGCAGCGACCGTACGCCGCCGGGGGCGACGACCAGCGGCGGTTCGTGCCCGAAGTTGACGATGTCCACGTAGTGGGAGTTGCTCGGCGGGAAGCCGACCAGCAGGGCCGTGGCGAAACGCTCGGTGTCGTCGTGCCGCCCGATCACGATGCGATAGCGCACATGCCGCTGCATCCGGGTCTCCAGCCGCTCGGCGACCGTGGTGAGCAGGGGATCGTGGTACGACGCCTCGCGGAACGTGCCGAGCAGGGCGGACGCCGCCTCGACCGCGCCCAGTCCCTTGCCCTGGACGTCGCCGAGCAGGACCCGGGTGCCCTGCGGGCCGGGCTGGATGTCGTAGAAGTCGCCGCCGACCCGGGCGACGCTGTCCGCGGCGAGGTAGATCGCGGCGTGGTCGAGACCGCCCCAGCGGGCCGGCAGCGGGCGCAGCACCGCCCGTCGGGTGGTGTCGGCGACGTCCTGCATGTGCAGCATGAGCCGTTCCCCGCGCAGCCGGACCACGCAGGCCAGCACGGCGAGCGCGCTGCCCATGACGACCAGGATGAAATCGGGCAGCCCGGTCCGGTACTGGTGGGGCCAGGCGTGGTCCTCGAGCTCGTAGGCGATGACGGCCAGCACGGCGATGACGGCCGTGCCCCGCAGCCCGCAGATCGCTGCCGCGATACCGGGGACCAGGACGACCCAGGAGATGGTGCGGAAATCGCCGCTCGTCGCCCAGTCGATCCCGGCGATGGCGATGAGCAGCACGAGCGGCGGCACCCAGGCGACACTGCGCCCGCGCACGCGCAGCAGCGACTGCCTGGGGGTCCGGGCACCGGAGACGCCGGGGTGAAGGAGCTGGTCGCGCTCGGGCCCGGCGGGCCGGCCGCGCTCGGGTCGCGCGAGTCCACCGCCCAGGGGTCCGGCGGGCTCGGCCCGGACGGCGGGGCCGGATCCCTTCACCTCCGGGCCGGCGGACCCGTCTCTGACGGTAGGGGGAGCCGCACTCCTGGCGGGACCGGTACGACCGGCCGGCGCGGATCTGTCCCGGACGGGGCCCGCCGGCGGGGACTCCTCGGCGACCGAGGGGCCCGTGGGCGAGGCGCCGAGGGCGGTGTGCCCGTGGTCGGGGCCGGTACGGGGGATACCGGGCCGTGAGATGCCGCGCCACCATCGGCGGACGGCTCCGCCGTCCTCCTCCCGGCCCTGCCGGGTCCGGTCCTGGGGTGATGGCCTGGTGGGCACCGGCGCCGCCGCCCGTCTCCCGGTCAGTGCCCGGCCGGCATGCGGACGCGCACGTGCATGCCCTGGTCCCGTTCGTCGGGGGACGCCACGGTGTGGCCCTCGGCCCTGATCCGGCCTGAGCCGTCGGCCGGGGCGACCTCGGCGGCCGGGGAGTTGCGCGTCCGGCCGAGGGCGGCGACCGTGCGGTGGTGCTCCGGCGCCCCCCGGTGGGCGCGCGCCTTGGGGAATCCGGCCTGGTCGCACAGCTCCTGCCTGCGCGCCGTCGGGCGACCCGCGCCCGTCCGGACCTCACACGCGCCGTGCCGGAGCGAGCGGTTGACGGCGCGGAAGTGCGCACTCGGGGCCAAGGCATCGGCCACTGTGGCGGTCACCGTGGGCAAGGGCGCCCGTCCGGACCGGCTGACGGCTGTGACCCGGCTGTCCACCAGCCCTGTCGCCCCGAACAGCACGATCCTCATGAGCCCCAGCGAAACACGGCCCCGTGGGCCGCGCATCCCGACTTGCCAGCCGTCCTGGCCAGGTGTGCGCTGGAATGCGGGGCGACGAGAGAGGAGCGTTCCCATGGCTGTTGGACCCATACCGGCGACAGGGCGCATACCCGCCACCAGGCCCGAGGGGCCGGTGACGGCCCCTCGTCCGCCCGATGTCCTCGACAGGCGTGCGCACGGGATCGCGCGGATCCTGGGGCCCGTCGCCGTCGGACTCGTCTACGGCTACTGGGCCGCTGCGATCAGACGCGGCGGGGGCCCGATCACCGGATGGAACGTGCTGTTCGGCTTCGTGTCCGTGATCGTGTTCGCGGCGCTGTGCATCGGCGTTCTGACGGTGGCGCCCCATCTGCGGCGCGAGGCACGGGCGCTGCTGTGGGCGGTGTTCTCGGGCGTCGCGTTCGGTTTCCTGTACAGCCAGACCGATCACACCGTGCTGCGCAGCATCGGGATCTCGCTGGCGGTCGCCGTGGCGGCGTTCGTGTTCGACTACTACCGGTACTACACGCACGAGGAACAGGTGAGAGAGCCCTGGCCGGCCGTCTGACCGCCGGCCGGCGCCCGTTCCGGCGCACGAGGCCCCGGCCGTCGGCACACGCCGACACCGGGGCCTCGTGCGTCTCCCTCACTCACCCGTCACCCGGGATGTGCTCCCGGGAGCCGGTCGAGGAGCCCGAGTCGTCTCTCCCCACCACCAGATAACACCCCTTCGGGTGAACCCTCCACCGGAGGGCGCGATCACAAGATCGCGGACCCGACCCACTCGGAGCGCCCTGCATTCACCCATCGGATTGTCATATCCACCCATTTGCAGGCAAGCCGCTCGCCGATCGCCGAAGGACACGCTTCTCTGGTGACGTGTCCCGACATGCCCGGAGCGTGCTCTCCGCCGTCCTGGTCGGCCTCGCGTGCCTGCTCGTGCCGCTGGGCGTACTTGCCACGTGGGCGAAGTACGGCATCGAGGACGGCGCCCGCTACGCCGCCACCACCGCGCCGCTCGCCTCGGACTCCCAGGTGCAGGACGCCATCGCCGCCGCCGTCACCGAAGGCATCATGCGCGAGGTCCACGTCGGCCCGCCCCTTCAGGGTTCGGTCCACTCCTTCGTCCATGACGCGGTCCGCTCGTTCACCTCCACCGAGGCCTTCCGCACCGCCTGGGACACCGCGAACCTCACCGCCCACGACGCCGTGATGCGCGCCCTGCGCGACGACGGCGACATGCCGGTCACCATCGACCTCGCACCCGCCACCGAGCGCATGAAGCAGCAACTCGCCGACCAGCACGTGCCGTTCGCGGGCCGCATCCCGGTCGCACACACGGAGATCACCCTGCTGCAGTCGAAGGACCTGACGAACCTCCGGAAGGGGTTCCACGTGCTCGAGATCACCGGTTTCTGGCTGCCCGTCGCGGCGGTCGTCTCCGCGGTGGCCGGCATCCTGGTCTCGGTGTGCCGCCGCCGCGCCGTGCTGGCGACCGGGCTCGGCACGGCACTGGGTGCGGCACTGCTCGCCATCGCGATCGCGGTAGGCCGCCGGATGACGCTGAGGGATCTTCCCGCGGATGTCTCCCACCCGGCGGCGGGCGCGGTCTACGACGCGCTCACCGAGACTCTGCGCATGGCCGCCTGGGTGCTGATGGCGCTCGGTCTCACGGTCGCGCTGGCCGCCTGGCTCACAGGCCTGTACGCGCGACGCCGGCGAGCGTCCGAAGCGCCCCCGCAAGCAGCGACGGAGGAACCGACGCAAGTCCGAGCCTGACGCAGTCCGCGGCCTCGCCCTCCGCCCCGCTCCGGCCGACCGCGAAGGCGGGTCCCGGTGTCACCGATATCCCGCGCTGCGCCGCGGCGGCCGTGAAGACATCGGCGCGCCACGGCCGCGGCAGTTCCCACCAGGCGAAGTACGCACGCGGATCGGCCCGTACGGCGAAGCCGTCGAGGTGCTCGGCGACCAGCCGCTGACGCGCCCGGGCGTCTTCGCGCTTGGCGGCCACCAACCGCGCCACGGTTCCGTTCCCGATCCACCGCACCGCCGCCTCCAGCGCGAACCGCCCGGCCGTCCACCCGCCCGAGCGCAGCGCCGCGGCCGCCTTCTCGCCGTGGCCTTCGGGCACCACCAGGAACCCGGCGGTGAGGCCGGGCGCGACGCGCTTGGACAGCCCGTCGACGACGTACGTGCGTTCGGGCGCGTATGCCGCGAGCGGCTCGCCGCCCTCGTCCCCGCACAGGAAGGACCAGATGCGGTCCTCGACGACCGGAAGGCCCGCCTCGCGCAGGACGCCGGCGAGCAGTCCCCTCCGCTCCCGTCCCGCCGTGACCGACGTCGGATTGTGCAGGGTCGGCTGCACGTACACCGCGGACAGGGGTAGCGAGCGGTGCGCGGCCGCGAGCGCGTCCGGGCGCAAGCCCTCCTCGTCGGTGGCGATCGGCACCAGAACGATGCCGAGGCGCGCCGCGATCTCCTTGACCAGCGGATACGTCAGCCGTTCCACGCCGACCCGGCCACCGGGCGGTACCAGGGCGGCGAGGGCGCCCGCGACGGCCTGCCGTGCGTTGCCGGCGAACAGCAGCCGGTCCGGGTCCGGACGCCAGCTCGCGGTGGCGAGGAGGCCCGCGGCGGCCTCGCGCACCTCGGGTGTTCCGGCGGCGGCCGCCGTGCGGGTGGCCTCGGCGAGGACGTCCGGCCGCAGCAGCGGTGCGAGCCCGGCCGACAGCAGCTCCGACTGGCCGGGCGCGGAAGGGTAGTTGAGTTCCAGGTTGACGGGTGCCGTGGTCGCCGGTTCGGCGAGCGCGCGGCCCGTCGGCACCGGCGAGGCCCGTACGAAGGTGCCCCGGCCGACCTCGCCGACCACGAGGCCGCGCCGTACGAGTTCGCCGTACACCCGCCCCGCCGTCGACGGGGCCAACCCGTGCCGGCGGGCGAACGCCCGTTGCGGAGGCAGACGTTGACCGGGTCGCAGCCGTCCCGCGGCGATGTCCGCGGCGATCCCGTCGGCTATGCGCCGGTAGTCCTGCACGATTCCGCTCCCCCTTCGATTGCACCGAGAGCAAAGACCTTATTGCACCGAGCAGTTGGCGGCCCCTAGGGTCGGAGCCATGGCACCCTTCCTCGCATACGAGGACAAAGGCGCCGGTACCGACCGGATGCCGCTCGTCCTCGTCCACGGCCACCCCTTCGACCGCACGATGTGGGCACCGCAGCTTGCGGAGTTCCCCCGTACGCGCCGCGTCATCGTGCCGGATCTGCGGGGCTACGGCGCCTCCCCGGTCGTCCCCGGTGTGACCCCGTTGCCGGTGTTCGCCGACGACCTCGCGGACCTCCTCGACGCACTGGGCGTCGACCGCTTCGTGCTCGCCGGACTGTCCATGGGCGGCCAGATCGCCATGGAGTGCTGGTCGCGGTTCCCGGAGCGGATCGCCGGTCTCGTGCTCGCGGACACCTCCCCGGCGGCGGAGACCGAGGAGGGCAGGCGGGCCCGGTCCGACATGGCCGACCGGCTGCTGAGCGAGGGCATGCGCGGGTACGCCGACGAGGTGCTGTACCGGATGGTCGCGCCGTCCGCGGACCGGGAGGTGGCGGCGCACGTCCACCGCATGATGACGTCGACGCCCCCCGAGGGCGCGGCCGCGGCCCTGCGCGGCAGGGCGCTGCGCCCCGACTACCGCCCCCTGCTCCCCACAGTCACGGTCCCGGCCCTGGTGGTGGTCGGCGAGGAGGACACCTATACGCCCGTCCCGGACGCACGCGCCCTGCACGCGGCCCTCCCCGACGCGACGCTCCGGGTGGTCGCCGGCGCCGCGCACCTGCCCAACCTGGAACGGCCGGCCGAGTTCAACCAGGCCCTGGAGGAGTTCCTGAAGCGCGTGGACACCTGACGCACCAGGGCGCCGGCCGTCACCCGTTCGGCCCCGTTCCCCCTGCGCGGCTCCTCCTCCCGGGCGAACCTGCGGATGAACGTCCCGTCCCCGAGGAGGCGACCCCATGGTCCAGCACACCACACGCACCGCGCCGCCCCCGAAGCGTACGGCGTGGGCGACCGGCGGCACGGCGTTCGCCGGGGTCCTGATGATGGTCGGAGGAGTGGTGGGCGTGCTGAACGGCATCGCGGGCATCGCCACCAACAACGTCTACGTCCGCGTGGGCAACTACGTCTACCAGTTCAGCCTCACCACCTGGGGCTGGATCCACCTGGTCGTCGGGGCCCTGCTCATGATCACGGGCTGGGGAGTGCTCCAGGGCATGGAGTGGGCGCGCTGGACGGGCGTGGGCCTGGCCGCCCTCTACATGATCCTTTACTTCATGTTCCTGCCGTACGCCCCGGTCTGGTCGTTCATCGCCATCGCGATCGGCGGGTTCGTGATCTGGTCCCTGGTGACGGGAGACCGCGCCGAGCCGGCACCGTAGCCCGTTCGGGGCCGCGGCCGTCCCCCTTCGGCGGCGTACCGGCGACCCTCTCCACGCCGCCCCCGTCTTCGAGGGAGGATTCGGGCACCGGGGTCCACCGAGGGGAAGGCGGCAGTACGTGGAGACTGCGACCGCGAGGCGGATCGGGCAGACCGAGGTCCCGCACCGGTCCCGAGGACGGGGCGCGGGCTCCTGGGCGGCCGGACTGCTCCTCGCCGCAGTGAGCGTCGTGGTCGGCTGCCGGGCCGCCGACACCGACGCGGTCACGCCCGTACCGCAGCTGCTCGCCTTTCTGCCCTGGCTGCTCGCCCCCACCGCGCTGGCCCTCCTGCTCGCCCTGCTCGCCCGCTGGCGCACCGGCATGCTCTGGGCCGTCCTCGTCCTCGCCGCGCTCGCCTGGTACAGCGAGCCGTACGGCAGGGCGGACGAGCCCTCCGGCACCCCGCTCGCCGAACTGCGGGTGCTGACCTCCAATGTCGAGTTCGGCCGCGGCACCGACTCCCTCGCGCCCGCCATCCGCCGCGAGCGCCCCGACCTCGTGTTCGTCGAGGAGTGCGAGTACCGCTGCTCCGCCACCCTGCAGCACGCCTTCGGCGGCCCGGCCGGCCCCTACCCCTACCGGCAGGCCGTGGAGGGCGCCGGTTCGGACGGGTCGCTCATCCTCAGCCGGTTCCCGCTGAAGGCCGCGCCCGGCGTGCCCGGCACCATGGGCATGCCCGGAGCCGTCGCCGACGTGCACGGCCGCGCCGTACGCGTCCAGCTCGCCCACCCCATGCCCCCGCTCCCCGGCCAGGTCTCCCTCTGGCGCCACGAACTGGGGAAGCTGCGCGCCTACGCGGCGGCCGGCGGCGACACGCCCACCATCGTGGCCGGCGACTTCAACGCCTCCCAGGACCACGCCGCCTTCCGCCGCATCCTCGGCACAGGCCTGCACGACGGAGCCCGTCTCGCCGACGACGCGCGCATCCCCTCCTGGCCCGCCAGGACCGCCCCGCCGTTCGGCGCCCAGATCGACCATGTCCTCCTCTCGCGGGACTTCTCCGTGAACTCGGCCCGCTTCCTGGACATCGCCGACACCGACCACCGGGCGCTGATCGTGGACATCACCCTCCGCCGGCGCACGGCCTAGTGTCCTGAGTTCGTGATTCTTTCCCTGATGGGGTCATGGGGTGTCCGAAGCCGAAGTGGGCCGAGTTGTTGTTGTCGGGTAACGAGCGGCAGGTGCTACAGCGGTGGGAAACCCTTCTCGATGCCGCAGGCCCTCGCGCCGCGGTCGCGGATCGTGTAGGCGTGCGCCGCAGTTGATCCGGGCGGCCTGTCCCAGTCGGCGAGCTCGGTGGCCCTGGGTGAGCATGGCGACAGTCTCCAAGTAGCGGGCCCGCTTCCTTAGCGAGGTCCTCGCGGAACCTGCAGGACAGTTGCCGGGGAGAGGATTCGGTGAGGACGTTCTTCCGAAGGGCAGGCCCAAGCCGGACGCAGCCGAGACGGCACCGACGGCTTTCGTGCGCTCGTCGGGCCGCGCCGGTGCCGTCCGGTGCGAAGCGCGGAGGCCACGCCGACGCGCAACACGACATGCGGCCGCCCCAACCCTCGCAGCTTCCCCTGCCACACATGCCGCCCCCACCCACACAACAAACAGACAGACAGGCAAGGGGAGAGGGAAGAGGGTTGTCGGGCTCCCGACCATGGCCCGACAGGCATGGTGATCTGCGGCTTCGCAACCCAGGCGCTGCACGGTGCGGGCGGCACTCGGCGAGGTTGTCGGGCGGGATGTCAGCCCGGTCGGGTGCGCTGTTGTCGCATTGTGACCGTGGTCGGGGCTTCCGGGTCGGTGGTCTGGTCGGGGCTGACTGCTGCTCTATCCGGTACGCGCGGCGCCAGGCAGGACGGCGTCGCACCGTAGAGGAGGTGGAGCAGCCGATGATGACGAACGTGGATGTGGGCAGTGGTGACCGGTTGGCGCTGGCGGTGCTGACGCAGTACCGGATGGCCACCACTGAGCAGATGCACCGGATACTCGCCCCCGAGGTGCGCATCGAGCAGACCCGGCGGCGGCTGGCCAAGCTGTGTGCCGAGGGGCTGGTCGACCGCATCACGCTGCCGCAAGCCGGACGGCTGAGAGTGTGGTTCTCCACTCAGTACGGCGTGCAGGTCGCCTCCGAGTGGCCGGAGCTGCGAGGGCGGCGGCCGCCGAAGACGGTGTCCGATCGAACCGCCGCGCGGTTGCGGCTCGCACACGCGCTCGTGGTGACCGAGACCGGGCTCTCCTTTGTCCAGGACGCCCGCCGCCACGACGAGGTGTGCCGACCGCTGGACTGGATGCCCGAGGTCTACCACCCGCTCGGAAGCGGCGAGGCTGTCATCCCCGACGCACTGTTGTTCTACCGGCGCGGCAGTGAAGGCGGCGACGGTGCAATGCTGCGGGCATTCGTGGAGGTGGACCGGGCGACCATGGGCCCGGAGCGCCTGGCTGCGAAGCTCGCTGCCTACGCCCGCCTCCACCGCTACACGCCCGCGCCCCTCGGACGGCGCCAGCCTGCCGAGCCGCTGCAGGAGGAATGGCGGCGGCACTACCCGCTCTTTCCACGGCTGCTGTTCGTCCTGGACGGCACAGGCCCCGCTGGTGTCGAGACCCGCATCAGGGCCCTGCGCGCGGCCGCCGCGAACTGGGCGGTGTCTGCCTTCCTCTGCGAGGTCCCCGCCCTGGCGGCACCACTAACCGATCTCCTCCAACACGGCCCGTCAGCGCCCGTATGGCGCCCCGTCCAGGACCCCGACCAGAGAGCCAGCTGGATGCAGTAGCCAGCCCACGCAGCGGCTGCGCACACCCGACCATGGGCCCGACCACAGCAGGTCACGGCGTTGCGCACCCAAAGTACGCAGGGGGCAGGCATTGCGCAGCCATCGCCCCGTCCTGCGCAGTCGCCGCCACGGGATTGCGCAGGACGGGCGCAAGCCAGAAGCAGTGAGGCAGGTGTGAACAGCCGAAACCCTTTGCGAAGTCGAGGCTCGAGTTACCACCGATGCTCGTGCTGTCAGGGTTTCGCAAATCTGATGTGGTCAGCTGCCGCCGGTCGGCAGCGAGTCAGCGACGAAGGTGCCCAACCCGACTTCCCCGCGCGTGTACCCCTGCTCCCGCACGTGCCGCATGGCCTTGGCCGCTGTGGCATTGACTACACCGAACTCTTGTGCGATTTCCAGCGTGCTGGGTACTCGGCTACCAGGCGGATAGGTGCCACTTTCAATGCGTCGGATGATCTCCGCCGCAATCTGCCTCCACAGCGGGCGCGTGCGGTCAAGTTCCATGATCCGATCGTGGATGACCGCAGGTTTCCGTGCATCCGTAGATAACTGCAGACAACCGCGAGTACTGTGGGCCAAGGAAAGAAAGCGCCCCCAGGACGGCCGGGCAAGGGCCGTTTCCCAGGGGCTAACGGAACAGAGGAGGTTCCGCTATGCGCACTCTATTTGCGCTGCGCCTCGCATTGGTCATGCCCGCCCGAAAGCACTGGCCCGAACCGATTCGGGAGACTCGGCAGCCGGAATCCGTACCCATCCGCTGCCGCAGGCTCCAAGAGTCAGCCCAGCTGGTGGGCGAAGAGGCTGCGGTTATCTGGCCGTACGTGATCGCATGGGAGCGGGAGCAAGAACAGCGTCGACAGCGCGGGAGGCGACGGGCGGCCTTACTGGCGAGGATGGGCCAGACCTACGCCAGGGGTGCTGCATGATCGAGCCGACTCGCTACCCGCAAGCGCCGGTTGAGCTACCCCTAGACGATTGGCTGTACGAAGCGCGTCCCATCGCCGGTTGCGCGACGTGCGAAGAAGCGTCCATCGCGCTGGCCGCCGCCAAGCGAGCCGGAAAGGCGTGGGCACGATTCGACGCAGCGCGGACGATTCGCAGGCATCCGCACGGCCGAACCACCGCAACCTCATGAACAGGCCGACCGACCTTTCCTCGCTGGAAGCCGCCGCTGCGCTGTTGGTCCTCGTGCGGGCCGTCCTGGACAGCGAGACCGAGCCCACGGCCGATGAGTTAGCTGTGTTCCTGCGGCCGGTCACTGACGCGCTGGAGGACGTGCTCTCGGTGGCCACGCGCCGCGCCTAGCTCACGTCCACGGATGTGGTGTGCGGCTGAGGGCGAGTGGCCGGCCCAGGTCTGCTTCCGCGGCAACAGGGAATCGCTGGTGGAGCTGTCGCTGCCCTGGGGCATCCCGTCACTCGCGGCAAAGGGGGCCGTGCCAGCCGGGCGCCGCCCCCTCGTCCCCCGTCAGGGGTCCGACCCGAGGGTCAGACCCCTACGTCACGGCCGTCCGCGCGCCACACCGCCACGACGGCGGGGCGGACGATCTTCCCCGGTCCGTCGGGCCAGGTGCTGGCCGGCTTCTCGACGCTCGCGCCGTCGATCTCGCCCGGGTGCTGCACGGCCACGATCACGCGCCGGTCCTGAACGATCGGGCCGCAGGTCTCGGCGCCGTTCGGCACGGTCAGGAACTGCTTCAGCTCACCGCGCCGCTCGCCGCGCACGGCGACGCCGAAGAGCCCGTCGTGGGAGCCGAGCTGGTTGCCGTCGGTGGAGATCCACAGGTTGCCGTGCGGGTCGAAGGCCACGTTGTCCGGGCAGGAGATCGGGCTGACCCGGTCCTTCGGGAAGCCGGCGAAGTAGGTGGAGGAGTCGGCGGGGTCACCCGCAACGAGGAAGACGGACCAGGCGAACACGGTGCTCTCGGGCCGGTTGCGGCCCTCGGTCAGCTCCAGGATGTGCCCGTGCTTGTTGCCGCTGCGCGGGTTGGCCTCGTCGGCGGCCGGCGAGCCGGTCTTGCCTCGGTTGGTGTTGTTGGTGAGGACGACGTACACCTTGCCGGTGTGCGGGGACGGCTGGATGTCCTCGGGCCGGTCCATCTTGGTGGCACCGGCCTTGTCCCCGGCGAGCCGGGTGAACACGAAGACCTCGTCCGCGCTCATGCCCTCGACGTGGGACACGGCGCCGTCGGCGGTGGCGGTGGCGGTGGCGAGCGGGATCCAGGTGCCGGAACCGTCGAACTCCCGTCGCCCGGGAGCTTGCCGCTGCCGTCGATGTCGGCGGCCGGGGAGTCGCCGGTCAGCTTGGCGACGTAGAGCGTCCCCTCGTCGAGGAGTGTGAGGTTGTGCTCGCGCGCGGACCGTGAGTTCCCGTGCCGCATCCGCTTGCTGCTGACGAACTTGTAGAAGTAGTCGAACCGCTCGTCGTCACCGGAGTAGACGACGGGCCGCCCGTCCTCGGTCAGCCGCACGGTCGCGGCCTCGTGCTTGAAGCGGCCGAGCGCGGTGCGCTTGCGGGGCGTGGACGTCGGGTCGTACGGGTCGAACTCGACGACGTACCCGAAGCGGTTGACCTCGTTGGGCTCCTGGGCCAGGTCGAAGCGCTTGTCGAACCGCTCCCACTTGCGCTCGGTGGCGGAGGTGCCGATGCCGTACCGCTTGTCCGTGGCGCTGGACCCGTTGGCGAAGTACTGGTTGAAGTTCTCCTCGCCGTGCAGGGTGGTGCCCCACGGGGTGGTGCCGCCGGAGCAGTTGTTGAGCGTGCCGAGGACCGTGCGGCCGGTCGGGTCGGCGGAGGTCTTCAGGAGGTCCGATCCGGCGGCGGGGCCGGTGAGACGGAACTCGCTGGTGGCGGTGACACGGCGGTTGAGGTGGTGGCGGGGCACCGCGGTGAGGCGGCCCGTCTTCCTGTCCTCCTCGACGACCACGGCGGCGAGCCCGTGGGTGGCCCAGGCCGCCTCCACCTGCTGCCGGGTGGGGTTCGCCGGGTCGTACCCGCGGAACATGATCACTTCGTCGGTGTACTCGTGGTTCGCCACGAGGAGCTGACGGTCGCGCTCGCCCGGGAGGGGCAGGAGGGCGAGGAAGTCGTTGTTGTACCCGAACTGGCCGGCCTGGGCGGCGGCGGTCTGGTTCTCCGGGTCGAAGGCGGGGGCACCGCGGAGGATCGGGTCGCCCCAGCGGATGACCACGTTCTGCCGGTAGCCCTCCGGCACGACCACGGCGTCGGTGGTGTCGGGGGCGACGGAGGCGAACCGCAGACCGCGGGCCCCGCCGGCGGTGCTCGCGGCGGTGCCCCGGGCGTCGGCGGCCGAGGCCTGCGGGGCCTTGGCGACGGCTGCCGTTCCCGTGGCGGTGGCGACCGTGACGACGGCGGCGGCACGCAGGGCGGAACGGCGGCTGAGGGCTCCGGCGATGACGTCGCCGACGTACTCGTTGGTAGTGGTGTTGGGCACCTCGTGGAAACAGGCGTCACCACACCGGAAACGGCAGGTCAGGGCGGACCGGCCGCCGGGGTGCGAGTCGGACGGCGTTCCGATCAGCGGCAGCGGTTTGCGCACTTTACTCTCCCCATGCGATCTCTTGGTGGGGGCGTGACCTTAGGGGGGTGGATGTGCGAGATTCAGGCGGACTGATGAACGATGGGTGAATCAGTGGGAGCCGTACGGGGGTTGGAGCAGCGGTCGGCGAGGCGCGGTCCACGCGGGGGGCACGGCGGTCAGACCGCCTGGCCGGACGGCAGGTGATGGCGGGATCGCGCCGTTGACACCGGGCGCTTCCGATAGCCGGACCCTGCCCAAGATCGCCGCCTGTGACCGCTAACCTTACGTGTCCGTCCTGGCCAGGGATTGACGGGCATCAACTCATGCGAAGGGTTGCGCACATGGGCATTCTCACTCTCCTGCGGAACGCGTTCGGCCGCTCACGCAAGGGTCGCTCCGCCGAGGAGGAGCCCTCGCGGGAGACGGCGACGCCCACGGAACCGGCGGTTTCGGCACCGGCGACACAGCCGGAACCGTCCGCCACGGAGACCACCGCGCCGGCCGCGACACCCGGGATCCCGGCCCAGCAGTCGTCGGACTGGGTGGACGAACACGAACTGGTCTCGGCCGCGTTCGACAACGTGACGGTCCCGAGGCAGGCGACTCCGACGGAGGAGCCGGAGGCTTCGGCACCGGCGGGGGGTTCGGCGCCGCAGGAGGGTTCCGCGCCTGCGGAGACGTCGGTCCTGCAGGAGGCTTCCGCGCCTGCGGAGGCTTCGGTGCAGCCCGAGGCGGAGACGCTGGTGCAGGCGACGGCGGAGACGCCGGCCGAGGCGGAGGCGCCCGCTGAGGCGGAGGCCGAGCCTACGGCGACGCCCGACGCGGAGACTGACGCTGCGGCGACGACCGAGATCGAGGCCGAGGAGCCGGTTCAGGCCGAGACGCCCGCCGAGGCAGAGGCCGAGCCCGCGGCGACGCCCGACGCGGAGGCTGAGGTTGCCGAGGCCGAGGCTGCCGAGGCCGAGGCTGAAGTTGCTGCGGAGCCGGAGGCCGAGGCCGCCGAGGTGACGGAAGGACCGGAGGCCGAGACGGCGCCGGAGCCTGCCGCGGAAGTCGCACCGGAGCCGGAACCGGCCGAAGAGGCCGCGGCAGAGGCGCAGCCCGAGCCGACCCCTGAGCCCGAGCCCGCCGCCGAAGCCACCCCCGAGGCCGAACCGGAGCCGGAGGCGGCCCCCGAACCGGAGCCGACGGCCGAGGTCACGGCGGAGCCGGAGCCCGAAGCCACCCCCGAGCCCGAGCCCGCCGCCGAAGCCACCCCCGAGACCGAACCGGAGCCGGAGGCAGCCCCCACTTCCGAGCCCGTGGCCGAGGTGGCCGAGCCCGTGCCCGCCGACAGCGAGGCAGCCCAGAACGGG
This sequence comes from Streptomyces sp. NPDC046900, assembly GCF_040644975.1. Lineage (NCBI taxonomy): Bacteria > Bacillati > Actinomycetota > Actinomycetes > Kitasatosporales > Streptomycetaceae > Streptomyces > Streptomyces sp. NPDC046900. The sequence goes on along the minus strand of NZ_JBEYXD010000061.1, from coordinate 26,859 downwards.
AACGACACCGCCGAAGGCGAAGCCGAGACGGCCGAACCGCAGGCCGAAGCCGAGCCCCAGGCCGAAGCGCCCGAGGAGCAGGCCGAAGCAAGCGAGCCCCAGGCCGAAGCGCCCGAGGAGCAGGCCGAAGCAAGCAAGCCCCAGGCCGAAGCGCCCGAGGAGCAGGCCGAAGCAAGCAAGCCCCAGGCCGAAGCGCCCGAGGAGCAGGCCGAGACGCCCGAGCCGCAGGCTGCCCTGCCCGCGCTGACCCTCGACGGGCTCACCTCCCTCGCCCCCGGCCTGGCCACCGCCTACAAGGCCGCGGCGACCTCCCTCGAGAAGTTCGACCTCACCGGCACCCGCGCCAAGGTCTACCTGGTGCTCGACCGCTCGGCCTCCATGCGCCCGTACTACAAGGACGGTTCCGCCCAGGCCCTCGGCGAGCAGGCCCTCGCCCTCGCCGCCCACCTGGACTCCGAGGCGACGGTGCACGTCGTCTTCTTCTCCACGGAACTGGACGGCACCGGCGAAATCACCCTCGCCGACCACGAGAACCGGATCGACGACCTCCACGCGGGCCTCGGCCGCATGGGCCGCACGAGCTACCACGCGGCCGTGGAAGCGGTGATCGCCCAGCACGAGAAGTCCTCGGACCCCGCTCTGCCGGGCCTGGTGATCTTCCAGACGGACGGCGCCCCGGACGCCAAGACCCCCGCCACCCAGTCCCTCACGAACGCCGCGAAGAGCCACCCCGGCCTCTTCTTCTCCTTCATCGCCTTCGGCGACCCGGAGAACAAGGCCTTCGACTACCTCCGCAAGCTCAAGACGGACAACACCGCCCACTTCCTGGCCGGCGAGACCCCCCGCGAGCTCACGGACACGGAGGTCTACGAGGGCGTACTGGCGGCCTGGCGCCCGTAAGGTACGCCCGAAGATCCGCCCGACCGGCGCAACGGCATCCGGCCGCCCCTTCCCACGACATAAAACGGGAAGCGGGCGGCCCGCCTGTTTCGGCTACGATTTCAAGGTTCGCAGACGACGCAGACGGCCCGAAAAGCCGACGCCCGTCACTCCACGCAACAACTTGGGAGCAGCCCGCGATGGCTCGACACCTCATCACCAGCGCCCTTCCGTACATCAACGGGATCAAGCACCTGGGCAACATGGTGGGGTCCATGCTCCCGGCGGACGTGTACTCCCGGTATCTGCGCCAGCGCGGCCACGACGTGCTCTACATCTGCGCCACGGACGAGCACGGCACCCCCGCCGAGCTGGCGGCCAAGGAGCTGGGCCTGCCGGTCGACGAGTTCTGCGCCCAGGCCCATGACGCGCAGAAGGCTGTGTACGACGGCTTCAGCCTGGCCTTCGACTACTTCGGCCGCAGCTCTTCCACGCAGAACCGGGACATCACCCAGGAGATCGCCCGCGAGCTGAAGGCGAACGGGTTCATCGAGGAGCGGGCCATCCGCCAGGTGTACTCGAACACCGACGGCCGCTTCCTGCCCGACCGGTACATCATCGGCACCTGCCCGCACTGCGGCTACGACAAGGCCCGCGGCGACCAGTGCGAGAACTGCACGCGCGTCCTCGACCCCACGGACCTGATCGACCCGCGGTCGGCGATCAGCGGCAGCAGCGACCTGGAGGTCCGCGAGACCAAGCACCTCTTCCTCCTCCAGTCCGCACTGGCCGGAGAGGTCGAGGCGTGGGTCGACGAGCGCGCCGACAACTGGCCGATCCTGGCCTCCTCGATCGCCCGCAAGTGGCTCACCGAGGGCCTGCACGACCGTGCGATCACCCGTGACCTGGACTGGGGCGTGCCGGTACCGGCCGACACCTGGCCGGACCTGGCCCTCGAGGGCAAGGTCTTCTACGTGTGGTTCGACGCCCCGATCGAATACATCGGCGCCACAAAGGAGTGGGCGGACCAGGACCCGGAGAACCGCGACTGGCGCTCGTGGTGGTGGGAGTCGGACGCGGACGTCCACTACACGCAGTTCATGGGCAAGGACAATGTGCCCTTCCACAGCGTGATGTTCCCGGCGACCCTGCTGGGCACCCGCTCGCCGTGGAAGAAGGTCGACGTCATCAAGGCCTTCAACTGGCTCAACTACTACGGCGGCAAGTTCTCCACCTCGCAGAAGCGCGGCGTCTTCACCCATGACGCGCTGGAGATCCTGCCCGCCGACTACTGGCGCTACTTCATGATGGCGAACGCGCCGGAGTCCGACGACTCCTCCTTCACCTGGGAGCACTTCACGGCCACGGTGAACAAGGACCTGGCGGACACGCTCGGCAACTTCGTCAACCGGGTACTGTCCTTCTCCCGCAAGCGCTTCGGCGACGCGGTCCCGGAGGGCGGTGAGCCGGGCGAGGCCGAGGCGAAGCTCGGCGAGGAGATCGGGCGCCTCCTCGCGGAGTACGAGGAGCACATGGAGGCCATCCAGTTCCGCAAGGCGGCGGCCTCGCTGCGCGCCCTGTGGTCGGCCGGCAACTCCTACCTGGAGGAGAAGGCCCCCTGGCTGGAGATCAAGACGAACAAGGAGGGCGCGGCCCTCACCCTGCGCACGGCGATGAACCTGATCCACCTGTACGCGGTGGTCTCGGAGCCGTTCATCCCGACGTCGTCCGCGGCCATGCGCGGCGCCTTCGACCTGAAGGACGACACGGCGACCTGGGTCACGCAGGAGGAGGCCAAGTCCCTCGCCACCGTCGCCCCCGGCACGCCCTTCACCGTCCCGCCGGTCCTCTTCGCCAAGCTCACGGAAGAGGACCTGGAGAACTACAAGGAGCGCTTCGGCGGCGAGACGGCGTAAGCACGTCGGCCGCTCCGCGGGGCCCCGGGAACGATGCGTTCCCGGGGCCCCGCGGCATTTCCGAGATCCCCGGTGAGCAAAGCGGCCGTTCGCCGCGCAGGTGAAGATCGCGACCGCTCGGGGCGGGTACAAAGCCCGGTCCTGACGCCGTGTCCACGGGCGATGCCCACGGGAAAGACGGACGGGCCCGGAACCCCTTCTCGGGGTTCCGGGCCCGCTCTCGTGTCGCGCCTTACTTCGGCTGCGGCTTGCGGATGGAGAGGTGCAGCTCGCGCAGCCGCGGCTCGTCCAGCTCCGTCGGCGCGCCCATCATCAGGTCCTGGGCGTTGCCGTTGAGCGGGAAGGAGATCGTCTCGCGGATGTTCGGCTCGTCGGCCAGCAGCATCACGATGCGGTCGACGCCGGGGGCGATGCCGCCGTGCGGCGGGGCGCCGAAGCGGAAGGCGCGGAGCATGCCCGCGAACTTCTCCTCGACGGTCTCCCGGTCGTAGCCCGCGATCTCGAAGGCCTTGAGCATGATGTCCGGCTCGTGGTTCCGGATCGCGCCGGAGGACAGCTCGACGCCGTTGCAGACGATGTCGTACTGCCAGCCCAGGATGTCCAGCGGGTCCTGCGTCTGAAGCGCCTCGAGGCCGCCCTGCGGCATCGAGAACGGGTTGTGCGAGAAGTCGATCGCGCCGGTCTCTTCGTCCTTCTCGTACATCGGGAAGTCGATGATCCAGCAGAAGCGGAAGACGCCGTCCTCGAAGTGGCCGGCACGCTTGGCGGCTTCCACCCGCACCGCGCCCATGATCTTCGAGACCTCGTCGAAGTCGCCGGCGCCGAAGAACACGGCGTGGCCAGGGGCCAGGGACAGCCGCTTCGTCAGCTCAGCGACGTTCCCCTCGGTCAGGAACTTCGCGATCGGGCCGGTCAGCGAGCCGTCCTCGGCGACGCGCACCCAGGCCAGGCCCTTGGCGCCCAGCGAGACCGCGAACTCACCGAGCTGGTCGAAGAACTTCCGCGGCTGTGCGGAGACGTCCGGCACCGGCAGCGCGCGCACGTGCCGGCCCGCGAAAGCCTTGAACTCGGAGCCCTCGAAGACATCGGTGATGTCCACCAGCTCCAGCTTGGCGCGCAGGTCCGGCTTGTCGGAGCCGTACTTCAGCATCGCCTCGCGGAACGGGATCCGGGGGAAGGGCGAGGTGACGTGACGCCCGCCGCCGAACTCCTCGAAGAGCTCCGTCATGAGCTTCTCGATCGGCTGGAAGACGTCCTCCTGCTCGACGAAGCTCATCTCGACGTCGAGCTGGTAGAACTCGCCCGGCGAGCGGTCCGCGCGGGCGTCCTCGTCGCGGAAGCAGGGCGCGATCTGGAAGTAGCGGTCGAAGCCGGAGATCATCAGCAGCTGCTTGAACTGCTGCGGGGCCTGCGGCAGCGCATAGAACCGGCCCGGGTGCACACGCGAGGGGACCACGTAGTCGCGGGCGCCCTCGGGGGAGGTGGCGCTGAGGATCGGCGTCGCCATCTCGTTGAAGCCCATCGCCGACATCTTCTGGCGCATGGCGGAGATGACCGCGGTGCGCAGCATGATGTTGCGGTGCATGCGCTCGCGGCGCAGGTCCAGGAAGCGGTACTCCAGGCGCCGCTCCTCGTTCACACCGTCCTCGGTGTTGATCGTGAAGGGCAGCGGGGCGGCCTCGCCCAGCACCTCCACCTCGCCGACCTCGATCTCGATCTCGCCGGTCGGCAGGTCCGGGTTCACGTTCTCCGCGCCGCGGGAGACGACCTTGCCGTCGGCGCGGACGACCGTCTCCTTGGAGAGCTTGTCGAGCGCCTCGTACGCGGGCGTGCCGGGGCGGGCGACGAGCTGCGTGATGCCGTAGTGGTCGCGCAGATCGATGAAGAGGATGCCGCCCAGGTCGCGCCGATTGTGCAGCCAGCCGCTCAGCCGGACGTCGCTGCCGACGTCAGAAGCGCGGAGCTCGCCGCAGGTGTGGGACCTGTACCGATGCATCGTTCATCCAGTCTTCGCGGATCGGGGACTTTCCGGGGCCGCTCGCCCCGGCGCCTCCGGGCGGGCACGGCCCGGGACCTTCCAAGGGTACCGGCCGCCTCAAGATCGCCTCCCCTTGATTACGGGCGCGCCCTGATCGGGGGCGCGGATGCGTCCGGACGCGCAGAACCACGTCGAACCAGTTTGAGGGCATGGAACCTGTCGGAGATCACCACGAATCATTTCAAGATCCCCTTTTCCCGCGTTCGGTGGCATCCGTCGATCCCCGCTTCTTACAGTGGGGCAATGCGTACTGGTGAGCCCCTGCCCGCCATGGGGGATGTCCTGGCCGCTCTCGCGACCGGTCTATGGCGCTACGACGCCGCCGGGGGGCTCGTCACTCTGGACGCGGAGGCCGCGCGGCTGGTCGGGCTGCCGGCCGAGCCGGCGATCCTCAGCGAGGCCGGTATCCGTGCCCGTTTCCACCCCGTCGACTGGAACGAGGTCGACGGAATCGTCCAGCTCGCGCTGGCCGAGGGCACCATCGCCGAGATGCGGATGCGGATCATGGACGCGCACGGACGGGTGGTGCGCACCGTCCGCAGCCGCTCGAAGCCCTCGATCGACCCGCACACGGGTGCGTACGAACTGGTGGGCACCCTCCAGGAGGTCACGGATCCCTCCCCGAGCGCCGTGCGTTCCCCCGTCACCGGCGACTGGCGCCGCTCGCGCGAGGCGTTCCTGCTGGACGCGGGGCGCGCCCTGGCCGAGGCGCGGTCGACGGAGGAGGTGCTGCGGGTCGCGGCGGGGCTGGCCATGCCCGGTTTCTCCCCGGACGGACTCGCCGTGTTCGGGGTCGAGGGCGACCGGCTGACCGTCGTCGGGCACCACGGGCACAAGCCGGGGGCCGAGGGCCCCTTCACACAGATGCTGCTGGACACGGACTACCCGGCCGCCGAGGTCGTCCGTACCGGCCGCGCCGTCTATCTGTCCTCACCCGAGGAGTACAAGGCCCGCTACCCCGTCTCCTGGCCGCTCGCCGCGCACTTCGGACGCCAGTCGTGGGCGTTCCTGCCGCTGACCGTGTCGGGGCGGACGATGGGCGCCTGGATGGCGGCGTTCAAGCACCCGGTCACCTTCACACCCGACGAGCGCGCTGTGCTCACCACGGTCGCCCGCATGCTCGCTCAGGCACTGTTCCGCGCGGGCGCCGCCGAGACGGAGCGGGAGCTCACGGACGGGCTGCAGCGTTCGATGCTGCCCACGCTGGGCCCCCGGATACCCGGCATGACGGTGGCCGCGCGCTATGTGCCGACCGGCGGCGGGCTCCAGGTGGGCGGCGACTGGTACGACCTGATCCAGTTGCCCGGGGGCACCTCCGGGACGAACTCCTCAGGGGGCCGGTTCGCGCTCACCATCGGCGACGTCCAGGGCCACGACGTACGCGCCGCGGGCCTCATGGGCCAGCTGCGGATAGCGCTGCGCGCCTATGCCGCCGAGGGCCATCGTCCGGACGCCGTCCTCTCCCGCGCCTCGCGCTTCCTGCACGGGATGACCCACGGCGAGGACGGCGCCGACCTGCGCTTCGCGACCTGCCTGTACGTCGAGGTGGACCCCGCGACGGGCACGCTGGAGATCGCCCGCGCCGGCCATCCCGACCCGGCGATCCGCATGGCCGACGGGACCGTGCTGATGCGGCCGACAGCGGGCGGACTGCCGCTCGGCATCGACCCGGACGCGGACTACCCGACCACCCGGCTCGTCCTGGAACCCGGCGAGACCCTGCTGCTCTGCACGGACGGGCTGATCGAGACCGGCGGGCACGACCTGGACACCGGCTGGCGGAGGATCCGGCGGATCCTCGAGGAGCACCAAGGCGACATGGAGGGGCTGGCCGACGCGCTGGTCCAGGCCGTGCACGGGCCCTCCTCCCACCACGCCACCGGGCCGCTGACCGACCGGCGCGAGGACGACATAGCCGTGGTGTTGCTGTGCCGGGTGGCCCCGGGGTGCGGCTGCGAACCGGCCACGGAGATACGGCAGCCCGTGCGCCGCATGATGCTGACGATCGCGCAGGCGGAACCGGAGCGGATCGCGAGCGCCCGGCACCAGCTGCGTGAACTGCTGCACGACTGGTCCTCCGAGGACCAGGTGGACTCGGCGGTGCTCCTGGTCTCCGAGGTGCTGACGAACGTCCTCGTGCACACCGACACGGACGCGCTCCTCGTCGCCGAGGTCTTCCAGGACGGGGACGGCCTGGACGGCGGCAGCGGACGCCGGGTCCGCGTCGAGGTCACGGACGCCAGCGACGACCTTCCCCACAAACGCCGCCCCGGCGAGCTCGCCTCCTCAGGCCGCGGCCTGGTCCTGGTCGGACTGCTCGCCGACGCCTGGGGGGTGGATCCCCGGGGTGAAGGCAAGAGCATCTGGTTCGAACTGCACGAGGAGCCGACGAAGGACGACAGCAAGGTCTAGGCGGCGGCTACGGGGCCGCGGATGCGGTGACGTGAATGCGATGACGGGCGGGGTGCGCTGACGGAGGTTTGGCGCGGGGCTGGGCTTGGGGGCGGCGACCTGGCGGTCGGCCCCGGGCCCAGCGGCCCGGCGAGTCGGCCCTGGCCCAGCGACCCAACGGGCGCAGCGACCCGGCCGTCGGCTCAGCGGCTCGGCGGTCGGCACCCGGCCCCGGCCGCCGCTCCCCGGGGCACGCAGGTCTCGGCAGGCGTCGAGGCCCCGGACCACCGCCGCCGCCAGGCACCCCGGTTCGCGTCAAGTCGCCGGCGGCCGTTCCTCTCCACCCTCCGCTTCCGGCGGGACGACGGCTGTCTCCTCGTGCCCGTACCGCGTCCGCAGCTCGTGCGCCACGCCGAACGCCGCCGCCGTCAGCGGCACCGCGAGCAGCATCCCCAGGATCCCCGCGACCGAGGCCCCCGCGGTGATCGCCAGCAGTACCGCCGCAGGGTGCATCTGCACCGTCCGGCTCTGGATCGCCGGCTGGAGCACATGTCCCTCCAGCATCTGCACGGCGACGACCACACCGAGCGCCCACAGTGCGATGACGAACCCGCGGTCGGCGAGGGCGACCAGGATCGCCACGGCGCCGGACAGAAAGGCGCCGAGATACGGGACGTACGCACCGACGAAGACGAGCGCACCCAGCCCGATCGCGCCGGGCACTTGGAGGATCAGCAGCCCCACGGTGATGCAGAAGGCGTCGATGAGTGCGATGAGCGTGGTCCCGCGCATGAACCCCTCGACCGCCTCGTAGGCGCGCCGCGCCATCGCCTCGACGGTGTCCCCGGCGTCCCGCGGGGTCAGCGAGCGCAGCAGTCCGGCGGCCCGGTGGCCGTCGCGCAGGAAGAAGAAGACGAGCAGCAGGGCGAGGACGGCCATGGCGATGGCCTCGCCGACCACGCTGACCCCGCTGAGGACGTTGGAGGCGGCGGTCCCGCCGAACTTGGTCAGCAGTTCCTTGGAGTGGGAGGCCAGGTCGTCCAGCGAGGTCCCGGCGGCTCCGAAGTACTGCGCGACCGACTTCCCGGCCCGTTTCAGCGAGGCGACGATCTGGTCGCCGGTGTCGATGAGCGCGGTGACGACGATGTAGACCGCGCCGCCGACCACGGCCACCACGGCGACGCAGGTGATCACGGCGGCCAGGGACCGGTGCACCCCGACCCGCACGAGCTGCCGGTGCAGCGGCCCGAGGAGCGCGGTCCCGAGGAGCGCGAGCAGCACGGGCACGACAGCCGTACGGAACTCCCCGCACAGCCTGATCACAACCCAGCCGACCCCGGCGACCAGCAGAAGGACGGCGCACCAGGCAGCCAGCCGGCGTACGGGCTCGGGGAGAAGCTGCACCCCACCAGCCGACCACGCGCACGGGCGGGCTGTCCTGTGCGGACGGCCCGCCCGGGTGACGCGACGTCAGGGCCGGTGGAGGCAGGAGAGGTCAGGCGCCCTGCGGCCCCTTCTCGTCCATCCCGTGCACCGTCGGGATCGTGCCGAGGCGCCCCTTCTGGAAGTCCTCGAACGCCTGCTGGAGCTCCTCACGGGTGTTCATCACGAACGGCCCGTAGTGCGCCATCGGCTCACGGATCGGCTGTCCGCCCAGCAGGAGGACCTCGAGGTCCGGCGTGTTGGAGTCCTGCTTCTCGTCCGCGCGGACGGTGATCGAGGAACCCGCGCCGAACACGGCGGTCTGCCCGACGTGGATCGGCCGCCGCTCGGTGCCCACGCTGCCGCGTCCGGCCAGGACGTACGCGAGGCCGTTGAAGTCCTCGCGCCAGGGCAGCGTGACCTCGGCGCCGGGCGCCACGGTCGCGTGGATCAGGCTGATCGGCGTGTGCGTGACACCGGGGCCCTGGTGACCGTCCAGCTCACCGGCGATGACGCGCAGGAGGGCGCCGCCGTCGGGAGTCGTCAGCAACTGGACCTGACCGCCACGGATGTCCTGGTAGCGCGGGGCCATCATCTTGTCCTTGGCGGGCAGGTTGACCCAGAGCTGGATGCCGTGGAACAGGCCGCCGGACACGACGAGCGACTCCGGCGGGGCTTCGATGTGCAGGAGGCCGGAGCCGGCTGTCATCCACTGGGTGTCACCGTTGGTGATGGTGCCGCCACCGCCTTGGGAGTCCTGGTGGTCGAAGATGCCGTCGATGATGTACGTGACGGTTTCGAAGCCGCGGTGGGGGTGCCACGGCGTGCCCTTGGGCTCGCCGGGCGCGTACTCCACCTCGCCCATCTGGTCCATCATGATGAACGGGTCGAGGTGGCGGTAGTGGATTCCGGCGAACGCCCGGCGAACCGGGAAACCCTCGCCCTCGAAGCCGCTGGGCGCGGTCGTGACACCGAGCACGGGACGGGACACCGCGTCGGCGGGCGTGACCACACGGGGCAGGGTCAGCGGGTTCTCGACGGTCACTGCAGGCATGTCGGTACCTCCTTTGTGCTTCCACTTTAGTTGACGATTGAACTTTCTGCCACCCCACAACGCCGAAAGCCCGGAGGGCATTCCCTCCGGGCTCCCGTCGTCACGCGAGTGCGTCAGTCGCTTCAGTTGCTGAAGTACAGGTACTTCCAGGCGCCGTACGTCGTGGAGTTCACGGTGTCACCGGACGAGCCGTTGACGTACACCGACCGCATCCGCGCCCTGATCCCGGACTCGCCGGGCGCCCCCAGCCGCACGGCCGACTTGCCGCTCGTGCCGAGCGGGAAGTACTCGGAGTCGGCCGAGTACCACCGGCCCTGGTAGTAGACCTGCAGGTCGAAGCGCTGCTTGCGACCCGGGTAGTAGGTCATGGTCGTCGTGAGCAGCGGGTCGGTGCTCTTGTGGAACCAGTAGTACGTCGTCGAGCCGATCTTGGCCGTCTTGTAGTGCCGGGAGACGGCGGTGGAGATCCTGACCCTGGCGTACCCCGTGGACTTCACCGTCCTGGGCGCGAAGCGGGCGTCGCCCTTGAACACCGCGGTGACGGCCGTGTCGCGCGTCATGTCCACGATCGCCGAGATATTGCCGCTGGAGTTGACCTTGCCGGTCTTCAGCAGCTTCTTCGGCTTGTCGCCGCCGAAGGGGTCGGCCCAGATCTCGACCGTGCGGTTCTTGTACGTCGAACCGAGGTGCGCGGTGAAGGTGACGTCGGTGCCGTAGTTGTAGAGCTTGCCGTTGTTGTTCAGGGTCAGCGTCGGCGTGGCACGGGAGACCGCGACCTTGTCGGAGGCCGTGACCGCGAAGTGCTCGGCGTCGCCCGCGTAGGTGACCTTGTACGTGACGGTGCCGCCGGCTGGCGGGGTGTCGGTGAAGGAGTAGGTACCGTCCGCCTTCACCGCGACGGGCGTGAGCGCCTTGCCGCTGGGGCTCTCCAGATCGGTGCGGGTCACCGCGAGCTTCACGCCGCTCGGCAGCGGCACCGTCGCCGACAGCTTGCCGGTCACGGTGAGCTGCTTGGCACGGGTCGCCGTGGACGGGGCGTTCACCGTCAGCGTCGGGTTGTTCACCGTCGGCTGGGTGAGCACCTTGAGGCTGTAGCCGCTGCCCGTCCCCACGAGCGCGAAGATCCGTGAGGAGTCCGGGGCCCATGCGAGGTCGGCCGTGTCGGAGCTGCTGGTGGTGTAAGTACGCACCGGCTGGGCGGCGTTGGCGCGGTAGACCGCCACCTTGTCACCGGCGACCTGGGCGACCAGGCCGCTCGTGGAGACGTCGGCGCGCTGCCCCGAGGGGTAGGCGCCGGCGGCGGTGAACTTCCCGTCGGCGTAGGCGTCCCGCTGCGTGCCGTTGACCAGCACCTGCGGGGCGCCGGGAACGAGGTCGATGTCCCCGATGCCGTCGTTCAAGGTGTAGTCGCCCTGGTACCAGGCGGTCAGCTGCGGTGTGCCGCCGGAGACGTCGACGACGGCCATCGAGTCGGTGGAGAGGCCGGTCTCTCCGACGGCCAGCAGCCCGGGCGTGTTCGGGTCGGTGTCGAGGAGTGCCTGGCCCCAGACCCCGGGGTAGGGCTGCGGGAACTGCCCGAGCGTCACCGGGTCCGTTCCGCTCGCCGGGTCCGCCGCCGGGTCGACCGAGCCGAGGTCGCCGTCCCACTGGTCGCCGTAGGTGAACCAGACCTTGCCGCCCGCGAAGGCGACATGGCGCGGGCCCGTGTCGGTGGCGACGGTGTACCGCGCCTTGACGTCGAGGGTGGCCGCGTCGAGGGCCACGATCTCGTGGCTGCTCGGCACCGCCGCATACAAGGTGGCGCCGTCGTCGGACACCGCCAGATCGGAGACCGTGCCGAGGCCGTTCACCGAGTCGACGGCGGTCCCGGAGAAGTCGGCGGCCACGACGGTCCCGGACGCGCTGTCGCCGACGAAGACCCGGCCGAGGGCGCCGTCCACGACGATGCCGCCGGGCGAGGAGACGGTGGCGGCGGCGGCCGAGGCGGAGCCCGCCGCGACAGCGCTCAGCACGACCGAGCTGAAGAGGACCGCGAGCGCCGTCGCGGCCGAGGTGCTGCGCATACGCACAGTGATGGAACCCCCCACATGAGATCCCGGGGTCGCCGGGAGATGAGAGCGCCGCGCGGCACCCGGACGTAACCGCATGAGGGCGGTGGCGTGCGGGGCGCGGCTGCCGGAGGGAACTGTATGGCATGGCTGTGACAAGCGCCGAGGGGATTATCCGGGAGCCCCGAGCCGCTCGGCCCGGCGCGGACGTCTGCTCAGCAGTGGCATCCAAGCGGTCCGCGCAGCAATGACGGCGTCCAGCCGTCCGCGCAGCAATGACGGCATCCAGCCGTCCGCGCAGCAATGACGGCGTCTAGCCGTACATGCGCCGCATCGCGAACTCCACCATCTGCTCGACCGCCTTCGCGTCGAAGACCATCCGGTGCTCCCCCTCCATGTCGAGGACGAACCCGTATCCGGTCGGCAGCAGGTCGATGACCTCGGCGCCGGTGATCACAAAGTACTTGGACTCCTTGCCCGCGTACCGGCGCAGCTCCTTGAGCGTGGTGAACATCGGGATCACGGGCTGCTGGGTGTTGTGCAGCGCCAGGAATCCCGGGTTGTCACCGCGCGGGCAGTACACCTTGGACGTCGCGAAGATCTGCTGGAAGTCCTCGGCGGCCATCGACCCGGTGGTGAACGCCCGGACCGCGTCCGCGAGCGACGGCGGCGACGGCTCCGGATACAGCGGCGGCTGCTGGCCGTATCCGCCGGGCATCTGCCCGTCCGGCATCTGCTGCCCGGGCATCTGCTGCCCGGGCATCTGCTGCTGCGGCGGAGCGTACTGCTGCTGGCCCGCGTTCTGATAGCCGTACATGCCCCAAAGAGTAGTGGGCCACATAAGGCCGTCGGGGGTTGATTCTTATTACCGACGGGTAGCATCATCGGTGCTACTAGTTGGTACGTGAACAAGATGCGAGGATCAAGTGCCTCGCCGATCCCTCTACGGAGCCGTCGCCATGGGGCACTACAAGCCGAATCTCCGCGACATCGAGTTCAACCTCTTCGAAGTACTCGGGCGCGACAAGCTGTACGGCACCGGCCCGTTCGCCGAGATGGACACGGACACCGCGAAGAGCATCCTCGAGGAGCTCACCCGTCTGTCGGAGAACGAGCTGGCGGAGTCCTTCGCGGACGCCGACCGCAACCCGCCCGTCTTCGACCCCGAGACGAACACCGCCCCGGTCCCGGCGTCCTTCAAGAAGAGCTACAAGGCCTTCATGGACTCCGAGTACTGGCGCCTCGGCCTGCCGGAGGAGATCGGCGGCACCACCGCCCCGCCGTCCCTGATCTGGTCGTACGCGGAGCTGATCCTCGGCTCGAACCCGGCGATCTGGATGTACTCCTCCGGCCCGGCGTTCGCCCGCATCCTCTTCGAGGAGGGCACCGAGGCCCAGAAGAAGATCGCGTCGATAGCCGTCGAGAAGACCTGGGGCTCCACCATGGTGCTCACCGAGCCGGACGCCGGCTCGGACGTCGGCGCCGGGCGCACCAAGGCGATCCAGCAGGAGGACGGCTCCTGGCACATCGAGGGCGTGAAGCGCTTCATCACCTCCGGTGAGCACGACATGGAGGAGAACATCCTCCACTACGTCCTCGCCCGCCCCGAGGGCGCCGGCCCCGGCACCAAGGGCCTGTCCCTCTTCCTCGTCCCGAAGTACCTCTTCGACTTCGAGACCGGCGAGCTGGGCGAGCGCAACGGCGTCTACGCCACCAACGTCGAGCACAAGATGGGCCTGAAGGCCTCCAACACCTGCGAGATGACCTTCGGCGACCGCCACCCCGCCAAGGGCTGGCTGATCGGCGACAAGCACGACGGCATCCGCCAGATGTTCCGCATCATCGAGTTCGCCCGCATGATGGTCGGCACGAAGGCGATCTCCACCCTGTCCACCGGCTACCTGAACGCGCTGGAGTACGCCAAGGAGCGCGTCCAGGGTCCGGATCTGGCCAACTTCATGGACAAGGCCGCCCCCAAGGTCTCCATCACGCACCACCCCGACGTCCGCCGCTCGCTGATGACGCAGAAGGCGTACGCCGAGGGCATGCGCGCCCTCGTCCTCTACACCGCCTCCGTCCAGGACGCGATCGCGGTCAAGGAGGCGAACGGCGAGGACGCCGCCACCGAGCACGCCCTGAACGACCTGCTCCTGCCGATCGTCAAGGGCTACGGCTCCGAGAAGGGCTACGAGCAGCTCGCCCAGTCGCTCCAGACCTTCGGCGGCTCCGGCTTCCTGCAGGAGTACCCGATCGAGCAGTACATCCGCGACGCCAAGATCGACACCCTGTACGAGGGCACCACCGCCATCCAGGGCCAGGACTTCTTCTTCCGGAAGATCGTCCGCAACCAGGGCGCCGCGCTGAACTCGCTCGCCGAGGACATCAAGAAGTTCCTGGCGATCGGCACCGGCGGCGAGGAGCTGGCCACGGCGCGCGAGCACCTCGCCAAGGCGGCCGTCGAGCTGGAGGCCATCGTCGGCCTGATGCTGACCGACCTCGCGGCCACCGAGCAGGACGTCAAAAACATCTACAAGGTCGGTCTGAACACCACCCGCCTGCTGCTGGCCTGCGGTGACGTCGTCGTCGGCTACCTGCTGCTGAAGGGTGCCGCGGTCGCCGCCGAGAAGCTCGGGACGGCCTCCGCCAAGGACAAGACGTTCTACACCGGCAAGATCGCGGCGGCGAAGTTCTTCGCGGCCAACGTCCTGCCGGGCGTCACCCTGGCCCGCAAGGTGGCCGAGGGCGTCGACCTGGACCTGATGGAGCTGGACGAGGCCGCGTTCTAGGACGCATCCGCCGGCCGCGGATCCCCGCACCGCCGGCGTCCGGTGAGGGACTGACCGGACACTGACCGTCCGGTCAGTCCCGGCCCTCCACATCCTCCTTACGAGGGCCCGCTCCCGATCACCGGGAGCGGGCCCTCGTCCGTCGTTAAGGTGAAGACATGAGTAGCAGCTCCCGCCCGTCGCCCGCCGCCACCCCGGCGCGTGGCGCTTCGCGCGCATCTCTCACCTTCGATCGCGCCCACACCGACGACCTCATGTCCTTCCTGGCCGCGAGCCCCTCGCCCTACCACGCCGTGGCGAACACCGCCGAGCGGCTGGAGAAGGCCGGCTTCCGGCAGGTCGCCGAGACGGACGCCTGGGACGGGACCAGCGGCGGCAAATACGTGCTTCGCGGGGGCGCGATCGTCGCCTGGTACGTCCCCGAGGGCGCCGACCCGCACACCCCCTTCCGGATCCTGGGCGCCCACACCGACTCCCCGAACCTGCGGGTCAAACCCCGACCGGACAGCGGCGCGCACGGCTGGCGGCAGGTCGCGGTGGAGATCTACGGCGGCCCGCTGCTCAACTCCTGGCTGGACCGTGACCTGGGCCTCGCGGGCCGGCTGTCGCTGCGCGACGGCTCGACCCGCCTGGTGAACATCGACAGACCGCTGCTGCGCGTACCGCAGCTGGCCGTCCATCTGGACCGCTCGGTCTCCACCGAGGGCCTGAAGCTCGACAAGCAGCGCCACCTCCAGCCCATCTGGGGCCTGAGCGACGACGTACGGGACGGCGATCTGATCGCCTTCCTGGAGGAGGAACTCGGCCTGGCCGCCGGCGAGGTGGCGGGCTGGGACCTGATGACCCACTCCGTGGAACCGCCGTCCTACCTGGGCCGCGACAAGGAGCTGGTGGCCGGCCCGCGGATGGACAACCTGCTGTCCGTGCACGCGGCCGCCGCGGCGCTGGCGGCCGTGGCCACCTCCGACGTCGCCCTCTCGTACATCCCGGTCCTCGTCGCCTTCGACCACGAGGAGAACGGCTCCCAGTCGGACACCGGCGCCGACGGCCCGCTGCTCGGATCCGTGCTGGAACGCTCGGTGTTCGCCCGGGGCGGCTCGTTCGAAGACCGGGCGCGCGCCTTCGCCGGCTCGATCTGTCTGTCCTCCGACACCGGGCATGCCGTCCACCCCAACTACGCGGAACGGCACGACCCGACGCACCATCCGCGAGCGGGCGGCGGCCCCATCCTCAAGGTGAACGTCAACAACCGCTACGCCACGGACGGTTCGGGACGCGCCATCTTCGCCGCGGCCTGCGACAAGGCCGGCGTCCCCTTCCAGTCGTTCGTCTCGAACAACTCGATGCCCTGCGGTACGACCATCGGCCCCATCACGGCGGCCCGCCACGGCATCAAGACGGTCGACATCGGCGCGGCGATCATCTCGATGCACAGCGCCCGCGAACTGTGCGCCGCCGACGACCCGTTCCTGCTCGCGAACGCGCTGGTGGCGTTCCTGGAGGGCTGACACCCCGCAGCCGCCCTGGCCCCGGCCCGGACTCCGGGTGATGGCCCTCGCCCACCCGAGCGATCGGTCCGGCATGCCTTCCACTCGCCCGGGTACCCGGGTGCGGGGACGGAAGGACCGGACCCACAGGGAGGGCAGGACTCATGGGCCTGGGCGGATGCATCATCCTGATCGCCGTGGGGGCCATCCTCGCGTTCGCGACCGACTGGCACATGAACGGGGTCAATCTGCATCTGGTCGGCGTCATCTTCATGATCGCCGGACTGATCGGAGTCGCCACCTTCAGCAGCATCTACCGCCGCCGGCGGGTGGTGGTGCCGTCCGCTCCGGTGGTCGAGGAGGAACGGCACCGCCGGGAGTACGGCGACGGGTACGGAATCTAGTCCCGGACCAGGCCGGCCCCACCCGGCCCGCGCCGCTTCCCGGCGGGCCCGCCGCACGTGTTGGCGACCTGCGCCACGTCTCGGCGGGCCGGCCCCGCGCGTCGCGTTGGCAGCTCGCACCGCGTGCCGGCGCCAGACCCGCAGTCGGCGGTCGGCACCAGACCCGCATGTCGGCGGCCTGCACCACTTCCCAGCGGGCGTGGACTGGGTACGTCGCCGACGTGCGCCGCTTCCCGGCGGGCCAGCCCCGCCTGTTGGCGGCCCGCATCGCGTGCCGGCGCCAGACCCGCAGTCGGCGGCCAGCGCCACACCCGCATGTCGGCGGCCTGCACCACTTCCCAGCCAGGCGTGAACCCGGTACGTCGGCGGACTGCGCCGCGTCCGGGCAGTCCAGCCCCGCGTGTTGGCGGGCTGTGCCACATCCCGGCGGCTCAGTCCTGCATGTCGGCGGCCTGGGCCACTTTTCAGCGAACCTGCCCCGCGTGTTGACGGCCCGCGCCCGTCCCGGCGGGCCAACTCGCATATCGGCTGGCCCGCGCCACGTCGCGGCGGGGCCGTAACCGGGTACCGGCGGCCTACCCCGGTTCTCGGCGGGGCCTGAACCGGGCGCGCCGGCGGCCTACTCCTCGTCCATGCCCGCCAGCACCAGCGGGAGCCGGGTCGCTCCGCCTTCCGTGAGGCGGACCGGGACGCCCCAGTCCTGCTGGTGGACGTGGCACGCCGGGTACTCGTTGGCCGGGTCGTCGTCGCAGGACGCGGCCATCGCCGAGATGTGCAGGACACCCTCCGGTATGGACGGGTCCAGTTCGAGGTCGCGCCCGAGGTCCGTGTCCGCGCCCTCGCCCTTCAGCAGCAGCTCGGGCGGGGTCGAGGAGACCAGCAGGCGGGTCGAGGGGCCGTAGCGGGTGTCCAGCTTCTGACCGGCCGGCGCCTGGAAGATCACGTCCAACCGGAGCTTGCCGGGCGCGACTTCGGTCGCCGCGCGCTGGGTGCGGTGGGCCACCGATGCGACCTGGACCGCCTCCTCGGGCAGTCGCAGCCGGGTCAGCCGGTGGCGGGCCGACTCCACGACCACGATGTCCTCGCCGACCAGCACGGCGTCCGACGGCTCCCGCAGATCCGTCGCCAGCGTGCTCACCTCTCCCGTCGCCGGGTCGTAGCGGCGCAGCGCGTGGTTGTAGGTGTCGCTGACCGCCACCGAACCGTCCGGCAGGGCGGTCACACCCAGCGGGTGCTGGAGCAACGCCTGTCCGGCCGCGCCGTCGCGGTGCCCGAAGTCGAACAGTCCCGTGCCGACGGCCGTGTGCACCGCGCCGTCCCGGTCCACCCAGCGCAGGGCGCTCGTCTCGGAGTCGGCCAGCCAGAGGCGCTCCCCGTCGACGGACGCCGCGAGTCCCGAAGGCTGCGCGAACCAGGCCTCGGCACCGGGACCGTCCACCAGCCCCTCGTTGGTGGTGCCCGCCGCCACCGCGACCGCGGCCGTCCGCGGGTCGTACGTCCACAGCTGGTGCACCCCCGCCATGGCGATCCAGACCTGGTCGCCGAAGACCGCCACGTCCCACGGCGAGGACAGATCCACCTCCCGGGCCGGACCGGACGTCGGCGAGCCCTGCCACCACTGCTTGCCGGTGCCCGCGAGCGTGGTGACCTCGCCGGTCGCCAGGTCCAGGCGGCGCAGCGCGTGGTTCACGGTGTCGGCCACGACCACCGCGCCCTCCTCCAGCAGCGCCAGGCCCTGCGGCTCGCTGAAGCTCGCCGCGTCCCCCGGGCCGTCCGCGAAGCCCCGCACACCGGAACCGATCCGCCGCACGACCGTCTCGCCGTCCGCCGCCAGCTCCACCAGCTGGTGCCGGGTGGTGTCGCTGACCAGGAAGGTTCCGGACGGGAGCAGGAGCGCCTTGCCCGGGAACCGGAGGGTCGTGGGCTCGGGCTCCGGCGCCACGTAGGGGCCGTCGCCGCGGCGCAGGGTGCCCTTCGCGGAGTGCTCCTCCTCCAGTTCCTCCACGAGCCGCGCTATCGCGTGCGCGTGACCCTCGCCCGCGTGCTGCGCGACCACATACCCCTCCGGGTCGATGACCACGAGCGTCGGCCAGGCACGGACGGCGTACTGCTTCCAGGTGGCGAGCTCGGGGTCGTCGAGCACCGGGTGCTCGACCCCGTACCGCTCGACCGCGTCCACCACCGCCTGGTGTTCCGCCTCGTGGACGAACTTCGGTGAGTGCACGCCGATGATCACCACCGTGTCGCGGTGCTTCTCCTCCAGCTCGCGCAGCTCGTCCAGGACGTGCAGGCAGTTGATGCAGCAGAACGTCCAGAAATCGAGGATGACGATGCGTCCTCGCAGGTCGGCGAGGCTGTACTGTTCACCGCCCGTGTTCAGCCAGCCACCCTTGCCGATCAGCTCGGGGGCGCGGACACGGACGCGACGCGGTGTGGAGTCGTTCATGCGTCAAGAGTGCCATCCACGCCGGTGAAGCCGCGGAGCCTGTGGATAACTCCGGTGACGTACGGTGGCCACAGGATCACGGGATGCGTTCACGCCATCACCGAGAGATGCTCGACGCATACAGGGGGGCCACTGCAAGGGAGCAGTTCCATGCCACGAGACACCGACGACCAGACGCACCGCCGCGACCGTGAACGCGAGCACGGTGAGATCTCCGGCGAGGAGAAGCGCAACCGGGACCGGCGCGACCCCGAGATGAACGGGTCCCACCTGTCGGACCCCGACATGCGCCGTGACCGCAACGACGGGCGCGCGTCGTGGGACGACGACGAGGACGACATGCAGGAGGGGTACCGGTAGACCCGGCCCCCGGTCCCTCGGCGGACCGTCAGCGGCCCCACAGTGGCCCGCACACGAGTCCCCCGCCGCTCCGGCGGGGGACTCACTCGTCCACTCTCGGCACCCGGCAGGCCGCTTCCGTGCCGGTCTCGCGCTCCCGGTCCTTACGCGTCCTGGGCTCCGCCCCGTTTCCGGGTTCGCACGCGTTCCGGGCCCAAACCAGTTCGCCTTCCCCACCCGGGCCTTGGCCCTTGGCCTTCGGCTCCAGACCCGGTGCCGGTCGCGGCCCCGCTCCCACTCAGGTCAGCGCATGTCCCGTCGTCGCGTCCACGTGGTCCGGGACGTCCTCGTGGCGGTCACCGACCGTCATGGTGCCGGTGGGTTCGAGCAGCAGGATCGACGCTCCAGCGGGGGCGGACGGCTTGTGCTCCGTGCCGCGCGGGACCGTGAAGACCGAGCCCTTGGCCAGCGTGACCGTGCGTTCGCCGGCCGCCTCACGCAGCGCGATCCGCAGTTCGCCGTCCAGAACGAGGAAGAACTCGTCGGTGTGGTCGTGGGTGTGCCAGAGGTGCTCGCCGCGGACCTTGGCGACGCGGACGTCATAGTCGTTGACGGCGGTGACGATGCGCGGGCTCCACAGCTCGGAGAAGGAGGCGAGGGCCGCGGGGAGGGAGACGGGTTCATGGGCTTCCGTCGGTTCCTTGGGTTCCATGCCTCCATCGTGCGGATGCCCCGACCACCGCACGAGTGCTAGAAATCACATATGCCGCAAGGATCCTCTCAGGTGTCGTCGGTGCACCGTGTCGTCCTCGTCGTGGAAGAGAACTCCAACCCCTTCGAGATGAGCTGCGCCATCGAGGTCTTCGGGCTGGACCGGCCCGAACTGGGCCGCGCTCTGTACGACTTCCGGGTGTGCGCGGCCGCGCCCATGACCCGGATGCGGGACGGCTTCTTCACGCTCACCGATGTCGCCGGGCTGGACGCGGTGGAGGAGGCGGACACCCTGATCGTGCCGAACCGGCCGGACACCGACACCCCGCGCTCCCCGGAGGTCCTCGACGCCGTTCGCCGGGCGCACGCGCGGGGCGCACGGCTCATCGGTTTCTGCTCCGGGGCGTTCACCATCGCGGAGGCCGGGCTGCTCGACGGACGCAGGGCGGCCTGCCACTGGATGTGGGCCGATGCGTTCCGGATACGGTTTCCGCAGGTCAGGCTGGAGCCTGATGTGCTGTTCGTGGACGACGGCGACATCCTCACCGCCTCCGGGAGCGCCTCGGCGCTCGACCTCGGGCTGCACGTCGTGCGCCGCGACCACGGCGCCGAGATCGCGAACGCCGTCTCCCGCCGGCTGGTCTTCGCGGCACATCGCGACGGGGGGCAGCGGCAGTTCGTGGAGCGGCCGGTACCCGAGGTGCCGGACGAGTCGCTCGCCCCGTTGCTCGCCTGGGCGCAGGAGCGCCTGGGTGAGCCGCTCAGCGTCGCGGACCTCGCGGCGCGCCGCGGTGAGCCCCGCCACCCTGCACCGCCGCTTCCGTGCGCAACTGGGCACCACCCCGCTGGCCTGGCTGACCGGAGAGAGGGTCGCCCTCGCGTGCCGGTTGATCGAGCGCGGGGAGGAGCGGCTGGACGTGGTCGCCGCGCGCAGCGGCCTCGGCACGGCCGCCAACCTGCGGGCACGGCTGCGGCGCGAGACCGGGCTCAGCCCATCGGCCTACCGACGGCGTTTCGGGCCCGCCACGGGGGAACCTTTCCTCGTATGAGACTCCTGGTACGCGACCGGCTCCTCGGCTTCGGTGACGACTACTGGATCGAGGACCAGCACGGCAACAAGGTGTTCCTGGTCGACGGCAAGGCGATGCGGCTGCGGGACACCTTCGAGCTCAAGGACACGCAGGGGCGGGTCCTGATCGACATCCATCAGAAGATGTTCGCCCTGCGCGACACGATGATCATCGAACGCAACGGCGACCCGCTGGCCACGATCAAGCGCAAGCGCCTGTCCCTGCTGCGCAACCACTACCGCGTCTCGCTGGTGGACGGGACGGAACTCGACGTCAGCGGCAAGATCCTCGACCGCGAGTTCGCCATCGACTACGACGGGGAGCTGCTCGCGCAGATCTCCCGCCGCTGGCTGCACGTCCGCGAGACGTACGGCCTCGACATCGTGCGCGACGACGCCGACCCGGCCCTGATGATCGCGGTGGCGGTGTGCGTGATCCACCTGGCGGAGAAGGAGCGGGAGGAGGACTGAGCCGCACGGCCGTGGGCGAGCCGGAGGGGGACTGAGCCGCTCGGCCGTGGGCGCCTGAGTTCACGCGATCTCCCACGGCCCGGAGCCGCGCCCACACGGCGTCCGGGCCCATGCTGTATTCGGGCCCACACAGCGATCAGGCCCTCACAGCGATCGGGCGACACGAAGACCGGCCCGCCTGATGTGCAGGCCCCGCCGATGTGCGGCCACCACGGTGTACCGGCCCGTGCGTTGTCAGGGCCCGGCACGTCCCTATCCGTGCCCGGCCCTGGCTGTTCCCAGCTCTCCCCGTGCCCGGCCGACGCTGGGACCGCTCCCGTGGGCCCGGGTCTACTTCGTCACGGCGAACGCCATCAGGATCGCCGCCGTCAGCTCCGGGTCGCCCTCCGCCTTGATCCGGTCCGCGACCAGGTCCGCGGTGATCCGGCCGCAGGCGAGACCCACATAGGTCTCCCAGTCGAGCGTGAGCGCCACCCTCGGGCCCAGCGAGGGCGTGCCGTCGACCGAACCGCGGCCCTCCGCGTCGACCCGCACCGTGCGCATGAACTCGACGGGGCCGTGCACATCGAAGACGATCGCCGAACCGGCGGGCGCCTTCGCGTCCTCGGCGACGACCTTCGGCAGCGCGGCCACCAGCTCGTCCCGCGCGATGTACGCGCCGGGCGAGTCCAGGTTCCCCGGCCGACGCAACGCCGTGCGGAGGTCCTGCTCGTGCACCCACACGTCGAACGCGCGGTACCGCATGGCCTCTTCGAGGGTCTGCTCGGTGCCGATCGGGCCGCGGATCTTGGTGCCCGGGTCCCGCGACTCGTTCCGCAGCTGGCGGTTGCGGCGGATGATCGTGTACTCCAGCTCGGACGTCATCTCGGGCGCCGTGTGGTGGCGGCGGACGTCGACCTGCATCTCCATGTAGCGCTGGTGCTCGGTCTTGACGTGGAACAGGTCGCGCGGGAGCGTGTGGATCGGCCGGGGATCCCCGAGCATTTCGCAGTCCATGCCGATGACGTGGGACACCACGTCGCGCAGCGACCAGCCGGGGCAGGGCGTGCGCCGGTTCCACTCGCTGTCCGCGAGCGGCTGCACCAGCTCGGATATCGCTTCGATGGAGTGGGTCCAGGCGTTGGCGTAGGGCTGAAGAGTGGGATGCAGGCTCACAGAACGGGGCCCCTCGGGCGGTCGGTGCACGGGCGGTTGTGACGGCAGTGGCGATGGGCGGCGACTGTCGCGGGTGTCTTGGAACGTTAAGTTACGCTGCTCTGAGGCACCCCGGCAGGGCTTTCGTGTGACGATCGTAGGCCCGAAAAGACGGCTCGAATGCCAGGACGGTGGTAGTGTGCGCGCCTCCCTCATCCAATTCCGGGTAGAAGACAACGAATCGGTTGATTCACGCCGCCGACGGGCGGCCTCACTGGTACGGGATCAAGCCGAAGTCGATCTGGTGGTGCTGCCCGAGCTCTGGACGACCGGGGCGTTCGCCTACGAGCAGTTCGGGTCCGAGGCGGAGCCGCTCGAAGGGCCGACCTACGAGGCCATGGCCAAGGCGGCGAGCGACGCGGGCGTGTGGCTGCACGCCGGGTCGATCCCCGAGCGCGACCCCGAAGGCCCGATCTACAACACGTCTCTCATCTTCTCCCCCTCCGGTGACCTGGCCGCCTTCTACCGCAAGATCCACCGCTTCGGCTTCGACAAGGGCGAGGCCGTCCTGATGGGCGCGGGGACCGAGCCGGTGACGGTGCCTCTGCCGGAGACGACCGTCGGCGTGGCCACCTGCTACGACCTCCGCTTCCCCGAGCTCTTCCGCTCGCTCGTGGACGCGGGGGCCGAGACGATCGTGATCCCGGCGGGCTGGCCGGAGCGCCGCCGGTCCCACTGGACGCTGCTGGCCCAGGCGCGGGCGGTCGAGAACCAGGCGTACGTCCTTGCCTGTGGAACGGCCGGGACGCACGCCGGGGTTCCGCAGGCGGGTCACTCGATCGTGGTAGATCCCTGGGGCGACGTCCTCGCCGAGGCGGACGCCGACGAGGAGGTCCTCGCGGTGGAGTTCGATCCGGCGAGGGTCGCGGCCACCCGGGAGCAGTTCCCGGCGCTGAAGGACCGTGTACTGGGCCTGGAGCGGCCGCGCCGCCGTCCGTAACCGGCGACGGCGACGGCGACGGCGAAGCCACGGGACACGGCGCCGGCATCTACGCCGCCGGCACGTGCACCGTCTCCACCCGGCTCGCGACCAGCCGCTCCCGCTCCCTGCGCGCCGCCTGCTCGCGCAGGCGCAGGATCTGGCTCAGCCCCAGCGCCTGGAGCACGAACACCGCGCAGAACGCCACGGTGTAGTCGTCTCCCGTCGCGTCCAGGAGCAGGCCGATCGCCAGCAGTGTCGTCATGGAAGCGACGAAACCGCCCATGTTGGTGATGCCCGAGGCGGTGCCCTGACGCTCGGGCGGGTTCGCCGGACGCGCGAAGTCGAAGCCGATCATCGAGGCCGGACCGCAGGCGCCGAGCACCGTGCACAGCACGATCAGCAGCCACATCGGCGCGTGCGCGCCCGGGTAGACGAGCGTGGCCGCCCACACCACCGCCGTGGCCGTGACCGTGCCGAGCGCCAGCGGCAGCCGCGCCGTGTGGTGGCGGGCGACGATCTGCCCGTACACCAGGCCGACGACCATGTTCGACAGCACCACGAGCGTGAGGAGCTCACCGGCCGTCGCCCGCGACAGGCCCTGCGCCTGCACCAGGAACGGAAGTCCCCACAGCAGCAGGAACACCATCGCCGGGAACTGTGTGGTGAAGTGCACCCACATGCCGAGCCGCGTCCCGGGCTCCTTCCAGGACGCCACGATCTGCCGCCGCACATAGGCCGCTCCGTGGTGCGGGAACGGCTCGGGCTCGTGCCCCTCGGGGTGGTCCTTCAGGAAGAACAGGAGCAGGAGCAACACGACGACGCCGGCGAGCGAGCTGCCGCCGAACGCCGCGGTCCAGCCGACCCCGTGCAGCAGCCGGGCCAGCACGAGCGTCGAGATCAGGTTGCCGGCCATGCCCACCAGACCGGCGAGCTGGGCGACCAGCGGGCTGCGCCGGGCCGGGAACCAGCGGGTGCCGAGGCGCAGCACGCTGATGAACGTCATCGCGTCACCGCAGCCGAGCAGCGCACGCGAGGCGAGCGCCGTGCCGTACGAGGAGGCGAAGGCGAACCCCAGCTGACCGGCTGTGAAAAGGACCACTCCGATGGCCAGCACCTTCTTGGTGCCGAGGCGGTCCACCAGCAGGCCGACGGGTATCTGCATGCCCGCGTACACGAGGAGCTGGAGGATGGAGAAGGTGGACAGCGCCGACGCGCCGACGTGGAAGCGGTCCGCGGCGTCGAGTCCGGCGACGCCCAGGGACGTTCGGAAGATGACGGCGACGAAGTAGACCGAGACGCCGACGGCCCACACGGCGACGGCGCGACGGCCGCCGGGCGGATCGCCGGGCAGGGACACGGAACGGGCCTCGGCACTCATCGCACCTCACCCCGCGCCAGGTGGGAGAACCAGCTGACGTGCCGGTGGACGATCTCGACCGCCGCCTCGGCGTCGCCGGACCGCAGGGCGTGCAGGATCTCCGCGTGTTCGGTGAGCGTCTTGGCGATCCGGTCGGGATGCGAGTGCATGACCGCGACGCCCATCCGCAGTTGCCGGTCCCTGAGCTGGTCGTAGAGGCGGGAGAGGATCTCGTTGCCGCCACTGCGCACGATCTCGGCGTGGAAGGTGCGGTCGGTGACCGCCGCCCCGGCCAGGTCCCCGGCCGCGGCCTGCTCCTTCTGCCGGGCGAGAAGCTCCTCGAGACGGGAGATCAAGGCGTGCGGGGCGGGCACCGCCTTGCGGGCCGCATACTCCTCCACGAGCTGACGCGTCTCGACCACGTCCGCGATCTCCTGGGCGGAGACGGGCAGGACGAGCGCTCCCTTCTTCGGGTAGAGCCGGATCAGCCCTTCGGCCTCCAGCCGCAGCAGCGCCTCGCGCACCGGCGTCCGGGAGACGCCGACCTCGTCGGCCAGCTCGCCCTCGGTGAGCAGCGTCCCGCCTTCGTAACGGCGTCCGAGGACACCCTGCTTGACGTGGGCGTACACACGGTCGGCGGCAGGCGGCTGCTTGACCGACGGCTTCTCGGGAGCGGGGGCGGGCGAGGGCGGTGAAGACATGCGCACATCATAGATACAACGCGTACGCATGCCGATGAACGTCCACGATGCGGACCGCACGGCCGCCTCAAAATTTCCCCCGAAAACCGCACATCCATTTCTGCCACTTACGAGTCTCAGGGGAAGGCGGCCTTGCCATCTGGCCGCACTCCAGGGGCATTTGGATGCTTTCAGGCGCATAAGAGACGCATCGGAGCGTTTAACTTGATTACCGGTATTAAGGGCACGCGAGTTCGCAGGGCAGTCGCGGCAGTGGTCACCACCGGAGCCGTGCTCACCACCGGAGCCCTCACTGCGGCGCCCGCGCAGGCCGTCACAGCGCCCTCGATCGTGGCCAAGGGCGGCTACGTGATGAACAACGCCAACGGCTCGACGCTGTACACGAAGGCCGCGGACACCAGGCGTTCCACCGGCTCCACCACGAAGATCATGACTGCGAAGGTCGTGCTCGCCCAGTCGAACCTCAACCTTGACGCCAAGGTGACGATCCAGAAGGCGTACAGCGACTACATCGTTGCCAACAACGCCTCGTCCGCCCACCTGATCGTCGGCGACAAGGTCACCGTCCGCCAGTTGATGTACGGGCTGATGCTGCCCTCCGGCTGCGACGCGGCCTACGCACTCGCGGACAAGTTCGGTTCCGGCACGACGCGTGCCGCCCGCGTGAAGTCGTTCATCGGCAAGATGAACAGCGCCGCCAAGAGCCTCGGCCTGACGAACACGCATTTCGACTCGTTCGACGGCATCGGCAACGGAAGCAACTACTCGACGCCGCGCGACCTGACGAAGATCGCGAGCAGCGCGATGAAGAACTCCACGTTCCGCACGATCGTGAAGACGAAGTCGTACACGGCGAAGACCATCACCAAGTCGGGCACCACCCGGACCATGGCGCCGTGGACCAACACCAACACGCTGCTCAGCAGCTACAGCGGCGCGATCGGTGTGAAGACCGGCTCCGGCCCCGAGGCCGGCGCCTGCCTCGTCTTCGCGGCCACCCGCAACGGGAAGACCGTCATCGGCACGGTTCTGGCCTCGTCCACGTACGCGCAGCGCGCCACGGACGCGACGAAGCTCCTGAACTACGGCTTCGCGAAGCTGGGCTGACACCCACGCTCACGCAGAAGGGGGCGCTCGTCTGACCCCGGCGGGCCGGGTGCCGGTCAGGCGGCGAGGCACAGACCGTCGTAGTGCGCCGTCGGCGATGTGCGGCCCCGGCCGGCC
>NZ_JBEYXD010000060.1:0-53805 GCF_040644975.1 Streptomyces sp. NPDC046900 | reverse complement strand
ACCCGGACGGTGCCGAGGGCGTAAGACCACCTGAGCCGCCGGCTCAGGTGGCGGCCTGAGCCGTGAATCCCCACGCAGCCCTGGAGGGTGGAGAATCCCCTCCCTTCAGGGAGGGGAGCCCTCAACGTCGCATCCATCGTCGGTGCCGCCGTAAGCCGCGTTCAAAGTGGCAGGTGTCGGGATCAGCAGGTCCACCGCAGCGCCGCCTGCGAGCTGCGCCGGGGACAGCACCGGAATCCCAGTGGTGGCGGCGGCTTCGCGGGAGGCCAGCGGGCTGGCGGTCACCCGGCCGCTCACCGCTCGGATCGGAACGTCCAAAGCGGCCAGGATGTCGCTGCCGGCGCTGGCGCCCAACGCGTCGGCGACGGCGAGCACTATTCCGTCGGCAAAGCCCGCAAGGCATGTGGCGAGCGCCGCCGTCTCGGTTTGTAGCAGACCGTCCGCGATCTCCAAGGCCACCGCCTGGGCCCCTTGGTCCACCAGGCCGTCGCGGACCCCGAACATCGTGGCGCGCAACCGCTCGAGCGGGTAGCCGAACGTGGAGGGCAGGCCGAAGTCGAGGAAGTCCAGGACGGCCGTGGCGCCCGCGTCGATGTACATCCAGCGGTCTTTGCCGCTGCCGGAGCCGGTGATCTTGCCGGCGCCGGCGGTCAGTCCCGCGCGGCGCCAGCCCCGCACTATGGCCGCCATGGTGGTGGTCTTGCCCGCGTTCATCGACGACCCCAGTACGACCAGGGTGCCCAGCCCCGGCACGGCTGCGGCGGGCGTGGGTATCGCGAAATCCTCCACCGACAGCACCGCGCCCAGGTGGTCGGTGAGCGCGCCGATCACCTCCAGTTCGGTCGGCGGGTCACGGCGCGTGTGGGCGGATACGACGGTACCGATGAGGCCGCCCGCGGTGAGCAGGTGGACGGCCGTCCCTTCCGGCAGGTATCCCTCGAAGAAGTCGGTCGCGTACCTGTTTCCGTAGGCGCCGACGAGGATGTCTCCCGGATAGAGGCTGACGCTGCGGCCGTGGACGTCCTCCGTGTGGGCGTGGGCCCCCAGCGCGGTCACCTTGGCCGCGACCAGGTCGCCGAGCTGGGGTTTGCGGGGGAATCCGCTCAGGCACATCTGGCCTCGGTCCACGACTCTGCGAGTGACGTAGCTCCACTTGGCGGCGGAAATGCCTTGGATCACGAGCGCCACGTTACTCCTGTCTGTTGTGCGGCTCTTGTTGGCAGACGTCCCCAGTCGGTGTCGCGGGCTTTCGTGAGGTGAGACGGCTTTGGCGGGATCGCTGCTACCCGTGGACGAGCTCCATGAGGACGACAAGCGCGGGTACGCGCCGAAGCCGTGCGAGGTCCTCCAGGCCCGCGCCGCGATACGAGCGGCATCGGCCCGTCCGCAGGCCGTCGGCGAGCCGCGCCTGCCGCCCGCTTCTCCGCAAGAACCACCGGCCTCGCACACCGTCGGCTCCGTGACCGCTTCAGCTCCGCGGGACCCGGGCGGCCTGTCCATGCCGCATGGCGGATGGTGCATGCCGCTCTCCACGCCGCGGTACGAGAGCTGACGGGCAGTCTGACCAAAGCCGCGTACACGGTCGAGGCCAGCGGCCTGCTCGCCACCGACTTCTTCTCTGTGGACACCATAGGACTACAGCGGCTGTACGCCCTCTTCGTGATGGAGGTGCGCACCCGCACCGTCCCATCTCATCCGGGACCGGGACGGGAAGTTCCCTGCCCTGTTCGACGCGGTCCTCGCCGATGCGGGGATCGGGTCGTGCTCAGCGGCGTCCGGATGCCGAGGATGAACTCGGCCATGGAAAGGTGGGTGCAGACCTGTTGTCGTGAGCTGCTGGACCGGTCCTTGATCTGGAATCAGCGGCACCTGCTCCACGCCCTGCGGGAGTTCGAGCGGTTCTACAATTTACACCGGCCCCACCAGGGCATCGCGAACGCCCGCCCGCTGAACCCGTCGCCCCCGCCGATCGCCGATCCGGGCCAGATCGCCTGCCTCGAGGTACGAAGACGCGATCGCCTTGGCGGCATTCTCCACGAGTACGAACATGCCGCATGACCTGCCCGGACGAGGATTTCGGCAAGGGCACCGTCAGGGGACCGGCCCCCGCCGTCCACTACTGTTCGGCGCTTTTGTCGATGCGCTCGCGGAGGAGGTCAGCGTGGCCGTTGTGCCGCGCGTACTCCTCGATCATGTGAGTGAGGATGTAGCGGAGAGAGAAGACGTCGTCTCGGTACCGCCCGGTGACGTCGGGGGACTCGGCGGCATCCACGATGTCGCGGGATCGGGCGCACTCCTCGTGCCAGATCGCGAACGCCTCGGACGGGTCTGCGGTGTCAACGTCGAAAGCGCCGCCGTCGCTTCGGGGCCAGTGCACGTCGCTGTGCTCGCCGTTCAACACGTTCCGGAACCAGGTCCGCTCGACGTCAGCCATGTGCCGGACGAGGCCGAGCAGCGACAAGCCCGAGGGCCGCACGGCCTTTCCCCTGAGCTGCTCGGCTGTGAGCCCCGCACATGCCATGGCCAGCGTGTCACGCTGGCGCTGCAGGAAGCCGGTCAGCGTGGCGAGCTCATCGGCCACCCGCGGAGGTTCGGTCCTCTCCCGGTTGTCCATCGGACCATCATGACACCGAGGGGCGCATGGCAGTCGGATCTCTGCGGCTGACCTGCGCCGCCTACGACCGGCTGCCATCTCGGCGGTTCGGCTCGAGCCTTCGGAGTGTGGAGGCCGGCCTTGTCATGCGTCCGGTGGTGGCTCCGCCCCGCTCCCGTCGTCGGCCGACGCGGTGGTGCACGGCTGATGGTCTGCGGGGGAGCGTCGGTTGAACGTCGTCGTCTGGGCGTCAGTGGCGTCGTGATGGTGTCGCCAGGCCATTGGAGGATTCGATGACTTGCTCGGCCTTGTCCGAGTCTGGCTCATCCAGCAACTCGCCGAAGGTCAGCAGGTTGGCGATGGTCTCCAACTGGACCAACTGGACTGTGTCCGGATCGACTTCGGATGCAAAGAGCGGGGCTCGGCACAACGCGGCGGCTGCCTGCCTGTATGCGTGATGCGACTCTTCGCCGGGGGAGGCTGCTGCCAACCGGAACAGCGACTCCAGCGCAGAGGACTGGATGCCCCACTCTTCATCCGGTTCGAACGCGAGGACCGGCGCACGCCACCGCCACATCGCCAGGGCGGCGGCCTGGCACTGTTGGTTTGGCGTCAGGCCGGCCACCCGCTCGATCTGCACCATGTTCTTCGTCGTCCTCTGAGTGGTTCCTTCACCGCGGGGCAGTGTAGAAGGCGCCGACGAATCGCATGATCGTGCGGACTTGCTGCCGAAACAGCCGGCGCGCCCTGAGCCGGGCGGTCGTGATGCGGCAGCGTCTCTGACTTGGCTTGGGGATCCCCGGTGTTGCTCAGGGAGGTGAGCCGATCGTCTTCGTGCCCTGGTGCTGATCGGCGGGAGCCGTCAGCCCTCGTGGCACGTTCCTGCGGACACTGGGCGGTGAGGTCTCGCGGCCCCACCGAGGAGGGTGCCCCGACGTTGCCTGGGCGCCGGGTATGCGCGTGGCAGTCTGCCATGGGAACTACGGATCGCTCATCCAACGGGTAAGCGTCAGTCGCCGCCGGATGAAAGGGTTCGGTGGGGACTGGCCTGGCCGTATTGGCGGCGCTGCCACACCGGGCCGTGGGCCGCGCCCGCCACGGTAGCGCAACCGAGGCCGCGCCGGGGTGCGGGCCGATGAGTGGCCACCTCCCACAGCTTGACCGAACTGCAGCAGCGCCACCGATCTCCAACTGTATGGTCATTGCTTGCGGTGTTCCTTTAGACGTGCCCGGATCCGTCGCACGGCCAGCACGGTGGAGATCGCCACCGAGACGATCAGAAGGATCCTGTCGACGCTCACGCCGCCTCCATGTTCTGTATCGAAGATCTCCTGGTCTGCTCTGCACGGTCATCATGGGGTGGTGCGGGCCAGGGGGGCGCGGCAGTTGGCTCGTCCGTACGAGCCGTACGCGGTGGCCTGCTGGACCACCTTGCCGTGCAGGCTGACCGAGCAGCTGGCGTTGCCGCCCTCCTTGCCCAGGACGATGGAGACGACCGCCGGGGCGCCGCCGGTGGTCAGGTCGGCGCCGCCGCGCCAGGGCAGTTGGGCGCTGACGGTGTGCAGTCTTCCGTCCGGTGCGGCGTAGCTGATCTGGGCGGTGCCGTGGCCGGTGATCTGGTAGGCCACGGGGGTGGTGGGGCCGTGGTGCTTGGTATCCGCGCCGTGGTTGCCGTTGTCGCTGTGGGTGGTGAACAGGACGCCGGCGGCGGCGAGGGCGGCACACAGGAGGGCGCTGGCGAATATGAGCGGGCGGAGGCGGCGCCGGCTGGCGGGCGCGGCGGCGGTTTCATCGCTTTCGGGGGTCTCGGTGCCGGTTGCTGTCTGGGTTTCCATCGCCGACTCCCGTTGCGTAGATGGGCGTGAATGCCCGTTTTTTGAATTCTTGGCGGTGCGCCCGTCGATTACAGCCAATGCGAGCAAGGGGTGCAAGTGCCGGGCCGAAAGGCCCGTTTCGCTCCTGCGGCTCAAGTCTCCATGGTCGACTCAATCCTGAACGCCAGTTAAACAGGGTTCCAGACTCGGCAAAGCGATGATCTTGAGAGTAAAGGTGGCTTCAAGGGTGTCGCACGGTCGGTGGCTGAATTTGCACCCACGAATCGGGTGAATGCGGTGAATCAGCTGGCTGGAAGGGTGGTTCGTCCCGAATTTGCGATGGTTGACGTTGCTCTGGACCTGCCAACGATCTTTGTGTCAGAGTTCCGCCGCCGATTCGGTGTCCCCCAGCACTGGTCGCATTGCCGGCTTTGGATCCGCCATGGCCGGTTTTGTGTGATCACGTCTGCCTATGGGTTTACGGTGCTGCGGTTCATCCTTTCTGTGCCTTGGTTACAGATCCGGAAATGGTGGGGCTGCCGGAACGGCCATGTCGGTATGCCCTGGGATATTCGCGCTCCGAAGTCATGTGCAGATGCGGTCGCTTGTGTCGCGATTGTCGAGCATGCGTGACAAGGAGTTTTGGGTGGCGAGACGAAGTCGGATTGCCGCATCCCTGGTGGTCGGAGCGTTGCTGGGTTCTGTCCTACAGACCCCGGCGTTCGCGTCCGCTCCGTCATCGGGCGATGGCGGTCCCGGAATCATCGACACGGTCAAGGGCTGGTTCGGCGGCGGGCATTCTTCGCCGAAGCCGCCGGTTGGGCCGAAGGACGCGATAGCCGACCGGCAGAAACTGCCGCGGGGCAAGAAGGCGCCGAAGGCGCATCGGGTGCGGGAGTTGACGTCCAAGCGCACTCCGTCGACGCGGTATTGGAAGCTGTCGGACGGCACCACGCAGGCGGAGATCTCCGCGGTGCCGCTGTCCTACCACTCGCCGGACGGCTGGAAGGCGATCGACACGAAGGTCGCCGCGACCGCCCGGGCCGGCTACAAGTACGCCAACACCGCCAACCTGGCCAGCTCTTACTTCGGCTCCCGCAGTGGGAGCCTGCTGCGTTTCGAGGCCGACGGGAAGCACACCGTCACCCTGGGCCTGGCCGGTGCGGACAAGGCCGTCTCCCCGGTCGCCAAGGGCGACACCGTCACCTACCGGGGCCTGGCCGCCGGCGCCGACTTCGACTACCGGGTCGGACGCGGTGAGGTCAAGGAGGACATCGTCCTGAACCGGGCCCCGAGTAGCCCGGTCTCGTTCACCTTCACCCTGAAGAGCGGCGGGCTGACTCCCAAGCAGCGCAAGGACGGCTCGATCGCCCTCTACGGCGGCAACGAGTCGGGCCGCCCCGTGCTGGTCATCCCGGCCGCGGTGATGTCCCAGGCGCCGAAGCACGCCGACTCCGCCGTGGTCGACATGGACCGTGGCCCGGTGGCGCAGAAGCTGACCCGCACCGGCTCGTCCTGGCGGATCACCCTCACGCCGGACGCGAAGTGGCTGGCCGCCAAGGGCCGCCGTTTCCCGGTCGCCGTCGACCCGACGGTGATGATCGCGCCGACCCCGTCCACCTCCCAGGACGTGATGGTCGACTCCACTCAGCCGAACACCAACCTCAACGGGGTGGGCACCTCCACCACCGGCAACTGGCAGCTGGGCGTGGGCACCACCACGTCGGGCAAACTGCGCTCGCTGGTGCAGTTCCCGCTGAGCGGCATCCCCTCCGGCACGAAGATCGACTCGGCGCGGCTGGGTCTGTACTACAACCAGGTCCACACCACGAACTCCAACAACGTCACCATCGAGGCGCACCGGGCCACCGGCTCGTGGACCGCGACCGGGGCGACGTGGAACAACACCTCGGCGCTCTCAGGTGAGCTGTCGGGCACCAGCGTGCAGCTGGACGACGGCGACCCGGGCACGGCGGCGCAGGGCTCGTGGCCGTACTCGACGAACAGCGCCTTCACCCAGTACGCGATCAACGGCGACTACGCGTACAACAAGGACGCCGTCGCCGGCGACACCTACACCTGGCAGCCCACCGTCCCGGAGACGGCCCCCTACCGGGTGGACGTCCATTACGTACCGGCCTCGGACCGGGCCACCAACGCCCCGTACACGGTGACGTACAACGGCGGCACCTACAACGGCACGGTGAACCAGGCCTCCGGCACCGGCGGCGTGTGGACCTCGCTGAACGGCGGCACTCCGCTGTCCTTCACCAAGGGCACCGCGGGCAAGGTCGTCCTGGGTGACGGCCCGGCCTCCACCTCCACCGCGGTCATCGCGGACGCCGTGCGCCTGGTCGATGCGGGCAGCGTCTCCAAGCCCGCGGGATCGTACGACCAGTGGCACAACTTCGCGGTCACCGACACCGTCCAGCAGTGGATCTCGGGCACCGCCACCAACTACGGCTTCGTGCTGCAGTCGTCCAACGAGTCGACTCTGGGCCAGGGCGGCCCGATGTACGAGGCCGGCGAGTACGCCTACGGCGGCGAGACCGCCACGTATCCGACGCTGACCATCGTCTACGGCACCCCGGGCGTGGCCGTGAATGCGCCGACGGTCATCCACGCCACCGGCGCGGAGCTGAGCTGGCCAGCGTACACGAACACCACCGGGAACCCGGCGAACGACCTGGCCGAGTACCAGGTCCACCGGTCCGTCTACCAGGGCTTCACCCCGACCTCGGCGACCTTGGTGGCCCCGGTCTCGGCGGGCACGACGAGTTTCACCGACACCACCGCGGTGCCCACCCCGGCGGACTCCCCGGACGACTTCCACGCGGTCTACTACGAGGTCGCCGTCAAGACCAAGGGCGGCCAGATCATCGGCGGCCCGGTGCAGCTGACCGACCTGCCGAAGGCCGGTGAGACCCGGCAGATCATCCAGTCCGGCCAGAGCGACACCACCTTGTCCTCGACCCAGCCGACCACCGGGCACGACACCATCTCCTCCGACGGCGCGAACCAGAACTGGTTCACGGTCGGCAACAACTCCACCACCTACGGCAAGACCCGTGCGGTACTGAAGTTCCCCACCGGCTCCCTGCCCTCGACCGCCCGGGTGCTGGACGCCCAGGTGCAGGCCGAGTCGACGATCACCACCAACACCGGCGGCGGCTCGGCCTCCTACGAACTGCACGGCCTGACCAAGGACTTCGACGAGGCGACGGCCACCTGGAACAACGCCTCCTCCACCACCGCCTGGACCACGGCCGGCGGTGACTACTCCGCCACCGTCAACGACGCCGACACCGGATTCACCAACGATCCGGTGCGGCGCTGGTGGGATGCCACCTCCCTGACCCAGGGCTGGATCAATACGCCGTCGTCCAACCACGGCGTGCTGATCAAGGTCAAGGACGAGTCGACCACCGGGCCGCAGGAGAGGTCGGTGTTCCTCTCCTCCGAGACGAGCGAACCGCAGCTGCGCCCGCAACTGGTGGTCACCTATGTGGACGCCACGACCGACTCGACGTACTACGCGCCGCAGGTGCCGCAGCGGATGACGCCGGGCACCACCTACAACGTCGACCTGTCGCTGACCAACACCACCAACACCACGTGGGCGGCAACCGATCAGGTGCTGTCCTACCGCTGGACGCTGCCGGACGGCACCGACGTCACCAACGGCGGCAACCAGATCCAGACCGCCCTGCCGCAGGACCTGGTGCCCGGCCAGACGGTCACCATCCACGCCCAGGTCAAGGCGCCCACCAACGCCGACTCCGGCAACCCGACGAACTCCCGCACCCAGTACACACTGACGTGGGACGTCTTCAACAAGACCAACAACACCTGGAACTCCGCCACCGGCGGCGTCGCGGGCCTGGCACAGGCCGAGACGGTGGAAGACCCCACCTCCGACACCATCGGACTGGAGAAGTTCTACACCTACTCCGGCGTTGCCACCGGCGCGGGCTCGTCGGTGATGACGAACCTGGCCTCCGGCAACAACGTCTTCTCGTACAACGCCTTCTCCAACCCGGGGCGCGGGCTGGGAACGTTCGCGCGCTTCGCCTACAACTCGCTGGACACCTCCGACACAGTGATGGGGCCGGGCTGGTCGGCACAGGCCTCGGCGCCGATCCGGCTGGGTGCGGCGCTGGACTTCCACCCCAACCCCAACCCGACCGAAGTCACCCTCACCGACGGTGACGGCACCTCGTCCGTGTTCACCAAGCAGGCGGACGGCACCTTCAAGGCCCCGGCGGGTGTCCACTACCTGCTGGCGATGAAGGGCGGGGTCGACTGCACCCCCGACAAGGACGACACCGCCGACGCCTGGTCGATGACGCGGCCGGACGGCACCCGCTTCTTCTACGACTGCGACGGCTACGTCACGTCGATCGTGGACAAGAACGGCAACACCGAGACGTTCACCTACGCGATCCGCAAGTCCAACAACAAGCCCACGCACTTTTTGAGCTACATCACGGACCCGACGGGCCGACAGTCGCTGACAGTCACCTACTACAACAAGGGTGACAACTACAAGTACATCGACGACACAGGCACCGAGCAGTCGGGTACGAACCTCACCAACCCGAAGATCATCGACCATGTGGCGTCGATGACCGACATCTCCGGCCGCCAGGTGACGTTCGAGTACACCACGCAGGGCCTGATGGCCCAGCTGACGGACGGCGCCGGCTCGTCCCAGCCGAAGGTGTTCAAGTTCGGCTACGACGCCACCCAGGGCACGAAGAACGTCAAGCTGGTCTCCGTCACGGACCCGCGTGGCCACGCGACGCAGCTGGCCTACTACGCCCCGCAGAACGGCGACAATCCGAAGTATCACTGGTGGGCCAAGACCCTCACCGACCGGCTGAACGACGCCACGTCGCTCACGTACGCGACTGACACGTCGAACAGCGCGTTCACCGACACCACGGTGACGGACGCCAACACCCACGCGACGACGTACGTCACGGACGACTTCTCCCGCCCCGTTCAGATCACCAACCCCAAGAACGAGGTCACGAAGCTTGCCTGGGACGCCGACAACAACGTCACCTCGCTGATCGAGGACAACGGCGCCACCACCTCGTGGACGTACGACCCGAAGACCGGCTACCCGCTGACCCAGAAGGACGCGGAGGCGAACAAGAACGGCACGCCGGCTACGGTCTACACGTATCAGACCAGTCTGGACGGCTACTCCTCCGACCTGTTCAGCAAGACCTCCCCGGAGGGCCGCACGTGGCAGTTCGGCTACGACTCCTTCGGCAACCTCACCTCGGTGCAGGACCCGAAGGGCGTGGCGACGGGGTCGGGCTACACCACCGCGTACACCTACGACTCCTACGGTGAGCTGACCAAGGCCACCGACGCCAACAACCACTCCACCACCTACAGCGCGTTCGAAGCCAACGGATACCCGCAGACCGAGACGGACGCGCTTGGCGACGTCAATCAGACCAGCTATGACGTGCGGGGCGAGGTCCTCAGTGTCACCGATCCGCTGAGCAAGACGACGACGCAGACGTACGACACCTTCGGCCGTCCGCTGGTCTCCAAGGTGCCCAAGGACCAGGCGTCCGGCTCGTACATCACCACCCCGGCCCCGGTCTACGACACCAACGACAACGTCACGCAGTCCACGGCCCCGAACGGCGCGGTGTCGTCCGCGGTGTTCGACGCCGGCGACGAGCTGAAATCCGGCACCCTGCCCAAGGACAACTCCTCCGACCCGGACCGGATCACCACCTACACCTACGACAAGGTGGGCAACAAGCTCACCGAGACGGACCCGAACGGCAACCTGCCGGGTGCGACTTCGGGCAGCTATGCTACGAGCACGGCCTACGACGAGCTGGACCGCCCGGTGTCCGTCACCGACGCGGCCGGCCATGTCACCTCGACGTCGTACGACGACGTGGGCAACACCGTGCAGGTGGTCGACCCGCTCAAGAACCTGACCACGGACACGACGGACTTCACCTCGAAGTACGCCTACGACCTGGACCACCGGGCGATCTCGGTGACGGACGCGGCCGGGCACACCAAGCAGACCGGCTACGACAAGGACGGCCTGCAGACCTCGACCACGGACGAGGACGGCAACCAGACGCTGTACACGCTGGACGAGCGCGGCATGACCAGCCAGGTGCAGGTGCCGCACGACAACCCGTCCGGCTCCATCACCTACGACACCACCAAGTACGAGTACGACCAGGTCGGCAACCAGACCAAGGTCTACTCGCCGCGCGCGGTGGCCGCGAACAGCACGACCGCCTTCACCACGCAGACCGTCTACGACGAGCTGAACCGGGTCAAGTCGCAGCTGTCCGCCTACGATCCGAACGACTCGACGTACAACCATGCGGCCCAGACCGACAACTCCTACGACGCCGACGGCCACCTGACCAAGGTGTCCGCCCCGCCGTCCGCCGGGCAGTCGGTGCGCAACGACACCACCTACACCTACTGGGACGACGGCCAGACCAAGACCTCGACGGACCCGTGGGACATCACCACCTCCTACGACCACGACGAGCTGGGTGACCAGACCTCCCGCACCATCACCTCGGCCGGCGGCTCGCAGTCGCGGACGATGAACTGGACGTACTACCCGGACGGGATGGTCCACACCCGGACCGACAACGGTGTGCCGGTGGGTCTGCAGGTGGACCTGGCCGACAACTCCGATGTGCAGTCGACCTCGGCGGTGGGCTCGTGGCCGACGGCCACCAGCGGCTCCGACCACCAGGGCTACGACTACGCCACGCACCCGGCGGGGTCGGGCTCGGACTCCTTCACCTGGAGCCTGTCCATCCCCGAGGACGGCACCTACCAGGTGTACGTGAAGTACCCGCAGGTCTCGGGCGCGGCGACGAACGCCTCGTACACCATCGGCTACCACGGCGGCACCGCCACCAAGACGGCCGACCAGACCAAGAACACCGGCGCCTGGGTGTCGCTGGGCAGCTACGCCTTCACCGCCGCCGACACCACCCAGAAGGTGACGTTGGCGCAGAACTCGGGCGGAACAGTGGCCGCGGACGCCGTCAAGGTGGTCCGCGACAACAGCGCCGACACCGACAACGAGAAGACCGCCTTCACCTACTCCTACGACGCCAACGGCAACCTCGTCGACCTGGCGGACGCCACCCCCGGCGCCCGCTACGACGACTACGCCGCCACCTTCGACGGAGTGAACCAGCTGGCCAAGCTGGAGGTGAAGAAGGCCGGGTCCACACTGCACACCACGTCGTTCAACTACGACGCGGACGGCAACACGCTCAACCGGACCCACGATGCGACTGTCGCGAGCTTCGAGTACGACACGCGCAACCTGCTGAGCAAGGTCACCAACAAGGAGTCGGCCAGTGACCCCAACCCGAAGGTCACCCAGTTCACCTACACCCCCGGCGGTCAGGTGGCCACGGAGACCAAGGGCAACGGCAATGTCGTCACCTCAAACTACTTCCTCGACGGCGCTCTGAAGCACCAGCTGGAGAAGAAGTCCGACGCCACCACCACGGTGGCCGAGCACACCTACACCTACGACCCCAACGGCAACACCAGCGAGGACGTCTCCAAGGTCCAGAACGCCGACGACCACTCGTCGTACAAGAACCAGACCCTGGACTACGCCTACACCCCACGCGACCAGGTCAAGAGCGTCACCAAGACCGGCGGCGGGCAGAACGAGTCCTACGTCTACGACGACAACGGCAACGCGACGTCCTCCACGGTCGGCGGCCAGACCACCACCTCGATCTTCGACCGCAACCGGCTGGCGACCACCACCGTGGCGGGGGTGTCCTCCGGCTACCACTACGACCCCTACGGTCGGCTGGACAACGTCACCACCGGCGGCAGTGTGATCGAGCGCTACACGTACGACGGCTTCGACCACATCGCCAGCGAACAGAAGAAGAACGGCACCGGATACGACACCACCAACTACACCTACGACCCGTTCGACCGGACGGTGTCGCAGACGCAGAACGCGGGCGCGACAGGTGAGAAGACCACCGTCTTCGACTACCTGGCGATGTCCAACGCGGTCGTGTCCGAGACCGAGAACGGGACGGCCACCAAGACCTACCAGTACTCGCCGTGGGGCGAACGGCTGTCCCAGGTGAACATCAAGTCGGACGGCACGCAGGAGCCGACGTACTACACGTACGACGCGCACTCCAACGTCCAGGCGGTCACCGACGCAGGCGGCGACACCAAGTCGACCTACGGCTACGGCGCCTACGGCTCGGACGACACCAGCCAGGACACCGGTGCGGACAAGCCCGGCTCGACGACGAACTCGCCGAGCGACCCGTACAACGCCTACCGGTTCAACGCCGACCGCGTGGACGGCTCCACGGGTACGTACAACATGGGCTTCCGCACCTATGACCCGGGCCTGAACCGGTTCCTGTCGCGGGACATGTACAACGGCGCCCTGTCCGATATGGGCCTCGTGTCCGACCCGCTGACCGGCAACCGCTACGCGTTCGGTGGCGGCAACCCGATCAGCAACATCGAGCTCGACGGCCACGGCTGGCTGTCCGACCTGGGCCACGCGGCC
This sequence comes from Streptomyces sp. NPDC046900, assembly GCF_040644975.1. Taxonomy (NCBI): domain Bacteria; kingdom Bacillati; phylum Actinomycetota; class Actinomycetes; order Kitasatosporales; family Streptomycetaceae; genus Streptomyces; species Streptomyces sp. NPDC046900. Next base: position 40,814 of record NZ_JBEYXD010000060.1, on the reverse strand, counting down.
CTGGACGCAGCCGGCATGATCCCGGTCGTGGGCGCGGTGGCGGACGTCGCCAACGGAGCCTGGTACGCCGCCGACGGCGACTACCTGGACGCGGGCATCTCCTTCGCCGGCGCCATCCCGGTGATCGGTGACGCGGCCCTGGGCGCCCGGATGGCGGTCAAGGGCGCGAAGTACGCGGCCGAGGGCGCCGAGGCCCTGCAGGGCCTGAAGAACGCCACGCACGTGGCCGAGGACGTCAAGGCAGGCGTGCACGGCGCGGAGGACGCCGCGGATGCGGGCAAGGCGGCCGACCGGACGGCAGCGGACGCCCAGAAAGCCGACGAGGTCCAAAAGGCCGAGGCGGCCCGGAAGGCGGAAGAGGCGCGGGTCGCAGCCGAACACGAGGCCGAGTCCGCAGCCACCGCCGAGTCCAAGGGCGACCAGATCGCCGAGGGCGGCAGCTGCAGCTTCTCGCCGGACACGAAGGTCCTCATGGGCAACGGCCAGGCCAAGCCCATCGGCAAGGTCCAGGTCGGCGACCAGGTCCAGGCCGCGGATCCCAAGACCGGCAAGCATCAGGGCGCGCGCACTGTCAAGCACACCTGGGTCAACCACGACCACGACTTGGTCGACGTAACGATCCGCACGCAGGACGGCCGCACCGCGACCCTGCACACCACCGCCAACCATCCGTTCTACGACAAGACCACGCACAAGTGGGTCCCTGCGGCCGAGCTCAGCCAAGAGCATGACCTCCAGACCCCCAACGGCCACGGCCTGGTCCGGGTCAAGAGGATCACGCTCACCACGGGCACGGCGGACCGGTACAACCTGACCGTCGAGCAGCTCCACACGTACTACGTCCTCGCCGGCAAGGTCGCCGTCCTGGTCCACAACACGTGTGGCAAGGTCAGGTACGGCACCACGGAGGACAGCCAGATCGCGATGAAGTACCGCCAGCAGGCGGGCCTGGGCAGCGACCAGAACGTGGCTGTCTACAGCGTGAAACTGCCGAACGGCAAGGTCGCAAAGCTGGCGTTCCCCAACACGGTGAAGGGCGCGCATTCGGAAGCGCACGCAGATGACTTCCTGGCGGAAATCGGGGTCGCACCCGAAGACGTCACGGCCATCTATTCCGAGCGCAACTTCTGCACCACGCTGAGGCACATGTGCGCCGGGCGCATCGGCAAATATGCGAACGCGTCACTGTCCTGGTCCTTCGACAAGGGGGAGAACGCGTGGGCAGGTATCCTCAACGCGGTACACGGGGGGTGACATGATCCGGTTGCAGGAGGACTCCATGGACATCCCCGGGGCGAAGAGCGAGCTGTCGCGCATCCTCCAGACCGATATCGGCGAGCTCGTCGTCGCAGATCGCCGGGTACTCCCCTCGGCGCAGGCAGGTGAATGGCGACTGCCCGGGGCCGACCTGCGGACCCTGTCCGAGTACGGGCTGCCCGGACCCCGTGACGACGAACTGATGGGAGTGGTCGCGGGATTCCAGCCCAGCGGTGAGCCAAGGCGCGTTCACGAAGGTTCCCGGTTCTACGACCTGGGTTCCTTCGGGGCGGCTCTGCTGGCCGCGCAGGAAGGCACCGGACGCGTCTTCGCTTTCCCTCAGTTCACGGAGATCCACCCGCAACTGCGTCACCTCATGCCGGAGGGGCCGGTGCCCGTCGAGGTCAACTCCCGTGTCTTTGCACTCGTGGAATGCGCGTGGCGGTGGCACTGGATGGTGCCGGTTTTGGCAGAGCAGGAGGTGCTCGCCGGGAAGGCGGAAACAGAAGCCTGGCGCACGGCTTCGGGCCCTGAGGCCCGGGCCGCGTTGCCGGACTTCTTCACCGGCTGCCGCCAACTCGGCGAGCTGGGCCTGACCGGGTTGGCGACGTTCGACCCGGACGTCGTCGGCAGGGAGGAGTCCTTCTGGGCCGAGGCCCTCCTGGACCTCTGATTCCCACCAGGTGCGGCACGCAGGCCTGGCAGGTTCCCGAACCTGCCAGGCCTGCGCTCACGCGAGCGACGCAGATACACCAGTGGTCCCTATCGAGAGCTGACGGATCTCCCGGCCGACAAAGACGACGGCACACACCATCGTGATGAGCACCGGGAAGCGCGCGGCCATAGCCAGGCAGAAACTCGCCCGCATGGGTATCGACATCAACGACGCCCGCAACGGCACCTTCCTGCCGCGCCCACACAACTCACGATGATCAACGGTGGCCGCACCCGTCTCCGCGCCGCCCCGGACCAGATCACGATCTACGGCCGGACTCGCCAGCTCGACGCGCCCGGATCTGCATGACCAACCCAGCCACCACTACCAGCGGGGCTGCCACGCACGCGATGTAGAGCAGAATCAGCGGCTGTCCGGGATGCGGCCGGAGGCCAGTCCCACGACCCAGGTCCGAGTTAAACACCCGAGTACGGCGAGGCGGGCACCTGGGCGCGGTCCGGGCCGGCCGACACAGCGGGAGGACCGGTCACCGCGAAGGAGCCGCCGTCGTCGACGGCCACCGGCACCGCGCAGTAGCGCACCGGCGTCTTGGCGTACTGCGCAGCCGCCGTCACCGGCCACGGGCCGGCCATGCGCAGCGTACTGCGCACCGCCGTCCCCGACTGAGGCCCAGGCTCACCAGTTGGATTAGCGAACCGTAGTGAACCTGTGGCAGAGTGCTACGCGCACGCCCGGCGCCCAGGCGACGTCGGGCACCCTCCTCGGTCGGGTCTTGCGGCCCGGCCGGCCAGCGTCCGGAGGGACGTGCCACGCGGACTGGCGGCTCCTGTCGTTCAGTACCAGGGCACGAAGGCGATTGGCTCCCAAGGCTGAGCAACGCTCAGGCTCGCTAAGCCAATTAGAGACGCTGAACCTGCGCAGGCTGAGAACGCACCCCGTCCCCCGCGGCCGGATAAGCCGTCGGCGGGTGCCCGGCTGCTGCTGTCGATCGGCCTGCAGCATCCCGAACTGCTGCTGTCGGGGCCCGCATTGCGGGACCAGGGACAGGCCGTGACCGCCATGTTGGAGACGGGCTGGAGTCCCGAGCAGGTGCGCCGCATCGTCACCAGCCGACCGCTGCCGGACCGGATCCGCACCTCCGTCGACGCGATCGTCGCCGCCCGACTGCACGCCGCACATGCCTACCCGCCTCCAGCCGCCTGCCCGGACGCCGACACCGTGTGCGTGCCGACAACCCATGTCACCCATGCTGAGCTGTAGTTCTGGAGTCACGATGTGATCACATCGGGGGCCTCCGGGATCGCCTCGGTGCACGCTCGGGTTCCGTGGCGATACGTCTGCTCTACCGGTTCTGTTGCCTGCTTTTGGGTTGGCTGCGGCTGCTGGGCCGCTCCTCCGCGGCGAAAGACGTCGAGATCTTGGTGCTGCGCCATCAGCTGAGTGTCTTGGAACGCGGCAGGCCAAAGCCCGCTTTCACCCTCGGCGACCGGGCGGTGATCGCCGCCCTCGTTCGACTACTGAACAAGCGTCAGCGCCTCAGCCTGAAACTCTTGGTCACCCCGCGCACGGTCCTGCGTTGGCATGTGAGGCTGGTCGCGAGGAAGTGGACCTATCCGCACCGCCGTCCGGGCCGCCCGGCCAAGCCCGAGGCACTGCGTGCTCTGGTGCTGCGCCTGGCTCGCGAAAACGATGGATGGGGGTATCGTCGGATCCATGGCGAACTGCTCAGCCTGGGATGGAAGGTCGCCGCCTCCACCGTCTGGGAGATCCTGAAGCAGGCCGGGGTCGATCCGGCGCCCCAGCGGGCCGGCCGCTCTTGGGCGAGGTTCCTCACCGCCCAGGCCCACGGGATCCTCGCCGTCGACGTCTTCCACGTGGACACGGTCTTCCTGCGGCGCCTGTTCGTCCTGTTCTTCATCGAGCACGACACCAGGCGAGTGCACATCGCCGGCGTCACCCGCAATGTCACCGCCGAATGGGCCACCCAGCAGGCCCGCAACCTGCTGATGAGCCTGGACGACGTCCGTACCGCTGGCATCCGGTACCTGATACGGGACAACGCCGGCTACTTCACCGAGGGCTTCGACGCGGTCTTCACCGCCGTCGGCGCCCGGGTGGTGCCCATCCTGCCGGGCGTACCGCGGATGAACGCGATCGCCGAGCGCTGGGTGGGATCCTGCCGCCGCGAGGCCACCGACCGGGTCCTGATCACCGGAGAGCGGCACCTGCGCCTCGTCGTCGACGAGTACGCCGACCACCACAACGAACATCGGCCTCACCGATCACTCGGACAGCGATGCCCCGACGGAGTCGGCGCGCCCGAACCGCCCGCCGTCGATGCCTCATCGCGTGTCATCCGGCGCGACCGCCTCGGTGGCCTCATCCACGAGTACGCGCAGGTCGCATAGGGTGACGGGATTGTCGGCACGCACAGGGACGGGTTGCGCGCCCTGGCCCTGGCCGCCCGCGACCTGAAGGAAGGCCGCCGCACCACGCACCCAGAACTCCTCCTCTTCCCCACCTGGGGAGAGCTGCAGGACTACGCCGCCCACGATCCGGCCGGCCGTGATCTGCAACCCCTGGTCGACCTCGTCGACAAGCACGGCACCGATGCCATTCTCGATGCCGTGGCCTCACTTGCTCCCGAGCAGCAGGCCGAGGTGACCGTTTCAACCGCGCACAAGGCCAAGGGACGCGAGTGGGACTGCGTGAGAATCGCGGACGACTTCACCCCACCGAAGGACAGCGACCAGAAAGACGACAACGGATGCGCCATTCCCGGGCCGATCGACGACAGCGAGGCCCGCCTCGCCTACGTAGCCGTCACCCGCACCCGTCAGCGCCTGGACATGGACGGCCTGTCGTGGATCGACCACCACCCGGATGGAAATCCCACAGCCGGTAACAGGCCCCGCATGCTCGGCCGTCATGCGGATCAGAGGTAGCTGCGGAACCGCACAATGACCACGGAGGAACCTTCGCACGGGCACAATCCCCCTGCACGACAGCTGCCAGACCAACTGCACCTGGTCGGACCGGGCTGGCATCCTCTGCTCCTGCGGCTGCATGAACAACTCCTCGCCCTTGACCCGGGCTATCAGGTGGACGAGCTGAAGGAGAAGCTCGGCACCGCTCGCATCCGGATCACCGGCACCTCGGCCGCGTCCGCGGAGGTACAAGCTCTTGTCACCGCCGCCGAAGAGCAATCCACGACCGTCTGCGAGTTCTGCGGAGCACCTGGACATCGCAGAACACGCAGTGATGCCATGGCCAGCTGGATCAAAGCGGTATGCGACGACTGCCACCGTGCTTGGTCCCACCACTCCATCATGATCATCAACGGTTCCGTACACAGCCGGGAGACCGGACAGTGGTATCGACCTTGGAGTCCCCGATAGCACCTGAGAGCGGGTGTTCACGCGCACCCGCCCGCAGGTGTACCAAGCGTGCGGCGGTGTCTCGGTAAGGCACGCAGAGGCCCCCTCGCCCGCCCGGCTGCCTCTGTGGGTCGCCGCCTGAATATCACTCAACTCTGCGGAGAAACATGGGACTTCGGAAAGGCTTGGTCAGGCAGAGGTAAGGATTGCGCAGGTCGCTTCTTGTTCATCCAACGGGTCTACTCGCATAGATGCGGGTGGTGGTGTCATGCCGTCAGCCGCCCGGCACCCCACTGTCCGGGCCGACCCTGCGGGAGAACCCCCTATGCGCCGCTTCACCGCCACCACCTGCGCCCTGGCCCTCGCGGCCGCCGGCCTGATCGCCGCCTCGACCGGCACCGCCCAGGCGTCGACCTGCTCCCACGCCTACCTGCCGCTGCCCGACTCCTCCTGCACGCCCGGCGCCTACAACCCGGACGTCACCCAGTCGAACATCCACAGCACCATCTGCGTGTCCGGCTGGACCGCCACCGTCCGCCCCCCGACGTCCTACACCAACCCCCTCAAGGCCCAGGGCATCATCGACTACGGATACTCCGACACCAACATGGCCGACTACGAGGAAGACCACCTCGTCCCCCTCGAACTCGGCGGCGCACCCCGCAGCACCGGCAACCTGTGGCCCGAGCCCTACTCCGGCTCCCAGACCGCACACTCCAAGGACGGAGTAGAGACAAAGCTGAAGAACGCCGTCTGCGCCGGCACCATCACCCTGTCCTCCGCCCGCAGCGCCATCAAGAACAACTGGACCACGGCCCTGCCGGTCACCGGGATCGGCTGACCCTGCCAACCGCCGGGGTATCCAGGCCTGACGTGCTGGATGCCTCGGCATCACGTGTCGAGTTCGCAGTGCCCGCCCCGCCGTGGTCCCTACGGGAGGGGCGGGCACTGACGTCTGCCCGGCTGATCACACGAGAGTGGGCGGCCTGGTGCGAGCTGCTGTTTGCCCGCGGTGTGCGGCCCTGAGGGGCGGGGAAATTCCAGCGGAGACGGTGCGGGTGGCGCGGGCGGCTTTCCCAAGGGGGAGTCTGGCGATCCAGCCCGACCGGTGCCCGCACCGGTCGGGCTGGATCGCCACCGCCGGGCGCGTGACCGGCTGTAGGCCGGCCGCGTTGCCCTGGCATGGACGCCTACGATCACCTCGACCTCGAAGAGATCGACTTCGCTCTGGTCGAGCACACGAACGAGCGTCTGCCCTGCTCTCCCTCGAGGAGGCGCATGATCTGCTGCGCTTGCTGGTGATGATTGCCCAGTCCGGTGGGCCGATGTCGGCCGAGGCGGACCGGTTGGCGCGGGAGGTCACCGCCCGCATCCCCTCGGAGACCTGACCGAAGCACCCGGATGGACCGTATATGGGGCGGCCGCACCCTCCCGGGTGCGGCCCTGACGCGTTCCGATGTCTCAACTCCTACCCCGTCGTTTTCAGGGAGGGATAAAGCCATCGTGATGCGGAGGATCCCCGCACGGGAGAAGGCGGAGACGGCTGTCAACCGGCCAGGAGGATCCACTGCCGCACCCACCGTCGTGCCCATGGGCGTGCTTCCCGCCCATGGCTCTGCCGCCGCGATCAGTGGCGGCTGCGACCTTCGACAGACCGGCATTCCGGCCATCCTTTGCGGGATCTACGTAGTCCAGGCAGGCACCACTACCGTGTGGGGCTACGCGGGCATCGAACGGCTGCCCCTGCCTGGAGCGTTCCACCGCTGCCAGCTGCAGCCCCTTGCGGTAGATTTGCCCGTCGGTGGCCACCGCGCACGCTCCGCTGACCGACGTGGCCTCGTGCGCTGCAGGAGCCGCCGCAGCGTCGGGCGCGGAGTCACGAGACGCCCCCATGATCCGCGCCGCGACATCAGGAAGCGGGCCGCATGGCTCCACGACCGGACACGGCGTTGCGGTTGTCACCGGCCGCGCCACAGGCGGTGGAGGCGCGCCGTGTCGGCATCGAGGACGTCGCGCAGGGCGTCGGGGTCGTCGGGGACGATCAGACCGAGGTTGGCGGCGGACCGCCGGTACGCCGCCACGGCTTTAGGGTCGCCGGCCGCGAGCAGCGTGGACAGGGGCGGCTGGCCGGTCTCGGTGGCGCGGTCGACCAGGAGCAACACTCGTGCCTGATCGGGGGCCGTGAGCCGGGGCAGTGCGGAGCCCAGTTGGCGGCGCAGTGTTTCCCACGAGGTGATGCCTCCTCGCTGGGCGGTTCTGCGCAATGCTCCGCGCACGGCCCTCGCCACTGCTTCGAGCTCCTGCTGCGAGTGTTCTAGGAGGGGGGCGGGCTGCGGCCGGGCCGGGACAGGTCGGGCATCTGCCCGCGGGCCACGGGCATGGCCGCGCGGTGGCGTCCGGTCCGCTGGGGAACCGGACCGCCCGGGCCGCGGCAAGTGATGCTGGACGGAGCGGGCCTGCTTGATCAGTTCCTCCTCCTCCGCGGACAGGTGGTGGCCCTGTCCGCGCAGAGCGCTGGCCTGCTGCACCATGGAGCGGATCTCCTCGACCCGCTGCCGACCCATGGCCTCCTGCAGGCGGGCGAACACCAGTCGCCGCGGCTTGTCCTTCTGCTCCTGCCAGCTGCGTGCCGCACTCAGTGCCTTCTGGAGCCTGTCGTGGGCGGCCGTGGCGTCCTTGAGCCGTCCCAGCAGCTCGGCGCCGTCGGCGCACAGCTCGCGGACTTCGGCAAGATTGTCGGCGCGCTGCGCGCTGCCCAGCCGGAGCACCAGGCGGTGGACCTCCCTCGGCCCTGCGTCCGAGGCCGCAGGGCTGGCGGCTGGCGCCGCGGGGGTGGTACCCGCGGCCGTATAGCTCGTGCCCGGCGCCTCGGCTGCCGGGCGAGGCGAGGTGAGTCCCTCCCATCGGCGCCGCAGCTCGGCGACGACCGGCGTCACCAGCCCGTCCGGGGTCATCGTGCAGTTCTCGAGCGCGAACCACTCGGTGCCCCGGCCCAGCGCTTCGGTGCCGATCTGGATCCGGCGGCACGGGCCGTCGCTGTAGAACCGGACCCGGTTGACGTACCGGCGGCGGGCCAGCGTCTCGTACTCCACCCCTACCCCCGGCCCGAGGATCGTCTCGGTCCGCCCGGTGGGGTCCCAGCGCACCGGGACCTCGCCGTTGATGTGGACCCGCAGTTGCATGCCGCCGTCGACGTCGATGTCGACCACGGACCCGACCGGCGCGCCTTCGTGCCGGGCGAAGTGGAAGTGCGCGCCGCGCCCCTGTTCTCGTAGCCACGCGGTCGTCGCGGCCTTGAGGTACAGGTGGTCGGCGCTACCCACGCCCCCATGGGTGCGCGAGCACACCGTCGGTGCTCCGTCGGGGTCGGGGTAGTGCGCGAAGTGGCAGGCCCGGTCGGTGTACAGCTTCGTCGTCAACCGCCTGCCGCAGCCGCCCAGTAGCACCCCGCACCAAAACGTCGCCCCTTGGTACAGATGCCGGAAGACGTCCAACTCGAACGCCTCCAGCGGTAACACCAGCGGCTCGTCGGACTCCCGGTGCCCCAGCACCGCCGTCTGGATCCGCCGTGTGTCCCCCTTCGCACCCATCGGCCCCCTCCCCATCGACACGCCCACGCCCCCTGCTGGCGTCGCCCCGAACCAGGCGGCACCGATGCTCGCACCCTTCACCGACAAAGGCGCCCCGTTCGGACGCCCTGCACCGAACGTACGAACTCGGCTGCACGGGCGCCGCCTTCGCGCCGGAGGTCCAGGGCCGTCGCCCAGGTCCTCGCCCGCCTCGACGCACTGCTCAGCTACCACGCTGCCGGCCACCCTCATCCAGGGCCGGGCTGCCCAGGACGCTCTCGCCGCAACCGCCGGAGCACAAACGGTGATCAACCGCCTGCGCGACCGGTGACCGCACCGCCGCCCGGCCGGTCGACTTGCCGCAGATGGTGGAACCGACAAGGCCCCCGCGAGGCGGCCGGACGCGGCTGGCTGACCCAACACCGCGTCGTCGAGCGCGGTCAGCTGGCTGCCGCCGCAGCGGGCAACGGCCAGATTCTTCCGGTGTCACAATGCCACTGGTGGGCCTGCGGTCTGGTGCGAAATAGTGGTTGCGTGACCGATAGCGTTCTTCGTCCTGCGTCGAACGGCGCTGGCCTCTCCGGGCTGTTGAGCGCCTTGGACTCCTACCGGTTGGCGCGGCAAACCCTGCTGGGGACCTTGGGGCTCGGCCAGTCGAACCGGGACCCCCTCGCCGAGTTCGCCGAGCACCTGGTCGCGGCCCTGTGGCAAGGCCGACTCGCCGAATCCCGGGTGCAGGCGAACTATGACCTGATATCGGCCGACGGCGAGTACGTACAGGTCAAGTACCTCGCCAACCCTCTCTCCAGCTGGCCGAACGAGCACACTGTGCGGAGCATCCCCGGCGTCGGCTGGTACGTGCTCGTCGTCTACGAAGCGTTCGCTGTGACGGGCGTCCTGGCCTTCCCGCCCGACCTGACAGAGATCTGCTCGGCCCTGGGCAAGCGCCACCCCGACCAGGCGACCTCGCTGCAACTCACCCGCCGGAACTGGTGGACGATCCGCGATAACGCAGACGCCTATCGGCAGCTGGGTATGCGCATCTGGGTTCCACCCTTCCTGTAGGCAGGCGCAGGTCGTGAGCCGCAGCGCACGCGACGTACCTCCGGCCAAAGGATTGCTCATGTCCGAGACGGTGGACGCGGGTCGGATCGGTCAGGAGGTCATGTCCCTTACTCCGCGGCGCACGAGCGCCTGCTGCCTACCGGCGATCTATGCGCCCTTGCAGGCTGAGTCGTGCGGACCGATTGGTGCACCGTGTGGTGCCGCGTGGTGTCGTTGATCCGGTCAGCGGAGGTCGCGGGGGTGCCAGCCGGCGGGGAGTTTGGGGAGTCCGATGAGGGCGTCGATGTTGAGGTGTTCTTGGAGGAGGGCTTTGAGGCCGCGGCCGTCGATGAGTTCCATGCGGCCGGTGCGCTGGGCGAATTCTTTGCTGGCGGTGCCGAACCAGGAGGTGGTGACGAGAATGCCTTTGGCGGCTGCTTTGTCGTGCATGACGCCGGCCAGGGCGCGGACGGCTTCGGCGGGGACGACGTTCTTGTAGCGCTTGGCCTGGATGATGCACAGGCCGCCGATGATGGGGTCCTCGTTGGTGGCGACCGCGTCGATGCCGTCGTCGCGGGAGGCCTGGGTGACCCAGGCCTTGAGGCCGATTGCCTCGAACAGGCGGCGCACCAGGTGCTCGAACTCCGACGGGTCGAGGGCGATCAGGTCGGGGCGGCTGTCGAGGCCGGCAACGACGTCGATCTCCTCGACGAACTTGTACTTGCTCAGGTCGAACGTCACCACGGGCCGGACGGGCTCGAGGTCGTAGGGGTGCTGGGAGACGATCGCGTTCAAATGGCGCAGGCACAGCACCGGGTCGAGCTCGGGCTCGTCCAGCACGAGCTCGTCGAAGGTGCCGCGTTCGGTGCGGACGCTGACCAGGCACGGGCGGATGCCCTTGCCGGTGGCCCGGTCCTTGGCCTGCACGTGCCCGTTGAACGCCACCGAGCTGACCAGGGCAGGCGGGGTCACGGCGAGGACCTCGTCCACCGCCCTGAGCGCGAGGCGGGCGACGAGCTGCTTGTACAGCTCCTTGGTGTCCGCTTCCTTCCGCGGCTGCGGCACCACCGCTGGCGGGTCGGCCGCCTTGTACCGGTAGCTGGTCGCGGACGGGATCACGTCCTGCCCGGGCAGGTCCACATCCACCATCAGCTCACGGGATTCGGGCGCATACGCCAGCCGCCACGCCCGGCGTAGCCCCGGCGGATACTCGCACCCGGCCAGTACGCCCTCCACCGCCTCCACGAACGCCGTCGCCCCTCCGGCCAGCGCCTGCTCCACAGCCTCACGGTGATTACGCAGGCCGGGGGAGCGGTCCATGAGCACTCGGTCCAACGCTGCCTGGCGCGCCTGCACCTCGCCGGTCCGCTGCTGCGCCTGGGCCTTCATCTGGTCGACCTGCTCCTGCTTGGCCAGCCGCGTCGCCTGCTGCACCTGCCGCGCCTGCTCCTTCTTCTTCTGCTCGGCCTCTCTCTCCCGTGCCGCCTGCCGGCGGGCCAGATCCCGCTCGACCTGCTCCACTTTCTGCTTGCGCTCGGCGTTCTGACGCTTCTTCTCCCGCTGCGCCGCCGCCCACCGCTGCCCCTGCTCGCGCTCCTGTTTGGCCGCCTCCCTCTCCTTGCGCAGGCGCTCTTGTTCCGCGGCCCGGGCCCGGCGGGCCTCTTCCTGCTGCAGCCGTCTTTCCTGGGCAGCCTTGGCTTTCTTCGCTTCCTGGTAGGCCTGCAGCAACTGAGCGGTCAAGGACTTCTTGCGAGCCACGGCGCCCCCCTCAGACCCGTCGTGTCACCTGCTGTGAAGCCATGCCCGTCCCACAAGAACAACAACCCCGGCATCGCGCGCGTAGAGGCCCGTGGCGATTGAACGTTGCCGGTGGTCGGCCGGTTCGCCGAGTGGGTGAGGCAGGCCGCAACGCATCCCCTGGTGCGTGGTGGCGGGGTGTATTCCATTTACGCACCGAATGCGCGGAGTTGACGCATGGTCCCGACGCCTGTCCGTGTGAGCATGGATCTACGGCCGCCCCTGCGCCACCCCACCTGCCTTCCGACCGTCATTCGAAAGTGAGTAACGAACGATGCGCCGCGGGGTGGCTGTCCAGCAGATGACACCGAAGTCGTTGACGATGGCGCTGCTCCGGTGGCCTCCACTGCGGTGGAGGAGGTGGGTGATCGGCGTGGCCCTGCCCGGAACCGATCTAGATTTGTTTGGGCTGGCTGGCGTGGGCCGGTCTGATCGTCTTGGGATCCCAGTGGTACATCCGTCTGAACGCGACCCAGGCTCCCCATTCCGGCTCGTACAGCGACGTCATCGCCAAGGCCACAGCCCGGCCCCGCGGCTCCGAGCGGGCAAACCGCGCAGCGAACCGCGCGTGTAACCCCGCCAACACCCACGCCATGACTCGACTTGACGCACACCAAGATCCACAGACACCAGGACGCTCAATCACACCAGACCCCCTAACTGTGATTGCAGTACTAGTCCCCATGCGATCCCGGCTGCCGCCCTGCCCGAGCCGATCCGCTCTCGGCCGGACAGCGCGCCGCGTCCGCCCCTGGCACATCCCGGCAGGTCGTGCTGGGAGCGACCGCGTTCGGCCTTGCTGCAGCAGGTGGGGTGGTTGAGGCCCTCAGGGTTCGACGCGAAGGAAAGTCCAAGGGCTGAACCGGCCCAGGCGGCGCAGCGGCCACTGATCCCTACCCGGTCCTTGCCCCAGACACCGGACGGGGATCAGTGGCTGCCGCGCGGAAGAGCTCCCGTAGCGGGCGGGATGGGCGAGCGCCAGGTAGCGCGATACGGCGCGTCGGGGGCATCTGTACGGGAGGCCTCGCCCCCGGGAGGGCAGCGGCGCTGTCGGCCCATCGTGACTGCAGGCCAGCGATTTTGTAGAGCCTCGGTGGCCCGGTGCAGGTGTTCCGCGATATCGAGCAGCCGCGACTCGGTCCGCGGCGGCGACGTCAGCTGGACGCCCACCGGAAGACCGTGCTCATCGAACCCGGCACGGACCGTGCAGGCGGGCAGCCCCGTCAGACTCTGTGGCGCGGTCGAGGTCATGACCAGTTCCCGGAAGGGCAGCTGACGTCCGGCATGCCGGAGCTTGTCCTGACCGATCGGCACGGGTGAGATCGCCGACACGGGGGAGAGCAGCACGTCCACAGCCGAGAGGATCTGGTGCATCACCGAATGCAGCCGCACCCGCTCATAGTGGCTGTCGACATACGTGTCCGCGTCTGCGATCGCCGCCAGTTCGAGGCGGGAACGCACCTCTTGCCCGTACTCCGCGCCTCGTCCGGGCCACAACCCGGCGCGCCGGTGCACCCGGGAGCCTTCGGCCAGAACCACGGCGCCCAGCGTCTCGTAGAGCCTCGGCGCATCCGGGGCCGGCACCTCGACCACCTGGGCGCCCAACTCGGTGAAGGCGGCGGCGGTCGCGTCACGGGCAGCCTGTGCGGCCGAGCCCAGCGGGATCTGGTCCAGGTCGGGGCAGATGCCCACCCGCAGGCCCTTGATCGCGAGCGAGGACGGGTCCGGGGCGCCCCGGTGAAGCCGATAGTCCGGCTTGCTGATCACGGAGTGGAGCAGCCGTACATCGGAGACCGTGCGCGCCATCGGCCCCACGTGGTCCAGCGACGGTGCCAGGGGGAAGACCCCCCTACCATCGACCGCGCCATGGGTGGGCTTGAGCCCGACCACTCCGCAGAACGCCGCCGGGATTCGGATCGAGCCCGCCGTGTCGGTGCCGAGCGCCAGGGGCGCCAGCCCGGCCGCCAGCGCAGCAGCGGAGCCGCCGCTGGAACCGCCCGGAACGCGATCGGGCGCCCATGGGTTCCGGGTGGGTCCGAAATGCTCGTTGTCGGTGGTGATACCCCAGGCGAACTCGTGGGTGGCGCTCTTGCCGATCACGACGCCGCCGGCTGCTCGCACCAGCCGGACCACAGGGGCGTCACGATGCGGCAGATGCCCGGCGAACATCCCCGATCCATAGGTGGTCTGCAGGTCCGCGGTGTCGATCAGGTCCTTGACGGCCACCGATACGCCGTCCAGTGGCAGGGGCCGCCCCTCGCGGTAACGCTGTTCGGATGCCTGCGCCGCCTGCAGTGCCCGCTCCAGCGAGGTGGCGGTCATGGTGTTGAGAAAGGCGTCCAGGGCCTGGATGCGATCGCCGAGGGCGCGCACCACCTCGACCGGCGAGAGCTCGCGGCGGGTGTAGGCGGTACGCAGTTCGTGTGCCGACAGATAGGCGATCTCGTCATGCATGGGCACCACCCGCAGGGAGGGCGGCGGCTGTGCGGCGGCCCGCCGCTACGGGGCGCGAGGGCGACCGCAAGTCGTGGGATCCGGTTCGACGACTCACCACATGTCCCCCAGCAGCGCATCCAGACGTGCCGCCCCATCGTCGCCCAACTGGGCCACAGCCCGAGGGTAGGCGGCGCGGACGGTTGCCGCGATCTCGGGCAGCTGGGTAGGGGCGATGCCCACCTCCCGCAGCCGACTGGGCAGTTCGGCGGAGCGGATGAGCTCCTCCAGCCTGGCGGGCGCGTCCAGCGGATCGGCTGCCGCCGGACGGGAGAGGTCGAGGGCGGCGTCGACATCCAGGGCACGGGCGACCTCGGCCAGGGCCTCGGGCGCCTTTTCGCGCATCGCACGCATCACCGGCGCCAGCGTCACCGCGGAGGTCAGGCTGTGCGGTACGTGGTAGGTACCGCCGAGCACATGGCCGATGCGATGGCTGAGGCCGTGGCTCAGTGCCCCAGGTGCGACGTAGCACTCCCAGGCCGCGATCTGGCAGGCCAGCCGGTGGTCCAGAGCCTGCGCATCCAGCGATCCGAGCAGTGCATCGGCCATGTGCCGGATACCGAGCCGCGCGAGTGATCCGACCACCGGGCCGGGCACGTCCGCCAGCAATCCCTCGATCGCATGGTCCAGCGCCTTGATCCCCGAGCTGCTCCACAGCTGCACAGGAGTGGCCACGGTCAGCTCGGGGTCGAAGACGACCATGGCCGGGGTGACGTCCGCTCGGGCGTAGCTCTGCTTGAAGGGGCCCTCCGGCCGCTCCTCGCTGACCCCGTAGAAGTGCGAGAGCTCCGCACCCGACAGGGTGGTGGGCAGCGCGATATGGACGGGTGCCCCGGCTCCCTCGTCGATCAGCTCTGCGGCGATGGCCTTGCCCGCATCGATCACCGAACCGCCGCCGAAACTGACGATGCCGTCCACTTTGAGCTCACGGCATCGCTGCGCGCCCGCCCGGACGCCTGCCTGCGGCACATGCGCGGCAAGGTCGCTGATGGTACCCACCAGCAGCGGACCGCACGCCGCCCGGACGCGTTCGAGCAGGACCTGCTGCCTGACCAGCGACGCGGTCGTGAGCAGCAGCACACGGCAGGCGCCGAGCTCTTCGAGCAGCTCCTGGAGACGGCCTGCCGTCCCCGCGCCCCACACCACGCGCCGGGTCGGCAGCAGCGGGAGTTGCCCCGGCCGGATGCTGCCGGCGAACCCGCTGCCCGCCCCGGCGGACGCCGTGGTGGACGGCAGCTGCCCGGTCACAGGTTCGGCCGACGGCTGCTGGTCCGCGGCCGGTCGGCGATCCGTCGGGAAAGACATGGTTGCGCTCCTTGCGGTGGAGGTGCTACCGCCGGAACGAGGGACGGCCAGGCAGCGAGGGCAGGTCAGGTCAGGGACGAACGGACGGGTGGTGGGGCGACCACGGCGATGCTGCGGGTTCGTCGAGCCGAGAGGGCAGCCCGATGCGCCCACCCGCAGTCGCACCGTGACCCCGGTCGCCTTCGTGCGGCTGGGGTCTGGTGCGGCGGGCGTCCGGTCGTACTAGTCGAGGGGCTCCAGTTCGGCGAGGAAGCCCTCATGCTGGCTCTCGAGCCAGGAAGGCAGCTGCAGGGAGCTGCCCAGGCTGTCCAGCTCCTCGTCCTTCAGGAACCCCAGCGGGTGGCTCCAGGTGGCCTCGAACATGGCCCCGGCCGGGGTGCGGAAGTAGCACGAGTAGAAGTAGTTGCGGTCCCGGGGGTCGGTGACATCGATGAAGCCCATCGCCTCGAGACGGTCCTTGAACGCCAGCTGGGCGGTGGAGTCGCCGATGTCGAAGGCCACATGGTCGACGGTGTTGCGCATGTATCCCCAGCTGCCCTGGGGCTCGTCCGGCTGGTGATCGAACTCGACGAGCTGGCCGACCCGGCCGTTCGCCATGGAGTAGGAGCTGACCGAGCCGTCACTGTCCCGATGGACCAGCCCCATGCCCTCCTTGAGGAACATGTCCAGCTCGTCCACCTCGCGGGTCACCACCATCACGCTGTGCACGCCGCGGATGCCAGCGGCCGGCGGAACGTCCGCACCGGTCCAGGGCAGACGCTCGTCCACGGCGACGCCGACCAGCTGGTACTCGATGCCGTCCGGGTGGTGCAGCCGGATGCGCCGCTCACCGAGCAGCTCGAACTCCTCGTACGCCACACCCCTGGAGGCCAGCCTGTCGGACCAGTAGCCCAGGCTGTCCTGCGGCACCGACATCGCGATGGAGCGCACCTGGCCCGAACCCTGTCGACCCAGTGGCCGGTCCTCGCCGAAGGCGAAAGACGTGACAAGGGTGCCCGGCTCGCCGTACTGGTTGCCGTAGTACAGGTGGTAGAAGGGGCGCTTTCCGTCGAGAAGCACAGTCCTTTTGACATTGCGCAGGCCGAGCAGACCAGAGTGGAACTCGACATCGGTCCGCCCGCCGGTCACCGTGTTCGTGATGTGGTGGTAGCCGTTGAAGTGCATGATTCTCCCTCGTCGTCACAACGCCGTACCGGGTTTCGTCGACGGCCGGGCGACGAGTGGTGCGGACCGGCCGATGCGAGCGGTGCGACTGTGGCAGCTGCGCTGTACTTCCGCCGGTCGGTAGGCCTCCGATCTGCGGTGTAGCGCTGTCAGCAATCATCGCCGTCCATTCACCGGACAACAGTGGCGCTAATGCCAAGTAGCGATGAGATACCGCCAGGCTGCGTGCGCTGGGCTTACTCCACCACGCTCCGCGGCCACCGCCGTGCGGTGGTACGGCCGGGGCCTCGACGGGTATTCAAGTACCTGCCGGATGGTTCGTCCGAAGCGATCCATGGGAGGACGCCGGCCGAAAGCTATGTCCATGCCAAAATCCTTGAGATCGATAGGATTCAGCCATGCACACCATGGCTGTCCTGGCATTGGAAGGCGTTGTGGGGTTCGATCTCACGATCCCCTGCCAGGTGTTCGGCATGACCCGTCTCACCGACGGCAGCATGGCCTACGACGTGCGGGTCTGTGGCCAAGGCCCAGTGGCAGCGACCACGGGCCAGCCCGGCAGCCCAGCGCTGTTCCAGGTGCAGACCCCCTGGGACCTCGAGGTCATCGCGCAGGCGGACACGGTCGTGGTGCCGGGCGACGTCGAGCCGCCCGAAGAGGTCCTCGAAATGTTGCGGGCGGCAGCGAACCGGGGGGCGCGGATCGCCTCGGTGTGCACCGGCGCCTTCGCCCTCGCAGCCGCCGGGCTGCTCGACGGCCATCGGGCCACCACACACTGGGAGCGTGCTGCGGAGCTTGCCCGCCGCTATCCTCGGATCGACGTCGATTCGGCAGTGCTCTTCGTGGAAGACGGCCAACTGCTCACCTCGGCGGGGGCCGCGGCGGGCCTGGACCTCTGCCTGCACATGGTCCGGAGCGACTTCGGCTCGGCCGTGGCGGCCGACACCGCCCGGCGCGTCGTGATGCCACTGCAGCGCCACGGGGGGCAGGCCCAGTTCATCATGCAGGAGGATCCGGCGGAGGAGGGCGTCACCCTGGCACCCACCCTGGCCTGGCTGGAGGAGAACCTGCACCGCCCCCTGACGTTGGAGGAGATCGCCCGGCACGCGGACACCAGCGTCCGGAGCCTCGCCCGGCACTTCCAGGCACAGGTGGGCACCACACCTCTCCAATGGCTGGTCCGCGCCAGGGTGCACCGTGCACAGCGACTGCTGGAGTCCACCGATCTGCCGGTCGAGCGGGTCGGCGCGGAGGCCGGTTTCGGTTCGGCTCCCACCTTCCGCCAGCACTTTGCCCGCCAGGTCGGGACCTCGCCGCTGCTCTACCGCAGCGCCTTCCGGGCCCGGGACAACGGCCAGCCCGCAGGATAGGCGCTTGCCCGATCAGGCCCGGCACCTGCCCGCGGAATGACACCGTCACGTTGACCGACCGGGTGGGATGATCTTCGGGCTGGTCATGCTGGGGAGAGACTGCCAATCATGGGAGCAGGGTAGGCGATGGCGCTGACACCCTGCTGACGACCGTCAGACCCAGCCGATGCCGAGTTTCCGTAGCGCGTCGAGCTACTCCCTTCGTACGACGTCGAGTTCGGCCTCGAGCTCGTACGGATCACGGATCTTGGCCAGATGCGGCCACTCGCCCTTGACGTGCCCAAAGAGCGATTCGATCCATGCCTGGTCGTTGGGCGTGTGCGGGCGCCCGAAGTGCTGCGCAATCAGCGCGGCGGCCATGAAGACCCGCGTGTCGACGCAGGCCATCTGCGGCCCGTTGTCCGAGACGGCCAGCAGCACGGGCGGCTCCTGGGGCGTTGAACTGGCGTACCGAATCTTATGGTTGTTGGCCCGCTCGGCCAGTGGCCCAAGCCCTCGGCGTGCAGGGCGGTGGTGAAGGTGACCTCGACCTGCACACTGGATTCCTCGGCCGAGACCAGCGTGGCCAGCCACGTGCGGGAGACCAGATGCATGATCGCCGACCGCGACGCGCGGCGGGACCAGGCCCGCGGTCAGGCCCATCGCGCTTTTCCCGCATCCAGGTGTGTGCGACCGCCTGCTCCGCGATCGTCGAGCGCAACCGCTCGATCTCCGCCCTGGCCTCGGCGAGCGCCAACTGCTCGACACTGGTCGCCTGCCGCCGGGCACCGCGGCGGCGAGTGCGTCCAGCGCACCCTGCTTGGCGGTCTTCAGGACCCCGACGACGGTCGAGCGGTCCACGGCAGTTGGAAGGCAACAAGTAGCCCCCGCTACTTTGCACCGTGGGTCAGAAGACTAGGAGACCGGGGGCGTTTCCGCCGCCTCGCGCAGCCGCGCGCTGACGAGGTCGATGACCTCTTCGGTGGCTTGGGGAAAGGCCTTGGGCAGAATGGCGGTGAGATGGAAAGCGCCGTTCATACGCTGCTGCACGACGGGCGTACCGGCGCCCGCGAGTTTGCGGGCGTACCGCTCGCCCTCGTCACGGAGCGGGTCGAACTCCGCTGTGATCACTGTCGCCGGCGGCAGGCCGCTGAGATCGTCCGCGAGAAGCGGGGCGCACCGTGGATCGTGCGCCTGGTTCCGCCCCTCTGGCAGGTAGTGGTCCATGAACCAGTCCAGGACGTCACGGGTCAGGTAGTACCCGGAGCCGTAGTCGCGCATGCTGGGCGTGTCGGCGTAGGGGAGGGTGAGCGGGACCATCAGCACCTGGTGCCGAAGGTCGAGTCCGTGGGCACGCCCGAGTTGGCTTACCACTGCGGCCAGGTTCCCCCCCGCGCTGTCCCCGGCCACCGACATGCGCGCGGCGTCGATGCCGAAGTCGGCGGCGTGCCGGGAAACGTAGGTGGTGGCGGCGAGGACGTCCTCGAGGGCCGCCGGAAACGGGTGATCCGGAGCCCGTCGGTACTCCACGGACACCACCGTGTGTGCTGCGCGCCGAGCCAGCGAGCCACAGAGCCAGTCGAAGCCCTCGATCTCGCCGACGACGAAACCGCCCCCATGGAAGTACATCAAGCCAGGCAACGTACCCTCGGCGTGCTCCGGCCGGTACACACGAACACGCAGCGGGCCCCCGGGGCCGGGGATGCTCACGTCCTGCGTCGACACGCCATCAACAGAATCGCCGGCGTAGTCGAATATCTCGACGTCGGCGCGAGCCTCTTCGACAGACGCCCACAGCCTGTCGGCAGGCCACACCTTGGCCATGAGCGTCTTCGTCAGCTCGGTCGAATCTGAAGTGAGCATGAGGGTCTCCTGGTCGCAACAGCAGCTGCCAAGGGCGGGCGCAATCCGGATCTTCCTGGACAGGAGCCGGGGCCATGGCCGGAATATAACCCGGATCAGGTGGCCAGTCCCGGTCGAGGCGGTTGGTTATCCCGCCGCATGTCCTCCGGCTCCGACTCGGTTCCGCTGCCCGGCGTCGGGCAATCTACGCCCTGGCGCCGGACGGGCGTTCGCCGACCATAGCGGCTGGTCAGCCCGTCGACCTGCTCGGCGAAGGTCACCCGCGCGCAGTTGCCGTTGTCGCAGAACAGCCGACGCACCGACAACTCGATGACCACGGGCCAGGCACCGACCGGCGCATCGGCGATCCTGCGCGCCGTCCCGCCCGAGGAAGCGGTTGGCTCCGTCGGAGAAGTACGAGATGTTCGTTGCGGTGTTGACCAGCAGCACACGCAGCGGGAGGCCGCCGAGCGGTGGGGCGTGGACCGCTCGACCGTCGTCGGGGTCCTGAAGACCGCCAAGCAGGGTGCGCTGGACGCACTCGCCGCCGCGGTGCCCGGCGGCAGGCGACCAGTGTCGAGCAGTTGGCGCTCGCCGAGGCCAGGGCGGAGATCGAGCGGTTGCGCTCGACGATCGCGGAGCAGGCGGTCGCACACACCTGGATGCGGGAAAAGCGCGATGGGCCTGACCGCGGGCCTGGTCCCGCCGCGCGTCGCGGTCGATGTCAAGGCCGGGCTGCTGGAGTTGGTCGAGTACGCCACCGCGCACGGCTGGTCGGTGCGCAAGGCGGCCGGCGCCCTCGGCCTCGATCACGTCCGGGTCCTGCGCTGGCAGGCCCGGCGGGCCGCCGGCCGGCTCGATGATGCCCGGCCCGGCCCCGATGAGGCCCTGCACGCCCTGCTGGGCTGGGAGCAGGCGGCGATCGTGAAGCTGTCCGAGGAGTGGGGCGGTATCGACCGCTCGCACCGCAGAGGCGCACGTGGTGCAGCGGCCGTCGCCGTCGGGGTGGGTGGGCGCCACCGCACACCCGACGGCGCAGTGGATCGTGCAGCTCGGGCGCAATCTCCTCATGGACCTCGAGGACGCGGGCAGCAGGGCCACGTTCATGATTCGCGACCGCGACTCGAAGTTCACGGCCGCTTTCGACGACCTGCTGACCGACGCCGGGCTGACGGTCGTCACCACCGGCATTCGGATACCGCGGATGAACTCCCTCATGGAGCGCTGGGTACAGACGTGCCGACGCGAGCCGCTGGATGGCACCTTGAGCTGGAACCAGAGCCACCTGCTGCACGCACTCCGCGAGTTCGAGACCTTCTACAACTGCCATCGACCGCACCGAGCCCTGGGCCAAGCCGCGCCGCTGCGCCCACTGCCTGCACCGATCAACATGCCAGAGCCGATCCGGCACCTTGAGGTCCGCCGACGAGACCGGCTCGGCAGAACCCTGCACGAACACCAACATGCCGCCTGAGCAGGCCGGATGATTTATCGGCACCCGCAGTGGCCGGCGGCAGCGTTCCCGGGACAGCACAGGGGGAGAGCCCTCCCTGGCGCGAGCGTGGCGCCGGCCGGGGAACCGGTTTGCGTACGCTCGCCGGGGTGCGCAGCCGCATGTGCAACGGGCCCTTGGGCTGCGCAGCCACGATTGCCCAGCCGTCCGTCGCATGGACCGGACACCTGTGCTCGGCCCGACCACAGGCCCCACCAGCGGGTCATCCGCCCCTGGGTGAGGCACAGCTCATGAGGCGAAAGGCTCGCGCGGCTCGTGGCAACGTGTTGCCTGCAGCAGTATCCCTCCCGGGGAGCCGAGGGGCGGTGGTGGTCGGCTGCAGCAGTCGCATGCGGGACGGGCGGCGGCGAGATCCACTGCATTGCAGGGGCGTGTGCTGAAGAGCTTGGTGTACCTGCTGCTCGAGCAGGCGACGGGTGTATTGCTGCCGGGCCTGCTCGATGGCCTCTTCCAGCACGGCGGAGGAGGGGTCTGCGGCGCGGCCGCCGTGCTCGGTTTCCACCGTGACCTGGCGGACGGCCTCGGGAAGCGTCTCTGATTGGCTTAGGGAAACCAAGTGATGCCCAGTGCCCTGAGCCAATCGCCTTTGTGCCCTGGTGCCGTACGACCGCAGTCGCCAGCCCGCGTGACACGTCCCTCCGGACGCTGGTCGGCAAGGCCGTAAGGCCGCGCCGAGGAGGGTGCCCGACGTCGCCTGGGCGCCGGACGTGCGCGTCACACTGTGCCACAGGATCACTACGATTCGCTCATCCAACTGGTGAGCCTTTCGTGCACGGCCGACCGTTCGCGGGGGTCGCCGACCAGGCCGACCGGGTCGGCGCCGGACTCCTCGTAGGCCGAGTTCAGCGCTTCGGCGATCTCGCCGGCGGTGTGGTCCCAGGTGTCCTCGACCTTCAGCTGGAAATGACGCTCGGCCCAGTTGGCCGTGGCCGTGTGGTGAACCGGCCACTGCCGCCCCTCCACCTGCAGCCGAACTTGCCCTGGGCAGCACCCGCTTCACCCAGCTCATGCAGCAACTGCGCGCCGAACAGGCACAGCACCGGGCGCGGGAGCATCCGGTCATCGACTGACGCCACGCCCCGTGCGGTCGCTGTCCGGCTCCCGCGCCGGACAGCACACCGCGTACTAGGTCATCACGGCTGACGGGTACCATATGGGGTGCATTAACCATTCTGGAGGAATCTCCACGTGCTGAGCTCGATACTTACTGTCACCGCGCAGGTCAGCGTTGACAGGCGCAACGTCGGAGGGCATCGCCGGGCGGCAACCGGGACCCTCTCCTCGCCCTCCCTTCCGGCCCGCGCGCCTGCGGTTGCGGTGCGGGGCGGGCATCTCGAGACGCAGCTGTGGGGGACCCTGCAGAAACCAGGAGCAGCACGCGCGCGATGATCGGCCGGGATGAGGAGCTGCGCACCCTGCGCGGGGTGTTGTCGGACGCGGCGGCGGGGCATGGCGATGTGTTGCTGGTCCATGGCACCGCCGGCGTCGGCAAGTCGGCTCTGTTGCGCACATTCGGCGCCGAGGCGGCGGAAAGCGGTTTCAGGGTGCTGCGCACGTCGGGCGTGGAGACCGAGCAATGGCTGCCGTTCGCCGCACTACAACTCCTCCTGCAACCAGTCGCCCGGGGCGTCGAGAACCTGCCGGCCCCACATCGGCTGGCGCTGAGCGGCGCCCTTGGCGTCACGGAGACCGAGCCCGAGATATTCCGGGTGGGACTTGCCGTACTGGAACTGCTCGCCGACGCGGCCGAACGGCAGCCGGTCCTGCTGCTTGTCGACGACCTGCAGTGGATCGATTCGTCCAGCCGGGACGTGCTCAGGTTCGTGACCCGGCGCACCTCCGACTTCGCCATACTGGCCGTCTGCGCCGCCCGAATCGACTCCTCCGACTCGTACACCCCGAGCGCGTACCCGGACCTCCGTCTGGGACCGCTCGGTCCGGCGGCCGCCGCCGAGCTGCTCGACACCAGCGCGCCCGGCCTGCCGGCGCCGCTGCGGAAACTCATCCTGGAGCGCGCCGCGGGTAATCCGCTGGCCCTGGTCGAGCTGCCCAAGGCGGTGCAGGGCATGACCGCCCAGATGGACGGCCTGCCGCTGACCCAGCGGCTGGAGGACGCGTTCGCCGCGCGCAGCGACTCGGCGAGCCGGGAGTGCCGCGCGTTCCTTCTGGCCCTGGCCGCCGAGCCGACCGCGCCGCTGAACCGGCTGCTGGAAGTATCCACTCACCTCTCCGGCTCGGCGGTTTCCGTGGACGCAGTGCAGGAGGCGGTCGACGCGGGTCTGGTCACCCTGGTCGGCCGGACTCCCGAGTTCCGGCATCCGCTGATGCGCTCGGCGATCTACACTCGCGCCTCGGTCGCCGACCGGCTGGCCACCCACCGAGCCCTGGCAGCGGTGATGGAGGACACCCCCGAGCGCCGGCTCGCCCACGAGGCCGCGGCCGTGATCGGCCCGGATGAGGAATTGGCCGCCCGCCTCGAGCGTTTCGCCGATACGTCGCAGGCCCGGGGCAAGGTGGCGGCGGCCGTCCCGGCCCTGCGCCAGGCGGCCGAACTCGTCCACGACGCGCAGCGCCGGACCGGCATCCTGGTCCGGGCGGCCGAGCTGTCCAGCGAGATCAACGACCGCGTCCAGACCCAGATGCTGCTGGACCGCACCGATGTGAGCGTGCTGGGCCCGGTGGAGCGGGCCCGCCTCCTGGTCGTGTACGACAATGCCGCGTTCGAACCGGACGAACCGCACCGGCGGATCCACGACATGGTCACCGCGGCGGCCGGCGCGTTCGACGCAGGGGGTGCGGACGTCGCCGAGAACCTGCTGTGGCGTGCCGCCGCACGATGCTTCTTCCAGGACGGCGACCCACAGGTTCGCGCTCAGACCGTGGCCGAACTGGACCGGTGGGACCCCGATCCGAACGCCCCCCACGTGCTGGTGGTGCGGGCCTACGCCGAGCCGTACCGGCACGGGGCGGATGTGCTCGTACGGCTGGACGGCCTCGAGCCGGATCGTGAGGACGGCCGGATCCTGCACTTCCTCGGCGACGGCGCGATGGCCATGGGCGACATCAGCCGCGCCGCCCGGTATCTGGGGCTGGCGGCTGCGGCGTGGCGGTCGCAGGGCATGCTCGGGCTGCTCGCCCGTTCGCTGGCCACTGGCTGGCCGCGGCTGTTCCTCGGTCAGCTCGACCGGGCGCGCGAGGAGTCTGCTGAAGGGCTCGCTCTGGCCGAGGAGACCGGAGAGTGGATCGTGTGGCTCGCCCTGAAGGCGGCGGCCGGCCTGGTGGCGGCGCTGCGCGGTGAGGCCGAGGAAGCGATGCGGTCGATCCGCGAATTGCGCGCCCACAGCCTGTTCGCCGGCATGCCGTTCGTCACCGTGGTGGCGCAGCAGGTCGACGGGCTGCTCGCCCTTTTCGACGGGCGCGCAACCGAGGCCTACGACATTCTCGTATGCGCGTTCGATTCGGCCGACCCGCGCTACCACTCGGTGAGCCGCTGGCTGCTCGCGCCGGACCTGGCGGACGCCGCGGTGGCCGCCGGCACCGTGGAGCACGCCCGGGAACTGCTCGCCGAACTTCCCGAGCTGGCCAGTCGGCTGCCCTCGGAAATGATGGTGGTCGCGCACGCCTACACCGACGCGGTGCTGGCTCCGGACGACACAGCCGAGGAGCGCTACGCCGCAGCGCTTACCGTGTTGCCGGCGAGCTGGACGCTGTCGCGCGCCCGGCTGCACCTGCACCACGGCCGCTGGCTGCGCCGACAGCGCCGCTACGTGGACGCCCGGAACCCGCTGCGCACGGCCCGCGACGAGTTCGACCGGATCGGCGCGCAGCCCTGGGCCGAGATGGCCCGCGAGCAGCTGCGTGCCACCGGCGAGTCGAACGGTCGGCGGCACGCGCACACCAGCGAGCAGCTGTCGGCACAGGAAATGCAGGTGGCCGAGCTGGCGGCACAGGGGCTGAGCAACCGGGAGATCGGCCAGCGGCTGTTCATCTCGCACCGCACCGTCGGAGCGCACCTGTACCGGATCTATCCGCGCCTGGGCATCACCAGCCGGGGCAAGCTCGCCGCCGCGCTCGCCGCCCTCCAGAGGAACGAGCCGAGGGAAACGGACCCGACGGCCCGGGGGTGAACGGTAGGCGCATGGCCGGGCTGCCTACGGTAGTTGTCGCGTCAGCCGGTCAGCAGCGTGCCGAACAGCGTCGACATCGGCGCGTCTGCGCAACGGATGGTCGCCGCCCCCCGGAGTCGCTGGTGACGTGCTCGGTGGGGATGTTTTCCAGCGGCAAGATGTCGCCATATTGGGCGGTGCTGAGGAGCGCCTCCCTGACCTGGTGATGGTCGTCGTGGTCGAAGGGACCCTCACTCGATCCTGAGGTGTTTGCGGGCCCGGCAGACCAACTGTCGAGCGTTGCCCTCGCTGGCCTGCACGATGGCCGCCACGAGGGCGTAGGGGAAATCGAGGCTTCCCGGAGGATATAGGCGGCCGGGTTCAGCTTCTCCATGAGGAAGAGAACCGCGAAACTGAGCGTCTCGTCCTGCTCGGTGCCTACCTGTGGGTCCAGGCAGATTTCCGTCTTTAAAAGATCACCGTAGCCCGAACATTCTCGTGACTAATTGTCCTGAGTAGCGGGATCCCTCCGCATCTGCCACGGCATTACCACACCGTGCAAGATGAGCCGACAGCAAGGCGCCGGTCCGGTGACCGGATCATGATTATCGCCTCCACGGACCCGCTATTACCTGAAACAAACGCGGGACCAGCCTCCACTCGCTTCCCGAGCCCAAACATCGGTCATCTGACTGCGGCGCCGTGCACGAGGACATGGCTAGGGGTGGCAGGAGGCCATGAGCGAGCCCTTCGTACGCCTTCCTGACAGACCCACGGCACGGAGCCGCGCGCGGCCCGCAGCGGGTAGGGCCCGGGCCAATCGTTTCCGCTCATAGTCACTCGACTGATGCCTGAGATCTCAACCGGCCCCAGACTCGCAATAGCCTGATCCAGCGGAGCAGGTGACGAAGTGCCGAACCAACCGTTGCGTAATTCACGGCGCTGTGCGGGTACCGATCAGTACCCGCCAGGGCGGGAAGCGGGAGGGGACGAATCGATGGCTCGGCCTGA
The DNA here is from genome assembly GCF_040644975.1 of Streptomyces sp. NPDC046900. Lineage (NCBI taxonomy): Bacteria > Bacillati > Actinomycetota > Actinomycetes > Kitasatosporales > Streptomycetaceae > Streptomyces > Streptomyces sp. NPDC046900. The sequence goes on along the minus strand of NZ_JBEYXD010000060.1, from coordinate 14,311 downwards.
CGCGCGGTCTCGACGGTCGGTTCCTCGGACCGGTTGCACAACGCCGAATACCACCAGTACACCCCGCCGGGCTTTCAGGATCAGGCGGCTTCGTCTTGATGTCTACGTCTGTGCCTGAACCGAAAACAAAGATGCAACACCAATAACGATGAGGAGTAAGTAATTATGGTGCAGCCTGTCACGGGCTTTCCCGGGGTAACCGTGGAAACCGATGTACGGTGCCGGTTGCGTGACGGCGTCGAACTGCTCGCGGACGTTTACCGCCCGGACGCGGCAGGAGGTCCCTATCCGGTTCTGCTGCAGCGCACCCCGTACGGGAAGCAGGGCGCCCAGTCGGAAACAGCGTTCGCGCACCCGGCCTGGTACGCCCAGCAGGGATTCATCGTTGTCGTCCAGGACGTACGGGGGCGGTATGCGTCCGAGGGCGAGTTCTACCCGTTCCGTGACGAGGGCCGTGACGGCTACGACGCCGTAGAGTGGGCGGCCGGCCTGCCCGGGACGAACGGCCGGGTGGGTATGTACGGGTTCTCCTACGCCGGGTTCACCCAGCTCCTGGCCGCGGTCGAGCAGCCGCCCAGCCTGGCCGCGATCAGCCCGGCCATGACGAATTCCCAGGCCTACGAGGGATGGACCCACAACAAGGGTGCCTTCGCCTACGGGTTCAACGCGTTTTGGTCCGCCTACCTGGGCATCGCCGAAGCGGTCCGGCGCGGCGACCAGGAGCGCATCGATGCGCTCAGTGGCGCCCTGATGCACGCGCCGGACAACTTCTGGATGGCTCCGGAGGCCTTTCCCGCCCTCGACCGGGACATCACGCCCTACTACTTCGACTGGATCGAGCACCCTACGTACGACGACTACTGGGCACGCTGGTCCATCGACAGCGACTACAGCCGCATCCAAGTGCCCGCATTGCATGTGGCCGGTCTCTACGACGTGTTCGTGTCAGGGACCAAGCGCAACTTCGTCGGGCTCCGTAGCGGCGCGAGCACCCCCGAGGTCGCCGCACGGCAGAAGTTCGTGGTGGCACCCTTCCACCACATGCCCTGGTACCCCGTCGTCCAGGTGGAGGATGCGAACTCCAAGGTCGTCGACGACTGTCAGGTGCGGTTCTTCACGGAGACGCTCAAGGAGACGGACACCGGCACCTTCGAATCCTCGGTCAGTACCTACGTCCTCGGCGCGGGCTGGCGTGACTTCTCAGCCTGGCCGCCGCAAGAGGCACGGATGGAGCGGCTCTTCCTGCACTCGCAGGGACGCGCCAACACCCGCTTCGGCGACGGCACTCTGGACACCCGGACGCCGGGTGACGAGTTGCCCGACCTCTACATCTACGACCCGAACGCGCCGGTCATGAGCGCGGGTGGCCATTCCTGCTGCGTCGAGGAACTGACACCGATGGGGCCGGCCTGCCAGTGCCGGCGCGAGAACGGCAAGGGCGTGCTCGTCTACACGACCGCTCCGCAGGAGCGGGATGTGGACGTGGTCGGCGATGTGACGCTGACCCTCTACGCGGCCTCCTCGGCCACCGACACCGATTGGACCGCGCGCCTGTGCCTGGTCGACGAGGACGGCTGCTCGCGCAACCTGCAGGAGGGCATCGTGCGGGCCGCCTTCCGCGACTCCCTGACCACGCCGCAGCCCATCACCCTGGGCGAGGTCTATGAGTACGTCATCGATCTGGGTCCGGTGTCGGCTCGCGTCCCGGCCGGGGCGCGGCTGCGCATTGACGTCACGAGTTCGGATTTCCCGCAGTGGGCGCGGAATTCCAACTCCGGTTACCCGGGCGACGGAGTGCCTCAGGTGGCCACCCAGACCGTCCTGCACACGGCGGAGTATCCCTCCCACCTCACGCTGCCGATGCTCCCTGCATAGAAGCAGCATCTCTGTCAGTACCGGGGCGCTGCTGTACCAGCAGTGCAGGACTGCGGTCGTACGGCACCAGGGCACGAAGACGATTGGCTCAAGGCACTGAGCATCACTCGGTTTCCCTAAGCCAATCAGAGACGCTGACAGCACCCCAGTGGGCCAGGGACATCGGCAAGTCCGAGACCCGCCGACGGGCCCTGCTGCGCGCAGCCTGGAGGGAAGTCAGAGAGAGCGCCTGGGCGCCATCGCCGAGTCGCGCCACCGTCAAGCCCAGCATCTTTGGCGCGCGCCAGGCCGAACTCCTCGGTCAGGCCGTCGCCGAATCCGAGCAGCACCGCCAGTGGTGCGCCCCCAGCGCGGATTTACCCCCGGACAGCCCACCGAGATCTTCGACACCTGCTTTGTCCCCTGATCCCGGGACTAAAGGTCCTCACCGTCTCGCGTCGTCGGGAACCCACGCCGACGCGGAGCGCGTTCCCCCATCCCCTGTAACACCATCCTTATGAGCGACCCCAACGCACCCTCCTTGGCCTTCCGGCGCAGCTCCCAGGAGTTCCTGCTGACCTTCGTCCTGCTGTTCGGCGTGACGACCATCGTGCGGTGGGTCATCGGCCCGTCCGCGGTCTCCGAGGCGATTCCCGGAATCCGCCTGAAGCTGCTCGTCGTCGGCGTGGCCGCCGGCCTGCTGGCCACCGGGCTCATCCTCAGTCCTCCCGGCAAGCAGTCCGGCGGACACATGAACCCGGCGATCTCCTTCGCCATGTGGCGCTTCGAGGTTTTCCCTGGCGCGGTGGTGGCGCCGTACATCGTGGCCCAGCTCGCCGGATCCCTGCTCGGCGTGCTCGCGGCGCGGGGCGTGTGGGGCAGCGCCGTCGGCGCTCCTCCGGTGGCCTATGCCGCCCTGCAGCCTGCACTCGGCTGGTCGGCCACGGGGCTCTTCCTGGCGGAGACGGCGTCCACTGGCGTCATCGTTCTCCTCGTGGGGCTGTTCCTGTCGGTGCACCAGCTGACGCGCTTCATCCCCTATCTGGTGGGCGTCCTCGTCTGCCTGTGCATCGTCCTGCTGGGCACGAGCACTGGGGGCAGCCTCAATCCCGCCCGCCAGTTCGGCCCGGCGCTGGCCGCCGGGCAGTTCGACTTTCTGTGGGTCTATCTCCTGGCCCCCATGGCCGGAGCCGTCCTGGCCCCGGTGGTACGGGATCTGCTTCCCGGACGCCGCCGGGTGCCCCCCACCAGTTGCACGACGCCGACGTGCCGCCGCTGCACAACCCCGCGACCCGGTGAACCGCGCCCACCCGGGTACCGGTCGGCCCACCGGAGCACGTCACAGCACCCCTTATTCCATCAAGAATAAACGTTGAAGTTTACACTACTGTGGGAAGTGCGACGATGAATGAGACCCAGGCCGAGGCCACCGTAGAGATCCTGTCCCCCCGCGACGTGCCCCTGGGCGGCCCCCGGGCGATGAACGTGCGGCGCACCCTGCCGCAGCGATCCCGATCGCTGATCGGTGCGTGGTGCTTCGCCGACTACTACGGTCCGGACGAGATAGCGGTCACCGGCGGCATGGATGTCGCACCGCATCCCCATATTGGGCTCCAGACCGTCTCCTGGCTCTTCAAGGGTGAGATCGAACACCGCGACAGCCTGGGGACGCACTCGATAATCCGCCCCGGCGAGCTCAACCTCATGACCGGCGGACACGGCATCTGCCACTCGGAGGTCTCCACCGCGAGCACCGACGTCCTGCATGGCGCGCAGCTGTGGGTGGCGCTCCCGGACCGGTACCGAGACACCGGCCCCGACTTCCACCACTACGTCCCGCAGACCGCCGTCCTTGACGGAGGCGAGGTCAAGGTGTTCCTGGGCTCCCTCGCTGGTGACACCTCACCGGTCCCCACTTTCAGCCCCCTTCTTGGCGCCGAACTTCGTCTAGACCCCGGTGCGACCGTCACCCTCGCGGTCGACCCCGCCTTCGAGCACGGCCTCCTCGTCAACAGTGGGGACGTCTCCCTGGCCGGCACTCGGCTGAGCCCGTCCCATCTCGGCTACCTCCCCGTCGGCAGGGACACCTTGACCATGACCAACCACTCGGACGCACCCGCGGTGACTCTGTTGCTCGGCGGCCCGCCCCTCGGCGAGGAGATCCTCATGTGGTGGAATTTCGTCGGCCGTACCCAGGAGGACATCGAGAAGGCCCGCGAGGACTGGATGAACGGCTTCCGCTTCGGCGAGGTGATCGGGTACCCGGGAGATCCCCTTCCCGCGCCCGAACTCCCGCGGGTGCCGATGAAGCCGCGAGCCTGACACGCCCCCGTAGATAAGGATCCGGTCGAGGATTTCGCGGCGCAGGGTGCCCACGGCTCTTTCGCAGATCGCGTTCGCTCTCGGTGCTCGGGGTGGGTTGAGCAGGACCTTGCCCCTGCCGAAAACCTCATCCGTACAGGTGAGAGCCAGTATGCGGGTTCCGCGGGCCCGCGGCCCGCGGGCTCGGGTCGGGGCTCTGGCGCGAGTGCCCAATCCTGCGGGAACATGATCGATCGTGCGACTGGCCTACCTGGGTGTGACGAACGCGTTCGCCATGCTGCGCTTGCTACCGATGAGCGACCGGGACAAGGACGTCGAGATCCTGGGGGTTGCGTCATCAGATCACCGTGCTGGAGCGGGAACTGGGAGGGGGCAGGCCGGACTTCAGGCCGAGCGATCGGGCGTTCCTGGGCGGGTTGCTGCACCAGCTTCCGCGCGATGCACTGCGTCGGCTGCGACTCGCTGACCTGAGCCGGAGAACGCTCGGCGCCGCTGTTCCCCGTGAGTCCCCGTTGCGTCCCGCCGGACCGGGCACGCAACGGGCACGAAGGGCACGGCAGCCCCTCTGCTTTTCAGGCGAGTCCGTCGTGTGGGGGGATCACTTTCCGTCCAGGCAGCGACCAGCGCCGACAGCTCGTGACATACCGCCCCTCCCGCGGCCCTGCGGCGGCCGTAGTGGACCGCGTTGGTGTCAGCCCCGGCTGCAGCCCTGTCACAGATCGGAGCCCTGCCCTGTCGACCACCCAAAAGGTACAAATCTAAACGACTTGATCTCAGTAGGACCCGGCCGAGGTCGTCCACGTCCCGCCGGGACACATGCTGCTCCAGTCGCCCACCCCGCCGTGGTCCTGGTCGCCGCAGCCGACCCGCGTGAGAACGAGTCACCTAGGTGAGGACGAAAACTCGATGACCAGCACTGACAGGGTGACCCTTGGTAAGCGATCGACCACGAGCGATATATCCGAGTCGGCGGTCGCGATGCTCGACGAGCGTGGGACGGTGGTCGCATGGACGCAGGCCGCCGAGCAGCTTCTCGGGTACTCCGCCGGGGACGTGGTGGGCCGGTCCGCCGCACTCGTGCTGCCGTCTTCCGCGGAAACGCCGACGCTATCGGCGTTCATCGAGCAGTGCCGTGCCCACAATGACTGGTCGGGCACGATGACGGTGCGCCATCGCGACGGCCGCATGCTCGACATCAACCATCGGATCTCGATGTTGCGGGGGCAGGACGGAACAATCCGGTGGCTGGTGTCCGTCACCGACATCGGCACGCTCTCCCGGGAGGCGGGAAACGGATCGGTGCGGGAGTCGCTCCTCACTCACGCGCCGATCGGCATCGTCGTTTGCGACCCGCAGCTGCGCTGCGTGTGGGTGAACGACACGATGGAGAGCCACGACGGCCTCTCCTGTGACCGGCGGCTCGGCCGGCGACTGACCGATTCATTGCCCGGCTTCGAGGTCGAAGCCCTGGAGGCGGTGATGCGGCGGGCACTGCGGAGCGGCACCACCGCGGTCCACGAGTACCGGGTGTGGCCGACGGAAGATCCCAGCCGGGAGCATGCATTCTTGGCCTCGCACTTCTGCCTCCAGGACGCGGACGGCAAGACATTGGGGGTGTGCGCCATCAGTGTGGATGTCACCGGCAGTCAGCGGACACGCGAGCGTCTTGCCATTCTCAGCCAGGCTGGCACGCGTATCGGTGCCACCCTGGACGTCACACGGACCGGGCAGGAACTGGCCGACCTTGCCGTGCCGGTGCTGGCCGACTTCGCCTACGTCGACCTGGGGGAGTCCGTCCCGTTCGGCGAGGAGCTCCCGACCCGGATCGACACGTTGGGCGGTCGCCGTCCCGTTTTCCTCCGTGCCGGTCAGGCCTCGATCCACTCAGGAATCCCAGAGTCGTCCTTTGCGCGAGGGGAGACGGCTTTCGTTCCCCCGACCTCGCCGCTCGCCGGCGTACTGCGCACGGGAAGGTCCCACCTGGAACCGGTGCTGGACGCCTCCCCTGGGACATGGGTCGACCAGGACCCGGCGCGGGCGCAAAGGATCCGTGAGCACGGGGTGCACTCCGTGATGATCGTGCCCATCATTGCGCGGCGCGCCGTCCTGGGTATCGCGGTGTTCGTCCGCACCGAGGACCCCGTTCCGTTTCACGAGGATGACCTGCTGCTCGCCGAGGAGCTCGTCACCCGGGCCGCGCTGTCCTTGGACAACGCCCGCCAATACACCCGCGAACGCACCACGGCCCTCGCCCTGCAACGCAACCTGCTGCCCCACCGTTTGACGGGCGGCGCGGCGGTCGAGGTGGCCTGGCGCTACCTGCCGGCCGACACGGAAGCCGGCGTCGGAGGCGACTGGTTCGATGTGATCCCGCTGTCCGGCGCCCGGGTGGCCCTCGTCGTCGGCGATGTCGTCGGACACGGCATCAACGCCGCCGCCACCATGGGCACGCTCCGCACCGCCGTACGCACGCTCGCCGACCTGGAGCTGCCCCCCGACGAACTGCTGACCCACCTCGATGACACGTTCCAGCGACTGGCCGAGCAGGACGCCGACGCCGCGGACCAGGCCCCCACGGTGGTGGGCGCCACCTGCCTGTACGCCGTCTACGACCCGGCCACCCGGAAGTGCACCATGGCACGGGCCGGGCACCCCCCGCCCGCCATCATCGACCCGCAGGGCCGGGTCACCTTCCCCGACCTGCCCGCCGGAAGCCCACTGGGCATCGGGCTGGGCGTCCCTTTCGAGGCCGTGGAACTGGAACTGCCCGAGGGCACTCTCCTCGCCCTCTACACCGACGGCCTGATCGAAACCCGCGACGACGACATCGACGTGGGAATGCGCCGCCTGGGCACCGCCCTGGCCCAACCGGATCGCTCCCTGGAAGACCTGTGCACCCGAGCGACGCAAACCCGCCCGGGTCAGGCACCATCCGACGACATCACCCTGCTCCTGGCGCGGACGCGCTCACTCAGCCCCACCCAGGTCGCCTCCTGGACACTGCCGAACGACCAAACCGCTGTCCCCAACGCCCGGCACATGGCAACCCGCCAGCTCACCGAATGGGGCCTGGAAGATCTCCAGGACCCCACCGAGCTGATCGTCAGCGAACTGGTCACCAACGCCGTCCGCCACAGCACCGACCCGATCGGACTACGCCTGATCCAGCACCAAGTCCTGACCTGCGAAGTATCCGACACCGACGCCAACTCCCCGCATCTGCGTCACGCACGCGCCACCGACGAAAACGGACGCGGCCTCTTCCTGATCACCCAGCTCTCCCGCAGATGGGGCGCCCGCCCGGAATCGGGCGGCAAAATCATCTGGGCCGAACAAGACCTGGACTCCGCACCCTCACGCGCACGTGCCTCCGGCACGCCACCCGCGCGCAAGGAGTAACCGTGACCTGGATCTCGGTGGCGTCCAGGCGGAGCTCGATGCCTTCGGCCTGGGCATAGGCGAACACGTCCGCCAGTGTCCGCAGGCGCAGGCCAGGACGGTCGGGGACCGCGCATCCTGTGCTGCTCGAAAAGTCGTCTTCGCAGGTGGCAGCGGTGACGGTTCGTCGGCTGGGAGCATGCCCGGATGATCGTGTCCCTGTTGTGCAAGGTGACCCGGAAGTTGCTCTCCCTGCCGTCGTTGCTGCTCCGCGGGGATGCGGCGAAAGACGCTGAGCTTCTCGTCCTGCGCCACGAGAACGCGGTGCTGCGCCGGCAGCTGGCCAGCCCGGTCCGCTACGAGCCAGTCGATCGGTTGTGGTTTGCTGCCTTGTCGGGGCTGATACCTCGGTGTCGCTGACGCGAGGTCTTCCCGGTCACTCCGGGCACCCTGCTCGGCTGGCATCGCCGATTCGTCGCCGCGAAGTGGGACTACAGCGCGCGCAGGCGCACCGGTCGGCCGCCGACCGCCACGGCGCTCAAGAGCCTCGTACTGCGACTCGCCGGCGAGAATCCGCGATGGGGCCACAGGCGGATCCAAGGAGAGTTGGCTCGGCTCGGGCACTGGATCGCAGCCTCGACGGTGTGGGAGATTCTCCACGCAGCAGGCATCGACCCCGCGCCGCGTCGCTCCGGTCCGACCTGGCGTGAGTTCCTCACCGCCCAGGCCGAAGGCATCGTCGCGGCGGACTTCTTCCACATCGACTCCGCGCTTGGCAGGCGGCTCTATGCGCTGGCCTTCCTCGACACGGCACCCGGCGCCTGCGCATCACCGGCGTCACCGCCCATCCGACGCGGGAGTGGACGGTGCAGCAGGCGAGGAATCTCGCCGCCGACCTCGGGATACGCATGGAGTCCCTGCGGTTTCTGCTGCGCGATCGAGACGGCAAGTACGGCGAGGCGTTCGACGCGGTCTTCGAGGCAGAGGAACTGGACGTGATCAAGAGTGCACCGCGGGCGCCTCGGATGAACGCCCTGTCCCGCTCGGAAATACGATTCTGGGTCTGGCCTGCAGCTTCTCCACGCAGGGCGGCGGCCTGCACAGCGCCTGGGACGATCTGTCGATGCCACTGTCGATCCTCACCACGCTGGTCCACAATCTGATCAAGGTGCCCGCTGCCGTGCTGCGCAGCCGCGTGGCCAAGGATGCGGAAGTCTTGGCGTTACGGCACGAGAACGCGGTGCTGCGCCGCCAGATCGCCCGGGTCCGCTACGAGCCGGCCGACCGGATCTGGCTCGCCGTCCTTTCCCGGCTGGTCCCGCAGGAACGCTGGCGCCACGTATTCGCTGTCACGCCGACCACGCTGCTGGCCTGGCACCGGCAACTGATTGCGCGGAAGTGGACGTTCTCCCAGCACCGCCGCCTCGGCAGGCCGTCCACCGCGTCCACCGTCAAGCAGCTCATCCTGCGCCTGGCCAAGGAGAACAGTACGTGGGGCCACCGCCGCATACAGGGCGAACTCGCGCGCCTGGGCTACTCGATCGCCCCGTCCACGGTCTGGGAGATCCTGCACGCGGCCGGCATCGATCTCGCTCCGCAGCGCTCCGGCCCGACCTGGCGTGAATTCCTCAACGCCCAGGCCCACGGCATCCTCGCCGCCGACTTCCTCCACATCGACACCATCTCGCTCAAACGCCTATACGTCCTGGTCTTCATTGAGCACGACACGAGGCGCGTCCACCTCGCCGGCGTCACCGCCCATCCCACCGCCCGGTGGACCGTCCAACAGGCCAGGAATCTCACCATGGCGCTGGGGTGTCGGATGGACTCCCTGCGCTTCCTCCTCCGCGACCGGGACAACAAATACGCCGCCGTTTTCGACGCCGTCTTCCAGGCCGACGACGTGGAGATCCTGCTCAGCCCGCCTCGGGCACCGAAGGCGAACCCGATTTGCGAGCGAGCCGTGGGCACCCTGCGCCGCGAAGTCCTCGACCGGATCCTGATCTACAACGAGGCCCACGCCCAAGCGGTCCTGACCGAGTACATCCGGCACTACAACCAGCATCGTCCCCATCAGGCTCGGCAACAACTGTCCCCAGACAGCACTCAACCGCCCGCCCCGGCCACCGCCACCGACCTCCAGGCCCACCGGATCCGACGACGGCCCGTCCTCGGCGGCCTGATCAATGAGTACCGCCACGCTGCCTGACCGAATGGCATCGCCGCAGCGCACAGCATCGAATCGTATTTTCGAGCGGCACAGGGTCGGCCGCCTTGTACCGGTAGCCGGTCACGGACGGGATCACGTCCTGCCCGGGCAGGTCCACATCCACCATCAGCTCACGGGACTCCGGCGCATACGCCAGCCGCCACGCCCGGCGCAGACCCGGCGGATACCCGCACCCGGCCAGCACGCCCTCCACCGCCTCCACGAACGCCGTCGCCCCTCCGCCCAGTGCCTGTTCCACAGCCTCACGGTGATTACGCAGGCCGGGGGAGCGGTCGATAAGCACTCGGTCCAACGCCGCCGCACGCGCCTGCACCTCGTCGGTCCGCTGCTGCGCCTCGGCCTTCATCTGTTCGACCTGCTCCTGCTTGGCCAGCCGCGCCGCCTGCTGCACCTGCCGCGCCTGCTCCTTCTTCTTCTGCTCGGCCTCCCTCTCCCGTGCCGCCTGCCGGCGGGCCAGATCCCGCTCGACCTGCTCCACCTTCTGCTTGCGCTCCGCGTCCTGACGCTTCTTCTCCCGCTGCGCCGCCGCCCACCGCTGACCTTGCTCGCGCTCCTGCTTGGCCGCTTCCCTCTCCTTGCGCAGGCGCTCTTGTTCCGCGGCCCGGGCCCGGCGGGCCTCTTCCTGCTGCCGCCGTTTTTCCTCGGCAGCCTTGGCCTTCTTCGCTTCCTGATAGGCCTGCAGCAACTGAGCGGTCAAGGACTTCTTGCGAGCCACGGCGCCCCCCTCAGACCCGTCGTGTCACCTGCTGTGAAGCCATGCCCGTCCCACAAGAACAACAACCCCGGCATCGCGCTCGTAGAGGGCTTGTCTGCGCTTCGACTGCCGGGTGGTGCTGCGACCGGCAGCAGTCTTCGGTAAGGCCGGAATGCGTAGGCCTCACTCGCGCACGGGTTCAGCTCGTCGGCTGCGTGCGAATGACCAGCACGTCCATATGGAGTTCATCGCGTGGCACCGGCATGCCACCCCAGTCGGCGAGTACCGCGAGGAGATTGAGAGCACGGTGGGGTGCGCATGCGACGTGTGGGAAACCGTCTGAGCTGGTGGTGAGGTAGGCCAGCGTTGCACGGGCAGCTGCTTCTGCGTCGGCGGCATGCTGGCCGGACTCTACTGGCACGGGCTTGCCCGTAGCGGAGACGAAGGCCTCGGCGAGCAGGAGCTTTGCTTCCCCGGCGATGAAGCGTTGAGGCTGGGTGGTCACTGTCGCTTCCGGGGCGAGGGTATGCAGGCGGGAAAGCATCCAGGCGGTCTGGGCGACTCCGGTGGCCAGCGATCCGGCGCCAGCGCCGGCCGACCAGGGCCGGTTGCCCTCCCCGGTACGGGCGCGGCCCAGCCAGCGCCACTGGTCGCTGCTCGAAGTCGGGACGGGGACGGCCATGGGCGCCTCTACAGCGAGGACCGCCTGTCCGTCCTCAGTCAGGGACCGGGACAGAGTCTGAACGGCGCCCTCCGGGTCGTCCCCATGGGATATCACGCCGCTTTCCAGCGAATCGACGAGTGCCCAGGCGAAATTAGATTGCTTCACCGAGCCGATATCCACGCCCACGACACGCACGGATCTTCCCCCTTCCGACGAAACCCTCGGCCAGATCCTCGCATGACCATGTGGGACTTGGCTTGCGATCGTCGGTGCAAGGTCCAACAGGCTGCCATGCGGCAGGTGCTGCGTACGACGGCGACGGAACCCAGCTCTGGATCGCTTGCGGGGCAGCAGCCCGGTTGCGGATCGCCTGACCGGCCAGCGCTGTGTCTGAGAGGGCCTGCCACCGCAGCTGCTGCCGCCGTCCGCGGAGTGCTCAACAGGCAGCACGCGAGCGACCACTGAACCCCACAATTCCAGTGGCGGAAGTTGTCGACGGACCAGACGGGCACGGAGCCGGGAGCTGGAGACTGGGCCGTACTCTCCTGGGCAGGCCAGTGGTGGCGCAGGGGGTCCCTATTTCTTCGGCAAGCGAGGCATGGGTTCCGGATTGTAGGAGGTGCCGTTGCGGAGCATGTCGAACAGCACGTGCGACAGCGACTCTCTATCTTGCCTGGCCGATACCGAATGGGGACCATGACAGCAAGGGAGGGGCCGGGTGTCCCCTGCAGAGGCATGACGCGATGCCGGGCGGCTCGGTACGGGGGAGGGGCTGGGCATGTCTGTGCCAGGGAGCGGGTCGGCCGAGCCCGGTGTGGCTCATCATCTGAGGCGGTATCGGGCACGTGTCGAGTCCTTCGTGTTGGTGGAGGTGAGGTCGCTGGCGGCGAATGGGTCATGCTCGGCGTCCCAGTCCTTGAACTCCTTGGTTCCAACATGAATGGCCATGCGCCAAACGTGGCAAGAAGCGTGACCAGATGGTTCCAACAAGCGTGTCCCAGAAGGTCAAGACCACCAGGTCACCTCGCCATATCGGTTGGGTGCGGCTCGTTTCGAGGGACGGGCTGACCTGGGGAGACGTTGATTGGCGTCGGGATGGGCAGGTCTTCTCCCTGAGGGGAGGAGGCGGTGTCGATGGGGTCGTTGTTCGAGGTGATCGAAGCCGAGGAGGCCGAGGTCCGGGGGCGGGTGGAACAACTCGAGGTCCAGCTGGTCGAGTTGAGCGAGCGGTTGGGGGCTGAGCGGGAGAGACTCTCACGGCTGGTGATCACCCGTGAGACGGTCGTTGAACCCCTGGCGAGGATGACGGGCGACAGTGCCGTGGACGAGTCGGTGTCGTCGGCCGGGGACGGGTCGCCGTTCGCGGGCGCCGAGCGTCAGGTCGTGGGGGTGTTGTCGGTGCCGAAGTGGCAGCCGGGCATGGAGACGAGCGCGCTGCCGCGGGTCTACCAGGACATTCTCGAGATTGTCGATGATGCGCCGGGGCCGGTGCGGGCCAAGCAGGTGGTGCCCCGGATCGGTCTGCCGGTGGAGAACGGGAAGATCGAGGTGACGCGGTCGAAGCTGAAGCGTCTGGTGGTGCGCGGTTGGCTGGACGAGACCACTCCCGGCCTGTTCACCCCATCCCGCGCCAGAAGGACTCATTCATCCAACTCGCCCTGAAAGAAGGGCTCTTCTTTCTAGATTCGTAGGTGCGAACCAGAACGAACCTCGAGAGAAGAGCCCGGATGGAACACTACGACAACCGGGGCACGCCTGAGGCGTTTGCGCGCTCGGTCAGTGCCTTCGACCTGCTGACGGCCACGCTGTCAGGCCAGACGGCCGGCGCATGGACCCATGCCGAGCTGGAGGAACACCTCCGGGCGGCGGGACGCGCGCTGATGCGTCAACTGCTGCAGGACCATCTCGACCTGCGCGCGATACGCGAGGAGGAACACCTCCGTGCCTGTCCGGATCTGCGGGTGACGGGACCGGACGGGCACACGCGTCCGTGGCGGGAGCGGGGCCATGAGCGGTGGCTGTCCACCGTCTTCGGCCATGTGAGGGTGGGGCGGGTTGCGCACCGCGGGCCCGGGGTGAGCAACGTGCATCCCGCGGATGTGCTGCTGTCGCTGCCCGCGGGCCGGCACTCGATGGGCCTGCGCCGCCTGGCCGTGATCGAGGCCGTCCGCGGCTCCTTCGACCAGGCCCTGGCCGCCGTCGGGCGGCAGTGCGGCACCGTGGTGGGCAAACGCCGGCTGGAAGAACTCGTCGTCGAGGCCGCCACGGACATCGGCGGTTTCTACCGGGCGAGCATCCCGCTGCCCTGCAGCCGGGACATGCCCCTGGTCATTCAGGCCGACGGCAAGGGCGTGGTCATGCGGCCCGAGGGGTTGTGCGAGGCCACCCGCCGCAAAGCCGCGCAGGCCGCGGCCCAGGGGCGGCGGGGCCGGCTCGCGCCGGGCGAGAAACCCAACCGGAAACGGATGGCCACCATCGCCTGCCTCTTCGACACCCGCCCGGCACCGCGCCGCCTGCACGACGTGATCGGGCCGCCCGAGGGCCGCAGCGGTCACCGCACCCGCCGCCCGCGCCCGAAAGCAGAGAACAAGTGGCTGACCGCCTCCCTCGTCAAAACCCCTGAGCAGGTCATCGCCGAAGCGTTCGACCAGGCCCAGGCCCGCGACCCGCACCACATGCGGGACTGGATCGTCCTGGTCGACGGCGCCCGCCACCAGCTCGACGTCATCCAGACCGAAGCCGCACGCCGCCACGCGAAGATCCACGTCCTCATCGACTTCGTCCACGTCACCGAATACGTCTGGGACGCCGCGCACGCGTTCCACAAGCCCGGCAGCCGCGAGGCCGAAGTCTTCACCGCCGACCGTCTCACGGCGATCCTCGCCGGTCACGCCGCCCGCGTCGCCGACGAACTCCTCGCCCTGGCCGACCAGGCCCACCTGGCGGCCTCACGCCGCGAGGCGGTCATCACCTGCCACCGCTACCTCACCGGCCATCTCGAGCAACTCCACTACGACACCGCCCTGGGCAAGGGCTGGCCCATCGCGACCGGCGCGATCGAAGGCGCCTGTGGGCACCTGACTGTTGACTGAACTACCGTGCTTGTCTTCGCAGTTCACGGCATGGGGTCGTGTCGTTGTGGCTACCGTCTGGGCGCATGGCTGAGGCT
>NZ_JBEYXD010000059.1:0-54794 GCF_040644975.1 Streptomyces sp. NPDC046900 | reverse complement strand
GCGCCAGATCCGCCCCACGGTGGACTTCGACAGCCCGCTCTCGGCCGCCATGGACGCCCGTGACCAGTGCGTAGCGTCCTTCGGGGTGCGCTCCAGGGTAGCGACGACAACCGCCTCCACCTGCTCGTCGGAGATCTTCCGGGGAGCCCCGGGGCGCGGCTCGTCACCCAGGCCGTCCAGACGCAACTCCAGGAAGCGGCGACGCCACTTGCCCACTGTCTGCGGCCAGATCCCGAGCTCGGCGGCCACCTGCTGGTTCGACTTCCCCTCCGCGCAGCCCAGCACGATCCGGCACCGCTGGGCCAGGGCCTGCGCGGACGTCGCCCGCCTCGACCAGCGCAGCAGCGTCTCGCGCTCCTCGTCGGTCAACGTCACCTCGGCCATCGGCCGTCCCATACGTGCCATGCAAGCAAGACTACATATATTCATCGAACTTCAGGCGCAGGACACTACATGTCCGGTCCCGCGGCGGACTGGGACACGACGCGTCAGCAGTTCGACGAGGTGCTGCGGGCGTGGCGCCAGCCCACGGGCTGACAGCCGGGGCGGCCACGCCCCCGCGTGCGGCCCGTGCTCGGCACCCTCTCGTGCGCTCCGGCGCCGGCACGCCCCCTCGTACGCCCCCGAACGTCCGCCGCACCCCGCCCGCACGCCCTCTTGCGTCGCTTGTCGGCCACCGTCTCGGCAGCGTCCCGGAGGGGCGACCTCCGGTGCGGCATGATGGGGCTTATGGGGACCGAGGGGGAGAACGTCCGTGTGATAGCGGGCCGCTACCGGCTCGAGGAGCGGATCGGCCGCGGCGGCATGGGCGTCGTGTGGCGGGCGACCGACCAGTTGCTCGGCCGTCAGGTGGCGGTCAAGGAACTCGTCCTCGACACCTCGCGCTCCGCCGAGGAGCTCCGTCGCCAGCGGGAGCGCACCCTGCGCGAGGCGCGCGCGGTGGCGCAGTTGCACCACCCCCACATCATCGTCGTCCATGACGTCGTCGAGCACGACGAACGTCCGTACATCGTGATGGAGCTGATCGACGGCGGCTCGCTGGCAGAACACGTCGCCGCCCACGGTCCCGTCGACGCCCGCGAGGCCGCTCGGATCGGCATCGCCCTGCTGGGCGCGCTGCGCCGCGCGCACGAGGCGGGCGTGCTGCACCGCGACCTCAAGCCGGCGAACGTCCTGATGGAGGAGGGCACCGACCGTGTCGTCCTCACCGACTTCGGCATCGCACAGGTCGCCGGGGCCACGACGCTGACCGAGAGCGGTTCCTTCGTGGGCTCGCCCGAGTACACCGCGCCGGAGCGGATGTCCGGCGAACGCACCGGGCCCGCGTCCGACCTGTGGTCGCTCGGCGCGCTGCTGTGCGCCGTGCTGAGCGGCGAGTCGCCGTTCCGCCGCGACTCGTTGGGCGGCATCCTGCACGCGGTGGTGGCGGACGAGATCCGTCCGCCCGCGCAGGCCCAGCCGATCCTGCCCGTGGTGCGAGGGCTGCTGGAGCGCGATCCGGACCGGCGCCTGGACGCGGCGGAGGCCGAGCGGCTGCTCCAGGAGTTCCTGGAGACCGGACGTACGCCACGCGTGCCGGTGGCGTACACGCCGACACAGGGGGACATCCCCCGGCGCGCGGCACCCTCGCGGGAGGCACCCGAGTCGGCGACACCGTCGGTGGGCGCGGTGCCGCGGCCCGGTGGAACCTCCGCCCGCGGCATGCTCATCGCGGCCGCCCTCGTCGCCGCGATGGCGGGTGCGGGCGTCTCGGCGGCGACGTTGCTGATCCGCGACGGCGGCAACGGCGGTGGGATGCCCGCGAGTTCGGGACCGCCGGGCACATCTCCGAGCACCCGTCCGTCGAGTTCTCCGGCCACGGGGCCCTCGCCCGCGCCCACCGTGACGGTGACGAAGTCGCCGTCCTCGGGACCGGCTTCGGCACCGCGCGCGCCCCGCACGGCTCCCTCCGGGTACCGGT
Organism: Streptomyces sp. NPDC046900; assembly: GCF_040644975.1. Lineage (NCBI taxonomy): Bacteria > Bacillati > Actinomycetota > Actinomycetes > Kitasatosporales > Streptomycetaceae > Streptomyces > Streptomyces sp. NPDC046900. The sequence goes on along the minus strand of NZ_JBEYXD010000059.1, from coordinate 52,834 downwards.
CGGTCCAGGATCCGGACGGGTTCTCGCTCGCCGTGCCGGAGGGGTTCACTCGGGCCCCCCAGGGCGAGCGGATCTTCTACATGTCGCCCGGGCAGACCTTCCGCATCGGCATCAAGGCCACCGATCGCGAAACAGGCGGCCCCCTCGCGGTGATGCGGAGCGCGGACGCCAAAGGGCCGGCCGACAACCCCGGTTATCGCGACGGCCGGGTCACCGGGACGTCGCACCGCGGGAATTCGGCCGCGCTGTGGGAGTTCACCTGGGACGGTTTCACGGCAGCCGAGGGACCGCGGCACACCTACGACCTGTGCTGGGAGGAGAACGGCCGGATGTACGACGTCTGGGTGTCGGCGCCGGTCGGGAAGGTACGGGAGGCGAAGGAGTACTTCGACGTGGCGGTCGACACGTTCGTACCGGCGTAGTACGGCTGCCGCATTCGTGGCCGCGCAGTTCGGCCAGGGCGCGTTCGTAGCCGCGCAGTCCGGCCGCGCCGCGTTCGTACTGGCGTGAACCGGAGACGAGTTGCGCGGTGGGTCACGGATCTGTGACCGGTACCGGGCAGGGGTGGCTGCCGAAGGGCCCTCGTATGAGGATGAACGCATGAGCAGCAACGGGGGAGGGCCGCACCGGTCCGACGAGACGACGAGTTTCGGACTGCAACCGCCACGGCCGGCCGTGCCGTATCCGGGGAACCCGTACGCGCGGCCGCAGTCCGCACCGGCGGACGCGCAGCCCCAGGCGGTCCCCACCCAGGTCGTGCCCGACCGGGCGGAGGACCCCGGGGCCGGGCGGCTGATCGCCGGACGCTACCGGCTGCTCGCCAAGCTCGGCCACGGTGGCATGGGCACGGTGTGGCGGGCCAAGGACGAGACCGTGGACCGCGAGGTCGCCGTCAAGGAACCCCGGATCCCCGGCCACCTTCCCGAACGGGAACAGGCCAACGTCTACGAGCGGATGCGCCGTGAGGCCCGGGCCGCCGCGCGCCTCGACCACCCGGCCGTCGTCGACGTGCACGACGTGGCGGTGGTCGACGGCAGGCCGTGGATCGTGATGGAGCTGGTGCGCGGCCGCTCCCTGGGCGATGTGCTCCAGGAGGGCACGCTCGGGGTGCGCGAGGCCGCGAGGATCGGCCTCGAGGTGCTCGGCGCGCTGGAGGCCGCGCACACGGCGGGCATCCTGCACCGCGACGTGAAGCCCGACAACGTGCTGCTCGGCCGGTACGACCGGGTCGTCCTCACCGACTTCGGCATCGCGCAGATCGAGGGCGAGACGAACCTGACGGACACGGGCGGCTTCGTCGGCTCGCCCGAGTACATCGCGCCCGAGCGGGTGCTGGGCCACCGTCCTGGCCCGGCCTCCGACCTGTGGTCGCTGGGCGTGGTGCTGTACGCGGCGACGGAGGGCGTCTCGCCGTTCCGCCGCACCAACACGCCCGCCACCCTCCAGTCCGTCCTCCACTCCACGCCCGCCGCCCCGGCGTCGGGCCGGGGTCCGCTCGCCGAGGCCATCGACGGCCTGCTGCAGAAGGACCCGGCGCGCCGCCCGGACGCTGCCGAGGTCCGCCGGGTCCTGCGAGAGGCGGCGAAAGAACCGCGGCCGGTCCCGCCGACCCAGCCGGCCGTCCCCGTCCCCGGTGGCGGGGGCGTCCGCCTCGGCCGCAAGGCACTGCTCGGGATCGGCGCCGCGGTGGTCGGGGTGGCGGTGGCGGCGTACCTCGTCCTCGCCGACCCGTTCGCGGGACCGCTGCCGGACGGCTGGCAGCAGCGCCGGGCCGAGGCACTGGGCGCGACGCTCGCGGTGCCCGCGGACTACCAGGTGACCAGGCCCGGGAAGGACGACACCGACAAGAACTGGGTGACGTACACCGACTGGAGCGGCAGCATCTGGATCGGACTGCACCTCGCGAGGAAGTCCGAGGACTCCTCCCACCAGATCAAGGACTCCTCGGCCGCCGAGATGCACGCCGACAACGGCGAGTTCAAGGACACCGGCGCCTATGAGCTGGCCATGGCCGCGGGCCCGAAGAAGACCGAACCGAAGGAGACCGCGTACCAGGGCAAGCAGGCCGCCGAGAACACGGTCTCCTACACGACGAACGACAGCCAGAATCCCCGGCCCCGCGAACTGCAGATCTTCTACTACAAGAACTCCGCGGGCGACATGTACAAGCTCACGGTCAGCTACCCGGGCAAGGGCGACTTCACGGACCGGGGCCGCGAGGTGGCGCGCGCGGCCATGGCGAACCTGGACATCGACAGGCTCTGAGCGGTCCGCACCGCACCGTGGCGGCGCCCGCTCCACGACCCGCGTCGACAAGTGGGCGCCCTCCCGCGATACTCATGGGGCATGAGCAACGGCGGGTGCCGCACGGGCGCGGAGGGGCGGCTGGTCGGCGGACGCTACCGGCTGATCGAGCGCATCGGCTCCGGCGGCATGGGCACGGTGTGGCGGGCGCACGACGAACTGGTCGAGCGGGACGTCGCCGTCAAACAGCCCCAGCTTGCTGGGGATCCCGAGGACGAGGGCCACCAGCGCGCCGCCCACCGGCTCTACCGCGAGGCCCGGGCCGCCGCCCACGTCGACCATCCCTGCGCCGTCTCCATCCACGACGTCGTCGTCGAGGACGGACTGCCCTGGATCGTCATGGAGCTGATCCGCGGTCAATCGCTGCACGAAGTGCTCCGGCGCGGCCCTCTCGAACCCGCCGAGGCCGCGCGGATCGGCCTCGCCGTCCTCGGCGCGCTGCGCGCCGCCCACGCCGTCGGCATCGTGCATCGCGATGTGAAGCCCGCCAACGTGCTGCTCGGCCCGCACGGCCGTGTCGTCCTCACCGACTTCGGCATCGCTCATATCCAGGGCGAGGAATCCCTCACCATGAGCGGCGAGTTCGTCGGCTCGCTGGAGTTCATCGCCCCCGAGCGGATGTCCGGCCCGGGCGCCGCGGGCCCCGCTTCCGACTTCTGGTCGCTGGGCGTGCTGCTGTACGCCGCCGTCGAGGGGTCGTCCCCGTTCCGCCGTACGACGCCGGAGGCCACGCTCGCCGCGATCCTCGCCGCCGCTCCGCCCGAGCCCAGGCAGGCAGGGCCGCTCGCGCCGCTCCTCGTAGCGCTGCTGCGGAAGGAATCGTCGCGGCGGCCGGGCGCGGAGCAGGCCGCGACGGTACTGGAGGCGGTGGCCGAGGGGCGCCCCGTACCGGACACGGCATACGGCGAGGTACCCGAAGCGCAGGAGGCCTCCGGTCCGCGGAAACTCACGGACGACACGGGCACGTTGCGGCTGACGGGCGAGCAGGGCTCCGGGGCTTCCGCCGGCGTCGGCTCGGCTTCCGAACGGGAGTCCATACCGGTCCCCGAGCCGCGGACCGCCCCCGAGCGCCGCGCGCCGGGGCGCCGCGGCTCCTCTCACCGGCCCTTCTCCACCATGCTCCTCGGCGCTCTCCTCCTGGGCGGCCTGGGGCTGGGCGCGGCCGACTTGTTGGCCCGGACCGCCGACGGCTCGGCCACGGAACACACCGCCACCTACAACTCGGCTCCCGCCGTCACCTCCCCGGGTCCCGCCACCGGCACCTGGACGGCCCATCGCGAGCGACGGCTCGACGCGATCGTGTCCGTGCCTGCCGGCACCCCGCGCCGGACGTCGACGGACCGCGCGGTGACCTACGGAGACGACGACCTCAAGCTCCGACTGACCCGTGAGGAGAACGCCCTCGCCCCGCTCCGGGCCTGGGCCCGGCAGGAGACCGCCGCCTGGTCCGGCGACGACGCGACCACGCTCTACAAGCCGACGAACTTCCATGGCGACGAGGCCATGCTCACCGACACCATCTACACGGCACGGCGGCACCGGTTCCGGGTCCTGCAACTGCTCATCGTCACCCCCGCCGGGGAGCACTACACGCTGCGCGTCGACATGCCCAGAGGCACCGCGGAGGAGAGACGGGGCATGTCTTTGTTCACGGGCGCCCGTGCCCGTCTGAAAGTCGGCATCAGCACGCTGGGCTCCTGACAACGCCCTGATCAGCGGGTTTGCTGCCAGCGATCACTGGCGCGGTGTGGACACCCCGTGAAAGCCCGTTACCGACGGGTACCCAAACGCCCCGGCCCGGCATACCCTGCGCGTCATGACGGACTCCCAGGCCCCGGAGAAGGCCACCGACACGACCGGTGCGGGCACGGCCGGCACGAACCCTCTCGCACCCGCCCCCGCCGGCGCCCGCACCGCCGTCGACGTGGTCACCCCGGAGCTGGTCGCCCAGCTCACCAAGGGCGTGGCCGGCTCCGGCCGCACCGCCAACCACACGCCGTTCACCGGCGAGAAGCTGGCCGACCTGCCCGAGTCCACCCCCGAGGACGTGGCGGAGGCGTTCGCCCGGGCCCGCACGGCCCAGCAGGCCTGGGGGGCCACTCCCGTACGGCAGCGCGCCGCCGTGCTGCTCCGTTTCCATGACCTGGTGCTGGAGCGGCAGGCCGAGGTCCTCGACCTGATCCAGCTGGAGACCGGCAAGGCCCGGCTCCACGCCCACGAGGAGGTCCAGGCCGTCGCCGTCGCGGCCCGGCACTACGGCCGCATGGCCTCCTCGTATCTGAAACCCAAGCGGCACACCGGCGCCGTGCCCACGCTGACGCGGGTCACCGAACTGCGCCACCCGCGTGGCGTCGTCGGTCAGATCGCCCCCTGGAACTACCCGCTGGAGCTGTCGGTCGGCGACGCGCTCCCGGCCTTCGTCGCGGGCAACGCCGTCGTGATGAAGCCCGACACGGAGACGTGCCTGACCGCGCTGTGGGCCCGCGACCTGCTGATCGAGGCCGGGCTGCCCGCCGACGTCTTCCAGGTCGTCATCGGCGACGGTCCGGTCGTCGGACCGGAGGTCGTCCGGCACGCCGACTATGTCTCCTTCACCGGCTCCACCCGCACCGGCCGCGAGGTCGCGCAGGGCGCCGCCGCCCGTCTCGTCGGCGTCTCGCTCGAACTCGGCGGCAAGAACGCCATGCTGGTCCTCGAGGACGCCGACATCGAGAAGGCGGCCGTCGGCGCCGTGCGCGCCTGCTTCTCCTCGGCGGGTCAACTCTGCATCTCCATCGAGCGGTTGTACGTCCACGAGTCGATCGCGGACGCCTTCGTGGAGCGGTTCGTGGCCCGCACCAAGGCCATGCGGCTCGGCAGCTCCCTCGCGTACGGCGCGGAGATGGGCTCGCTCGTCGGCGAGCGGCAGCTGGAGACCGTGAGCCGGCACGTCGAGGAGGCCGTCGCCAAGGGCGCCAAGGTCCTGGCCGGCGGAGTGGCGCGCCCCGACATCGGTCCCTTCTTCTTCGAACCCACCATCCTGGACGGTGTCGAGGCACCGATGTCGGTGTGCGCGGAGGAGACCTTCGGCCCGGTCGTGTCGATCTACCGCTTCACGACGGAGGACGAGGCGGTGGAGCGTGCCAACGCCACCCCGTACGGCCTGAACTCCTCGGTCTGGACGAAGGACGGCCGGCGCGGCCGCGCGATCGCCGCCCGGCTGCGCACCGGCACGGTCAACGTCAACGAGGGCTACGCGTCCGCGTACGGCAGCGTCCAGTCCCCGATGGGCGGCATGAAGGACTCCGGTCTCGGTCGCCGCCACGGTTCCGAGGGCATCCTCAAGTACACCGAGGCCCAGACCGTCGCCCACCAGAGACTGCTGCCGATGGCCCCCTCGCTCGGCATGGACGACGAGAAGTACGCGGCGCTGATGAGCCGCAGCCTGAAGCTGATGAAGGCGTTCCGCCTCCGCTAGACCACGACGGTTTCCGCAGAACCACACCCGTTCTCAACGAGGAGAGCACGTGTCGCAGGAGAAGTCTGTCCAGGCCCGGGACGAGGACGGGTACGACTACGACGTCATCGTCGTGGGGTCGGGGTTCGGCGGATCCGTCTCCGCGCTCCGTCTGACCGAGAAGGGCTACCGGGTCGGCGTCCTGGAGGCCGGCCGCCGTTTCACCCGTGATTCCCTGCCGAAGAACTCCTGGGACCTGAAGAACTACCTCTGGGCCCCCGCGTTCGGCATGTACGGGATCCAGCGCATCCATCTGCTGGGGAACGTGATGGTGCTGGCGGGCGCCGGGGTCGGCGGCGGCTCCCTCAACTACGCCAACACCCTGTACGTACCGCCGAAGGCCTTCTTCGACGACCCGCAGTGGCGGGACATCACCGACTGGCACGAGGAGCTGAAGCCGTACTACGACCAGGCGCAGCGCATGCTCGGTGTCCGGCTCAACCCGACCATGACCCTGTCCGACGTGCACCTGAAGGCGGCGGCGGAGCGGATGGGCGTGGGCGACACCTTCCACATGGCGCCGGTCGGGGTGTTCTTCGGCGACGGCGAGGACGCCGACGGCTCCGCGAAGGGCAAGCCGGGGCAGCAGGTCGCGGACCCCTACTTCGGCGGCGTGGGACCGGAGCGCAAGGCCTGCACCGAGTGCGGCGAGTGCATGACGGGCTGCCGTCACGGTGCGAAGAACACCCTGAACGAGAACTACCTCTACCTCGCCGAGAAGGCGGGCGCGGTCGTGCACCCCATGACGACCGTCGTGTCGGTCACGGACGACTCGCGGGGCGGGTACGCGGTCGCCACCCTTCCCACCGACGACCGCCGCAAGGGCCGGGGGAAGCTCTTCACGGCCCGCCGGGTCGTCCTCGCCGCCGGTACCTACGGCACCCAGACCCTGCTGCACCGGATGAAGGCGGCCGGGCAACTGCCGTACCTCTCCGACCGCCTGGGTGAACTGACCCGCACCAACTCCGAGGCGCTGGTCGGGGCGCAGACCGACAACCGGCGCTACCGCAAGGCCACGGGCGAGCCGAAGGCCGACTTCACGCGCGGTGTCGCCATCACGTCCTCGATCCACCCCGACGAGAACACCCATATCGAGCCGGTCCGCTACGGCAAGGGCTCCAACTCGATGGGCGGCCTTTCGATACTCCAGGTCCCCTACGCCGACGGCTCGTCGAGGGCGGCGGCCTGGCTGCGCAACGCCGCCCGCCACCCCGTCCTCGTCCTGCGCTCCCTCTCCAACCGCCGCTGGTCGGAGCGGACCATCATCGGCCTGGTGATGCAGTCGCTGGACAACTCCCTGACGACGTACCTGAAGCCGAACGGAGTGGGCAAGGGTCTGCTGACCGCGCGCCAGGGCCACGGTTCCCCCAACCCCAAGCAGATCAGGGCCGCCTCGGAGGGCGCCGCGGCCCTCGCCGCCGAGATCAACGGTTTCCCCGGCTCGAACGTCGGTGAACTGATGGGCACCCCGCTGACGGCCCACTTCCTCGGCGGCTGCCCGATCGGCTCCTCGCGGGAGACGGGCGTGATCGACCCCTACCACCGGCTCTACGGTCACCCCGGCATCTCGGTGGTCGACGGTGCGGCGGTCTCGGCGAACCTCGGCGTCAACCCGTCGCTGACGATCACCGCTCAGGCCGAGCGGGCGATGTCGTACTGGCCGAACAAGGGCGACGAGGACCCGCGTCCGGCGCAGGGGACCTACGAGCGGCTGAAGGCGGTCGAACCGACGGCGCCGGCGGTCCCGGCGGAGGCCTTCGGCGCGCTACGCCTGCCGTTCCTGGGCATGCCGGCGGTGCCGCCGAAGAAGTAGCGACCGCGCCGGCGGACGACACCGCCGCGCAAGGTGAAAGAAAGAAGGACCTGTGCCCCCCTCCGAGCTCAGGTCCTTCTCTCTTGTGTGCGAGGCGTACGGGACGCCTGACGCAGTTTGTGTGCGGGTCCGCAGGCCTTACGCGGCCTGGCCACCCGTCTTGCGGCGACGCAGGGCGAACACCACACCGCCACCGGCGACGACCGCGACACCGCCGACGAGGGCGATGGTCGGAAGCGCGGAGGACGAACCGGTGGAGGCGAGGCTGCCGGTGGCCGGAATCTCCTTGGCGCCGCCCTGCGGCTCCTTGCCGCCGGACGGCTTGTCGCCCTTGCCGGGCTTGGCCTGACCCGGGTTCTCGTTGTCGCTGCCAGGCTTCAGGACGGTGAACGTGTAGATGGCGAACGCGCTGTGCACGCAGTTCTTCTCCTGGTCCACGTATCCGCCCAGGCCCACGCTGTAGCCCTCGCCGGCGGGGGCCTTCGCGGTGATGTTGACCCGCAGCTTGATGTCGACCGTCTGCTTGGGGCCGAGGTTCGTCTCACCGAAGTAGACGCCGTTGCCGATCTCGTCCGCGACGGACTGCCAGGACTTGGTCGTCGGGTCGAAGTACTCGAGCAGGGCGTAGGTGCTCAGCCAGTCCTTCTCGTCGTCGCTCGCCGTGTCGTTGTCGATGAGCGCGAGCCACTCCACCTGGCCGAGGGACTGGTCGCTGTGGTTCGACGCGGTCAGGGTGAAGTTGTGCCAGCCGCTGCCCGCGACGATCTTGCCCGGCAGGCCGGAGACGGCGAGGGACAGCTGGGAGTCGGGGTCGACCTCTTCGTCGGTGCAGGGGGTCGGCTCGGCGGTGGGCACCGCGCTCTCGGTGGGCGTGGCCGACGGGGTGCCCGACGAGGACGAGGACGCGGACGACTGGCCCGCGGGGGCCACGGCGGTCGCGCTCGACGAGGACGTCGCCGTGGACTCCTCGCCGGCCGGCGTCGTCGTGCTGGTGTCCGGCGCGGGGCTGGTCGGCGACTCGGTGCCCGTGGTCTCCGTCGCGGCGGCGGGGGTCGTGGGCGTTTCGTCCGCGAACGCCGCCGGAGCGGACAACAGTGCGAGCGGGGCTATGGCAGCCGTCGCGGCAGCGGCGGCCAGTGCACGGCGAAACTTCATGAAGACCTCGAAAGTCAGGCATGCCGCGACGGCGCGGCATGGTTCGGGGAGGCCTCCGCGTGTGGGGCGCGGCTGTGGCCCACGATTCGGTAGGTGTGACCTGCGAAGCCCGTGAACGGTTGCAACGTATTCACACGTTCTTTATGTGGCCTGGGTCACAATCCGCTGGGGCGTGCGATCGCCCGCGCCCGAGGGCAAGCGAAGGGCCCCGCGGCGGGGTCCTCGCGTACGGCCGCACATGGCCGGGGGGCGAGAAGAATCCGCGGGGCCCTTCTCCGTCGGCACCGACGTCAGGGCAGCGTCGGTACCCGGAGCGGCGCCGGGGGGCTACGCCGCTTGTCTGTGTGACCGCTCGGGTGCGCCCGGCATGCTCGGGGCGCGCGCCTGGTGCCGACCGGGGAAGCCGGGTGCGGGAGCGGTGCGGTTGTCTGATTCCGCCGGTCGGCTCCGGGCGTCCCCGGAGCCGACCGTTCTCTGGTGACCGGGCTGCTGTCCCCTGCCGTCCGGTCACAACCCTGGGGCGAGGTCCCACGACGCACGGCTCGATCCGCACGTCTCATCGCCCCAGCGGAGCCACGCGTGGTTCTTTCGGGCCCGCCCCTGGCTGGCACGGACACCGAGAACAACGAAGTGCGCGTGAGACCGGTCACGCGCCGTACGGGTGAGAGGGCGTGCGAACGTGAGTGCGCCGGACGTCCGTCGCATCACGGGGTGGCCGGCCGGTCGTCAGACGCGGCCCCGGCACAGCTCGAGCAGGGTCATGGCGAGGGCGGTGCCCGGCTTGCCGAGAGCGTCCCGGTAGTGGCTGAGGATCTCCATCTCGCGGGCGAGGTTCACGCGCCGGCCGCCGGAGCCGATGCGGGCTTCCTGGATCACGCCGGAGACCGCCATGCGCTCCTGGATGAGGCCGATGATGCGGTCGTCGAGCGCATCGATGCGCTCGCGGGCGCCGGTGATCACATCGGCGGCCTCGGAGGTACGGGCGCCGGTCTTCTCGGTGGCCCTCTGCTCGGTGGTGGCGGTCGTCACGGGGATCTCCTCGGTGTCGGGATGAGGAGCCCCGGATCGGTACGGTCCGCAAACGTCAGGCGCCCCGGACCGTATCGGCCCGGGGCGCCTGGGAAGTCGCTTGTCAGTAGCTCAAGCAGCACGACCATGGCAGCCGGTGGGCCGGTTGCCATAGGTAAAGACGAACGCGTACTGGGTGAGCATGGACCCAGTATGCCCCGGGCACAGGCGGTGTCCAACCGGGGCCGGATGGTGAGACGGGAGGTGTCCCGCAAGCACCCCGTTAGAATCGGTACCGAGACCCCCGCCCCACCGCCGGAAGGCACCCTGTGTCATCAGCGACCTCCGCTGCCGCCGCCCCCGACACCGTCCTGGTCGTCGACTTCGGCGCGCAGTACGCCCAGCTCATCGCCCGTCGCGTCCGCGAGGCCCGGGTCTACAGCGAGATCGTGCCGAGCACCATGCCGGTCGAGGAGATGCTCGCCAAGAACCCGGCGGCCATCATCCTCTCCGGCGGCCCCTCGTCGGTCTACGAGGAGGGCGCCCCCACCGTCGACCGCTCCCTGTTCGAGGCCGGCGTCCCCGTCTTCGGCATGTGCTACGGCTTCCAGCTGATGGCCCAGGCCCTCGGCGGCAGGGTCGACAACACGGGTGCGCGCGAGTACGGCGGGACGGCCATGACGGTCTCGCGGCCGTCCTCCACCCTCTTCGAGGGCACCCCTGCCGACCAGTCCGTCTGGATGTCCCACGGCGACGCCTGCTCCGCGGCCCCCGAGGGCTTCACCGTCACCGCGTCCACGGACGTCGTGCCGGTCGCCGCCTTCGAGGACGACGAGCAGAAGCTCTACGGCGTCCAGTACCACCCCGAGGTCATGCACTCCACGCACGGCCAGCAGGTGCTGGAGCACTTCCTCTACCGCGGCGCGGGCCTGACCCCGACCTGGACCACGGGCAGTGTGATCGAGGAGCAGGTCGAGGCGATCCGCGAGCTGGTCGGCGACAAGCGGGCGATCTGCGGTCTGTCCGGCGGCGTGGACTCCGCCGTCGCCGCCGCCCTGGTGCAGAAGGCCATCGGCTCCCAGCTGACCTGCGTGTACGTCGACCACGGCCTGATGCGCAAGGGGGAGACGGAGCAGGTCGAGAAGGACTTCGTCGCGGCCACCGGCGTCCAGCTGAAGGTCGTCGACGCGGAGGAGAGGTTCCTCACCGCGCTCAAGGGCGTCTCCGACCCCGAGGAGAAGCGGAAGATCATCGGCCGTGAGTTCATCCGGGTCTTCGAGCAGGCCCAGGCCGAGATCATCGCGGACGAGGGTCCCGCGGTCGAGTTCCTCGTCCAGGGCACGCTGTACCCGGACGTGGTCGAGTCCGGCGGCGGTAGCGGCACGGCCAACATCAAGTCCCACCACAACGTGGGCGGCCTCCCCGAGGACCTCGAGTTCAAGCTGGTCGAGCCGCTGCGCAAGCTGTTCAAGGACGAGGTCCGGATGGTCGGCCAGGAGCTCGGGCTCCCGGAGGAGATCGTCCAGCGCCAGCCCTTCCCGGGCCCGGGCCTCGGCATCCGCATCGTCGGCGAGGTCACCAAGGAGCGGCTCGACCTGCTCCGCGACGCCGACGCCATCGCCCGCGAGGAGCTGACCGCGGCCGGCCTCGACCGCGAGATCTGGCAGTGCCCGGTGGTCCTGCTCGCCGACGTCCGCAGCGTCGGCGTCCAGGGCGACGGCCGGACGTACGGCCACCCGATCGTGCTGCGCCCGGTCTCGTCCGAGGACGCCATGACCGCCGACTGGTCCCGGCTGCCGTACGACGTGCTGGCGAAGATCTCCACCCGGATCACGAACGAGGTCCGTGACGTCAACCGCGTCGTCCTCGACGTGACCTCGAAGCCGCCGGGGACCATCGAGTGGGAGTGAGCCCCGCGGCTCACCTCCGCCGGACGGTGCGCACCGGCTCTCCGGGCTTCCAGATCTCGACGACCAGATAGGTGTCGTCCTCGACGTAGGTCCGTACGACCTCCGTCAGCTCGGTGCGGAAAAGGTGGAACGGCTCCGGCGGTTCCACCTTCTGCACATACGCGGCCCTCGTCTCCGCGTCCTCGACCTCGTGCGCCCGCCCGCTGATCCGCACATCACCGCCGCCCATCTCCGTCCCCGCCCCGGGATTCGCCTGGAGCGCGAGGCGCGGGTCGCGGCGCAGGTCGAGCGCCTTCAGCGAGTCCGGCATCATGCCCAGCCACAGCTCGCCGTTCAGGAAGCGGACCTCCATGCCGGAGGTACGCGGGGAACCGTCCTTGCGCAGGGTCGAGAGGACGTGGTGGGTGAAGGCGCCGAACCGCTCCTCGACGGTCCGGGCGAGATCCGGTGCGGCGGCGACGAATGCAGACCAGCTCACGGGGCCCATGGGGCTGACAGCGCTCATACGAAGGAGTCTCTCGTCTATACCCGACAACTTCTGTCAGGTATTTCGACGAGGGAGACGTGGCGTGCGACGGTGCCGGGAGCGACCGCGCCCCCACCGCGCGTAACGGTTGCGCACCACCTTCACTGAACGACCCTGTTTTCCTGCGGGGACCGGCGGTAACTTTCCGCTCCGTACAGGAACCCAGTGCTGGAGGACGAATGCACGGGCCGACCCCGCCGCTTCCACTGCCCACCGACCAGCTGCGGTTCGCCATGCCGCCGATGCACGAATCGGCGGCCGACGAACGGCAGCACCGCAAGGAGCGGCTGGCCGGAGCGCTGCGGATCTTCGGAAGGCTCGGATTCGAGGACGGGGTCTCCGGGCACATCACCGCTCGCGACCCGGAGTTCACCGACTGCTTCTGGGTCAATCCGTTCGGGATGCCCTTCCGGCACGTCACCGTGAGCGACCTCGTGCTGGCCAACCAGGACGGGCAGGTGATCGAGGGCAGCCACCACGTGAACCAGGCGGCCTTCACCGTGCACGCCCAGGTCCATGCCGCCCGCCCGGACGTCGTCGCCGTCGCCCACTGCCACTCGGTGCACGGGCGTGCCCTCGCGGCGCTCGGCGATCTGCTGGATCCCATCACCCAGGAGTCCTGCGCCTTCTACGAGGACCACGCCGTCTACGACGACTACACCGGCGTCACCGTGGACGCCGAGGAAGGCCGCCGGATCGCGACCGCGCTCGCCAGCCGCAAGGCGCTGGTCCTGCGCAACCACGGGCTGCTGACCGTCGGCGACTCGGTGGACGCGGCGGCCTGGTGGTTCCTGTCGATGGAACGCTCCTGCCAGGTGCAGCTCACCGCGAGGGCGGCGGGACGGCCGGTCCTGATCGACCACCGGCAGGCGGTGGCGACGCGCGAGCAGCTCGGCGGCGACCTGGTGGGCTGGATCAACTACCAGCCCCTGTGGCAGGACATCACCCGGAGCGAACCCGATCTGCTCAGCTGACAGCGGTTCCCCGGCCCGCTGAGGCGGGTTCCAGGCGCTCGCTGTGGTCCGCCGCGCGGATGGGCGGAGGCGGCTTCCGGGCGACGGTCAACCGGGGGCTCGCTGTTTCACCCCTCCTGACCGGACCTGGCGGACGCGGGGTCTGTTCCGTACGGCACAATGCGCTGTCATCGTCTGCCAGTTGCGCGGGCGGGGGCGGTTCGGCGAACTGGCGCGGGGAAGGCGGCAGCGGGCGTGGCGGTGCAGGAGGCGAGGCAGGGCGCGGGTGGCAGCGGCCCGGGTGCGCACGAGGGTGGCTGCACCTGCGGGGACTGCCCGCACGGTGTACGCGAGGGGCACCGGCGTGCGGTCGCCGAATTCCTCGCCAAGCGTGAGGAGTTCGCCTCCGGGCGGGGGTTGCCGGCGGCGGTCGCGCACTCCGCGTCCGCGTCCCGCCAGTGGGTGTCCGACGAGCTGACCCAGTCCGCCGACCTTGTGGCCGAGCGCGGCCGGGCCGACGGCGAGGCATGGCTCGGCCGGCTGTGGCGGCATACGGCGGCCTGGGTGTGGGGCGCGGTGGGTGTCCTGCTGCTGGCGCAGGCGCTGACGGCCATCGGCGCGGGGTGGACCCTGGCACGGACGGCGGGGCTGGTCGCGGCCGTGCTGGTGGGCGCCGCACTGACCGGCGCGGGGTATCTGCACCGGGCACGCGGCGGGGTGATCGCGCCCCTCGTCGGGGAGGACAACCGGCTGTCGACCTCGCGTGCGCTGGCGGCGAGCTGGGTGCTGTTCGTGGTGTACGCGGTGCTGGTGCTGGCCACCGAGCTGGCGGCGGCCTCGACGCACGACAAGCGCGATGCGCTGATCGCCGGGCTCGACCTCGCGCGCGGGGTGGGTGTGGTGTCCGTGGTCGCCGTGGTGTGCGGGATCGCCGTGGTGGTCCGGCGGGTGGTCGGACTGCGTGTGCTCGGCCAGCGTCTGCAGAAGGTACGCGCCGACCGGCCGCGGGCGGCGGACCTGCTGACCGACGACTCGGGGCGGGGCAGCTTCACGGACATCCAGTACGTCGTGATCAGCGCGGTCGCCCTGGTGTTCGCGGCGGTACGACTGGCCCGCCGTCCCGACCGGCTCCCGGATCTGCCCTGGGGCCTCGCCCTGCTGGTCCTGGTCTCGGCGGCCACCTACCTCGCCGGGAAGTACGCCGAGGGCGGCCGTCCGGTGATTCTCTCGGTGGTGCGAGCGCGGGAGGCGGGCGACCTGGACGCGCCGATCCGCACGGGCGACGACATCGAGATCCGCGGCGCCGGCTTCGTACCGCCCGGTGCCCAGAGAGCGGACCGGCTCGCCCGGATGGTGGTCCGCATAGGCGCGGTCCATGTCCACGTACCCCTCGTCCCGGTCGCGGGCGGCTTCAGCAACCCGACCGACTCGCTCCTGACGGTCCCGGTCCCGGCGGACGTCGAGCCCGGCAGGGTCGAGGTCCACGTGGTGACGGCCGCGGGAGTCGAGACGAACCCGGTGGCCATCGACGTCACGGAGTGACGACCACCATGACGCGGTGACGCGTCCTGCTCCAAGGCGAGCCGCAGTCGCTGCCGGGGCCGGGTCGGCGCCGCGTCGGCAGGTCCGGCCGCAGCGGCCGGCCGTCGGTCGAGTGGCCTAGGCCTGCGGTCTGAATATCGGCTGAGCTGGGGGATAGGTCGGCAGGGTCCCTTCCGCTGTCCCGGTGCGCCGCTGACGGATAGCCGCGGGTCCGCCCCAGTGCGGCGAGGCCAGGCGTGTGGCCCGACAGGGCCGGGCCGCTCGGAGCCGGCTGGAACGACCGGGGCCGGATGTCGCAAGCACGGAAAGCAGGAAAATTCAGCGCCCAGCAGTTGAGCGCGCGCCCCCGTTCCTACGTATGGTCTGTTGCGGAGTCAACGGCAGGGCGGGCGAGAGGCGGCGGACACGATGACTCACGGCATTCGCATGGACTCCCACACCTCCTATCTGGACGAGCGCCGCGACTGGCGGGACAGCGCCACGCGGTATGCGCTGCTACCTCTGCGCATCTTCCTCGGTGTCACCTTCATATACGCGGGCCTGGACAAACTCACCAGCAGTGCCTTCATGCACAGCTCGGGCGCCGGCTCGATCGGCGACCTGATGCACTCCGTACGGGACACCTCGGCGATCCCCGCCCTGGTCGACCTGGCGCTGAAGAGTCCCGTGGGCTTCGGTTACGCCATAGCCTTCGGTGAACTCGCCGTCGGCATCGGCACGCTCATCGGACTGCTGTCCCGCCTGGCGGCGTTCGGCGGTGCGCTCATCTCGCTGAGCCTGTGGCTGACCGTGAGCTGGGCCTCGAGCCCCTACTACTACGGCAACGACCTCGCCTATCTGATGGCCTGGATCCCCCTGGTGCTCGCCGGTGCCCCGGTGCTCTCCCTGGACGCGGCCATCCGTACCCGACGGCGGCAACGCGCGAACGCGTACCGGTAGGACGCGTGCTCCGGAGCCATCCGGGGCCAAACCCGACGGACCCACGCGTACTCCGGATCCACTCCGGAGCTACGGGGTCGTCGCTCCGTCCCGCTCGGCACGCGGTTTCCCGCGGACCGGGCGGGACCTGCGTAGCGCACGGGCCAGCAGGCCGCTCACGGCCGCGAGACAGAGGCCCCCGCAGATCAGTGGGACGAGCGCGAACCACGGCGTCGTCCAAGCGCCGTTCGCGTCGCCGAGGTAGACGACGCCCGCGCCGGTCAGGGCCATGCCGGCCACCAGCCGGCCGGGCTGGAACTCATGACGCAGCACGGGTCACCTCCACCTGTCCCAAGCCGACCTCCAGGCCGAGGCGGAGTGCGGCCGCCTTCTTCGTCCCCGGCACGGGATCGAGCGTCACCTGCTTGTGCCGGCCCGGTTCCACGTCCACGTCCTTCTCCGAATCACCCGGCAGCTGAATGTCGCCGATGCCTGTGTCGATCTTCAGCGCCACCGCGACGTCCTTCGGGACCACCACCTTCAGCCGGCCCACCCCGACCTCGGCCCGGGTCGTCACGGTCTCGCCCTTGGCGAGCCGCAGCCGGCTGAGGTCCAGGGTGCCGACGCCGGTGCCGAGGTCGTACTTCTCCCGGACGGCTGCCGCCGAGGCCGGTGCCCATGTCGTGCGCGTCCAGTGCGTGCTGATGTCCTTCGGCAGGGCCACCGACGCGGCGAGCAGCCCCGCCGTCACTATCGCGATGAATATCGAGCCCGCCCCGGTGCGCCCGAGGAAGGAGCTGATCGCGATTCCCACGCCGAACACGGCGAGCGCACTGGCCAGACCCGTCTGCAGGCTTGTGCCCAGCGCCTGGCCGTCCCAGGTCAGACCGGTGCCGAGACCGCCCGCCAGCAGGGCGAGCAGGAACACCCAGCCGCCGATCCAGCGCGGCCCGGGCAGCCTCGGCCGGTCCGCGTCCCGTGTCTGCTGGGCGTACGACGAGCCCCGGGGGCTGTCGACGGCCGCGGCGATGTCACGGCCAGGGGTGTCGCTGGGACCCCACAGATAGCCGGTGCCGCCCACGTGGGTGCCGTCCTTGACGATGGGGTCGCGCCACCAGGACGGGTAGGAGGCGGCAACGGGCGGCGCCGTGGCCTCCGGTGGGGCGTCGGCCACCGCCTGCGCGGCGAGCGGGTCGGGGTCGGTGGCGCCGCGCTGCCGTGACCAGAAGCCCGCACCGGCGAGGAGCAGGGACAGGATGGCGGCGAAGGTCAGCACCCCACCGTTCCTGAGCATCGACAGGAAGACTCCGCAGCCCACGAGCGCGAACAGAACCGCGGCCAGGCCCTGGCCGTCGACGCGGCCGGTCAGCAGCTTGCGGATCTCGTTCTCCTCCTCGTCCTCGTACGGGACGAGGAGCCAGACGAAACCGTAGAAGATGAGTCCGAGGCCACCTGTCGCGGAGAGCACCGCGAGCACGATGCGGAAGATCACCGGGTCCATGTCGCACTGCCGGGCCAGCCCGGAGCAGACGCCTCCCAGCATCTTGTACTGCCGGTCACGCCGGAAACGCCCATGACTCCGGACCGCGCCCGGGCCGGCACCCTCCGGGCCGTCCTCACGCCGGGGCCCGTCTCCGCGCCCGACAGGCCCGCCTCCGCCTTCTCCGGGGCCACCCGGGCTTCCCGGACCGCGTCCGGCTCCCGATGCCGGCCCAGGGGCGCCGAGGCCTTCGGGCCCACGTCCGCCTTCGGGTGCGCCTGGGTGCCCGGGTCCTACGGGACCTCCGGAGGGGCTCCCGCCGTCGGCGCGGTCACGGGCCGCCGTTCCGGTGGGTGCGTCCCCGGGCTCGCTCCGGCCCGGGCCCTGCGGTGCGCCGGTGCCGCCGCGGTCGTGCCCGTCGTGGACCGGAGCGCCCCCGAAGTTCTCCTCGTTCCGGTGCACGCCCGCATCCCCGTCCTTGGCCCGGCTCTCCCGCACGGCCGCATCCTGCCGCACGGTCGTGTCCCCGGGTGCGCGCGCCTCGCCCCTCACGGCGGAGCCCGGCCCGGCGCCGGGGCCGTGCCCCGGGCCGGGGCCCCGCCCCACTGCCGCGCGCCGCTGATCCGTCATGCGTCCATGGTCTCCGGCGCGGCGGCCCAGCGGCAGGCGGGACGACCCTGGCAGAACCCTGAAATCTGCCCCGACAGCCGGCGAGGGAAGTGTTCGATCGCCGAATTCGAAGATCAGGGGAGTCTAGGGGCCCGACCCTGATGTCCCGGTGCGCCGTACGTGTGACCATCAATGGCATGCCGGACGCCGCAGCAGGGCCCCTCGACGACCCGCGGCCGCCGCGCAAGCTCTACCGCAGCAGCGACGGACGCTGGCTCGGGGGCGTGGCGCGGGGGCTCGCCGGGCACCTCGGCCTGCCCGTGATCTGGGTCCGCCTCGTCTTCGTCGGGCTGATGACGGCGGACGGTCTGGGCGCGCTGCTGTACGCGGCGTTCTGGTTCTTCGTCCCGCTCGGCGTCGGCGGTGTCGACGACCGCCGTTCCCCGTCCCTGGTCGGCACCGAGACCTCGCCGGACGGCCGGCGAAGGCTGATCGCCCGCAGACCCGACCGGGGCCAGATCGTCGCCCTGCTGCTCATGGTCGTCGTGGCGCTGACCTTCGTGCGCAGTGTGAACGTCGGCGGCGCGGCCAAGGCGTACCTCATACCCGCCGTCCTCGTCGCCGCGGGTGTCGCCCTGGTCTGGCGCCAGGCGGACAACGCGCGGCGGGCCCGCTGGATGGAGGTCGGCAGCCGTCGGCGCACCCTGACCCTGCTCCGCGCCGCCGCCGGTGTCCTGCTGGTCACCGCGGGCGTCTCCGGCATCTTCGTGCTACAGGGTTCCGCGGCCCACCTCGGGTCGGTCCTGCAGGCGGCGCTCGCGGTCCTCGTCGGCGTCACGCTGCTCGCGGGCCCGTATCTCGTCCGGATGACCCAGGACCTGTCGGAGGAGCGCCTGATGCGCATCCGCGCCCAGGAGCGCGCGGAAGTCGCCGCCCACGTCCACGACTCGGTCCTGCACACCCTGACCCTGATCCAGCGCAACGCGGAGAACGCGAGCGAGGTGCGCCGCCTCGCCCGCGCCCAGGAGCGGGACCTGCGCGCCTGGCTCTACAAACCCGAGGGCACCGGCAAGGACGAGGACGAGGAGCCCGACACCCTCGCGGAGGCGGTCCGGCGCAACGCGGCGGAGGTGGAGGACAAGCACGGCGTGCCCATCGAGGTCGTCGTCGTCGGTGACTGCCCCCTCGACGAACGGATCGGCGCACAGATGCAGGCCGCGCGCGAGGCGATGGTGAACGCCGCCAAGTACGGTGGCGAGGGCGGTGCTGTCCAGGTCTACGCCGAGGTCGAGGGAAGGACGGTCTTCGTCTCCGTCCGCGACCGCGGCCCGGGCTTCGACCTCGACGCGATTCCCGCAGACCGCATGGGTGTCAGAGAATCGATCATCGGCCGTATGGAGCGCAACGGCGGAACGGCACGGCTGCGCGCCGTTCCCGGCGGCGGCACGGAAGTCGAGCTGGAGATGGAGAGGGTGGAGAAGACGTCATGAGCGACGCGAACGAGTCGGCCGGCCCGGCGGAGCCGGAGCGCGCGAGCGGGGGCGGCACGGAAGAGCGGCGCGTGCGGGTCGTGCTCGTCGACGACCACCGGATGTTCCGTACGGGAGTCCGGGCCGAGATCGGGCAGACCGAGCGGACCGGGGTCGAGGTCGTCGGCGAGGCCGCGGACGTCGACCAGGCGGTGAGCGTCATCACCGCCAGCCGCCCCGAGGTGGTCCTGCTCGACGTCCATCTGCCGGGCGGCGGCGGGGTCGAGGTGCTGCGGCGGTGCGCGCCCCAGATGGCCGACGCGGAGCAGCCGGTCCGCTTCCTCGCCCTGTCCGTCTCGGACGCGGCGGAGGACGTGATCGGGGTCATCCGCGGCGGTGCGCGCGGCTATGTCACCAAGACGATCACCGGCTCGGATCTGGTCGACTCCGTCTTCCGCGTGCAGGACGGCGACGCGGTGTTCTCTCCCCGTCTGGCCGGCTTCGTCCTCGACGCCTTCGCCTCGACCGACGCCCCGCCGGTCGACGAGGACCTCGACCGCCTCACCCAGCGCGAGCGCGAGGTGTTGCGCCTGATCGCCCGCGGTTACGCCTACAAGGAGATCGCCAAGCAGCTGTTCATCTCGGTGAAGACGGTCGAGTCCCATGTCTCCGCGGTCCTGCGCAAGCTCCAGCTGTCGAACCGGCACGAGCTGACACGCTGGGCGACGGCACGACGGCTGGTGTGACGGCCCCCGCGCCGCGGCCGGCTCGGTGTGCGGCTGACGGGCGGGCGGCTCACACCACCCGGGTGGCCCCGGCGAACGGCATCAGGTCGATCGGTGCGAGCCGGACCGGCGCCGACGGATTGGGCGCGTGGATCATCTGGCCGTTGCCCACGTAGATGCCCACGTGGCTGACCCCCGAGTAGAAGAACACCAGGTCGCCGGGGAGGAGTTCGGCGCGCGAGACACGGCGTCCGGCGCCGATCTGGGCGTACGTCGTCCGCGGCAATGAGATTCCCGCCGAGCGGTACGCGGCCTGCACCAGGCCGGAACAGTCGAAGGCGTCAGGACCTGTCGCACCCCAGACATAGGGGCTGCCGAGCTTGCTGTACGCGTACGCCAACGCGGCCGCCGCCCGTGGGCCGGGGGCCATCGCGGTCGACACCGCGAGCGGCACCGGCCCCAGGTCACGCGCCGCGTCCCGCGACGCCCGCCCGTCCACGCCGAGCGCGGCCCGCTCGCTCCACGTCAGCCCGGCCAGCAGTTGCCGCGCCTCGCCCAGCTTCTCGGTGATGGTCCGCTTCTGCCGGCTCAGCTCGGCCTGCCGCGACTTCAGGGAGGCCAGCTCCACCCGGGCCGCCCCGCGCAGCTGCTCGATCTCCCGCAGCTGCGTCCGCACCCGCTTTACGGCTGCCGCCTGCCGGCCGTCGAGCCGCTCGGCGAACGCCGCGTCATCGAGGTAGCGCCCCGGATCCGAGGAGAGCAGGAGCTGTACCGAGGGGTCGATGCCTCCGTTGCGGTACTGCGCCGCCGCGGCCGAGCCCAGCGCCTCACGTGCCGAGTTGAGCCGGTCCGTCCGGCGGGCCGCCTCGTCCCGCAGCACGTTGAGCCGTTGCTGGGTCTGGGCCGCCTTCTCCTTCGCCCCGTCGTACTTCTCGGTGGCGACCTCCGCCTCCCGGTACAGCTTGTCGACCTTGGCCTTGACCTGGGCCGGGGAGAGCGGGGGCTCGGCGTGCCCCGTTCCGT
Organism: Streptomyces sp. NPDC046900; assembly: GCF_040644975.1. NCBI lineage: Bacteria > Bacillati > Actinomycetota > Actinomycetes > Kitasatosporales > Streptomycetaceae > Streptomyces > Streptomyces sp. NPDC046900. Next base: position 31,903 of record NZ_JBEYXD010000059.1, on the reverse strand, counting down.
CGAAAGCCGTCGCGGTCGCCGCTCCCGCGAGGGCGATCGTGGCGGCGGTGCGGGCGGTGTTGCCGCCGAGCGAACGCTGTCTGGGCTTGCGGTGCGCTGCCACCTGACGTCCCGTCCTTTCGTACGACCGCCGGGGCCGGGGCCCCGGCGGTTCGTGCGTCCGGCGGCGGCCCGCACAGGGGGAACGGGCCGCCGCCGGACTTCTCGGCGGTGGTGTCCGACGGCCGCCCCTGGCCCGGGCGGCGGTGGGGAGCCGGTCACCTGGTGGAGGACGTTAAACCTCACCGTGACCGTCTTGTGACGCAAAGTACGGAAGTGACCCGACTGGACTGATGGTGACCGTATGTGAGCGTTATCCCGGCATGGCTGGGCCGACATCACGCTCTGCGATGACCGATGCGGCGGTTCCGGGAGCGGGAGAGTCGATGGAGTGCTATGGGGCGCATATATGCGTGATCCAGGGGCCGTGTGAGCGGCCTGACATCCGCGGGGCCGGTGTCAGGGGCCCTGCGCACCCCTGATTAGGCTCCGCCCCATGGACGTACTCATCCATCTCTTCGTCGGCCTGCACATCGTCGGCATCGCCGCGCTCCTCGGCGGCTTCCTCACCCAGATGAAGGCGATGGGCCGGGGCACCGCCCGCTTCGTGCCCGGCATGCTGCACGGGGCGCTGACCATGCTGGTCACCGGCGTCGTCCTGGTCGGCCTCAACCAGGCGGACCACCACTCGGTCAACACGTTCAAGATCGGTGTCAAACTGGCCCTGCTGATCGTGATTCTCGGCCTGGTCTACGTCAAGCGGGACGAGGAGAAGATCGACAAGGGTCCCTTCGCCCTCGTCGGTGCGCTGACCACCGCGAACATCTTCATCGCGGTGCTCTGGACCTGAGGCCTCCCAGGATCGACGAGACCGCCCCGGCGAGGACCACGCACCAGACGGCCACCGCGATCCACAGCAGGACCTCGCCGAGGCCGCGCAGCCAGGACACCCCGCGGGTGGCGGCGACCGACAGGCTCGCCACCGCCGTCATCCCCAACGGGAAGACCGTCGACCAGCGCCGCGTGTCATAGCGCAGCCGCGGCCGGAGCAGCTCGGCCACCGCCAGCACGCAGTAGAAGACGAGGGCGAGGACGAGGAGGGCGAGGGTGACTGCCCGCAGGACGTTTTTGTCGTCGTTGCTCCAGAGATAGCGCCCGCTGTGCCCGGCTGCCACGAGCCGGGACCCGGCCAGCGCGGAGATGGCGAGCGCGCCGCCCGCGATCCAGTGGTCTCCGGCACCGGTCGCCGTCTGCCGCAGGTCGAAGCACCGCAGCCCGATCAGGTAGAACACCAGCCCGAGCCAGAAGAGCACCAGCGCCGTGTGCACGAGCCATGCCGTCCCCACCGTCGCCCCGAGCAGCGCCGCGAGCACGGCGACCCCCTGCGTGGCCACGCACCCGAGGAACACGGCCCCGGGCATAGGCCGCTCCCAGCGCAGTGCGACCGGGAGGAGCAGGCCCACCCACAGCACGAAGGCCAGCGCGAGAAGTGCCTCGGCGAGCGGCCGCCCGCCCTGCATGGACACTCCCGTGCCCAGCGTGGCGGTCGCCGCCACAGAGGCGAGCGCGGCCGCCGTGAGAGCCTGCTGAGCCCACCGGTCGCGCTCCCACAGCACCCGTACGCCGACGTCGACGACGAGCCCCAGCCAGGCGGCGGCCGTCAAGGCGAGGGCGATACGGGAGAGGACCCCGTACCCGGTCAGATGCAGCCCGACCGACAGGATGCCGGTCGCCATCACGGCGGCCCCGGTGGCGGGCGGACGCTGTGTCCACCAGGTGCGGAGCTCGGAGGTGCCTGACATGCGCCTGATGCTAGGGACGCACACGCGCGATGCGTACGGGGCACGCGCGCGGGAGGGCCGAAAACAACCCCACGCGCGCGTGCCCCGTACCGGAAAGGGAAACCGGCCTCAGCCGGGCCGCACCACGCTGTGGATGATCGAAGCGCCGCCGTAGTAGACCGACTCCTCGCGGACGTACGCGCCGGGCTTCGGGGCGTGGATCATCATGCCGTTGCCGATGTAGATGCCGACGTGGCTGATGTCGTCGTAGAAGAAGATCAGGTCACCGGGCTGGGCGTCGGTGAGCGAGACCGTCGTGCCGGCGTTCACCTGGTCGTACGTGGTGCGTGGGAGCGACACCCCGGCGGCCTTCCAAGCGGCCTGGGTCAGCCCCGAGCAGTCGTACGAGTCCGGTCCGGTGGCGCCCCACACATAGGGCTTGCCGATCTGGGCCCGGGCGAACGCCAGGACCTGGTCAGCCTTCGTCGCGTTCGAGGAGCCCGTGGCGGACGTGTCCGTCGAACCGGTCGTAGTACTCGGCGTGCTCGACTGCGCCTTCTGCTGAGCCGCCTGACGCTGCGCGGCCTCTCGCTGTGCCGCCTGCTGCCGTGCCAGCTCTTCCGCCTGGCGCTGAGCCTCTTCCTGCTTCTTCTGCTCGATCGCGGCGAGTCGCGCCTTCTCCTCGGCGGTCAGATCCGAGAGCAGGTTCCGTGCGGCGGCGAGCTTCGTCTGGATGGTCGTCTTGCTCGACCTGAGGGTCTGCTGCGACTCCGTGAGCGTCTGCAGGCTCTGGGTGGCCTCGCGCCGCTTGTCCATCGTCGCGGCCTGGTCGGTGGTGTACTCGTCGACCGCCTGCTTCTGGCGACTGGTGAGCCGGCCCATCAACTGGGTCTGGTCGAAGTAGTCCTGGGGCGAGTCGGCGAGCAGGAGCGTGGCCGTGTCGGGGGCCGCCGCCCCCGTGCGGTACTGCGCGGCGGCGAACGAACCCAGCTTGTCCCGCGCCTCGTTGAGGCTCTGTGTGCGTCTGGCGACGTCGTCCAGGAGCGTGTCGACGCGCTTGCGTTGGCCGGCCGTCTTCTCCTTGGCGGCGTTGTACTTCTCGGTCGCCGACTCGGCCTGGCGGTAGAGGTCGTCGACCTTTTTCTCGACCTCTTCGATGCTCGGCTTGCCGTCGGTGGAGGGCGCGGCGTTGGCCGTCTGGGAGAGCAGGGCCACGGAGGTGAGGGCCGCCGTCGCGAGGGCGGGGGTCCGTATGCCTGCGATGCGCGTGCCTGAGGGGCGGGCCTTGCGGTGCGGCGCCATGGGAGGCGACTCCTTCCGTACTCCGCCTACCGAGTTAGCTGTCGGGTTCGGGCGGGTGGTTCGGAAGGCGTGCCCTACGGCCTTGCCCCGAAAGGCGGTCGGCCGATTCACCCCGGGATCGGGTGGGTCCCCGGCTCCGGCTGCCGCGAGGGCGCACCGGACTCGGCGGAAGCCGCGCGACCCGGCGACCTTCGCCGGTGGGGGTCGTACGGCCCGCCGGGAACGGTAGCCAACTGATGTGGTCCGTGTGAAGGTTGATGTTCGATATGCCCGATACATTTTCGTGACCTGGCTCATGAATCCGTCGGCCCGTGGTCAATATGGGCAGGTCTGTGATGAGTTGACTCGTTCCTGACGCGGCTGCCGGAGGGGTGTCGTCTTCCTGTCCGCACGGGCTCGAGCGGGGCCCTGGGCAGGCATGTCCGCCCCATGCGATCCGTTTCCGCTGGTGACCGATCGATCCCGGAAGGTGACGGAGTCCTTGTGGCCGAATTCGGAAGATCATCCGTCGGGGAGCCCAGGCGGGCCGGTGTGTTTCCCGGGCGGCGGTCGGTTGTCGGTCGGGCGGCCTAGACTCGGAGAGCGATGAGCAGCCTCTTTGACGACAGCTTCCTGGCGGACCTCAAGGCCACCCCGGCCGCTGAGGAGCAGCCCCCGCCACCCGAGGACGATCACGCTCCGGAACCGGTTCCGGACGATCTGTTCGGCGGGCGTTTCGACGTACCCCCGGACCGTGAGGCGTACTACAGGGACGGCGCGCCCCGCCCGGTCATCGACCCCCAGGCACTGCTCCAGGGGCTCAACGAGAACCAGCGCGCGGCCGTTGTGCACGCCGGCTCCCCCCTGCTCATCGTGGCCGGCGCCGGCTCGGGCAAGACCCGTGTGCTGACGCACCGCATCGCCCATCTGCTGGCCGAGCGCGGCGTCCACCCCGGGCAGATCCTCGCGATCACCTTCACCAACAAGGCCGCGGGCGAGATGAAGGAGCGCGTCGAGCACCTCGTCGGCCCGCGCGCGAACGCGATGTGGGTGATGACCTTCCACAGCGCGTGCGTCCGCATCCTGCGCCGGGAGAGCAAGAAACTCGGCTTCACATCCTCCTTCTCGATCTACGACGCGGCCGACAGCAAGCGGCTGATGGCGCTCGTCTGCCGCGATCTGGACCTCGACCCCAAGCGGTACCCGCCGAAGTCCTTCAGCGCCAAGATCTCCAACCTGAAGAACGAGTTGATCGACGAAGAGGACTTCGCCGCGCAGGCCGCCGACGGATTCGAGAAGACCCTCGCCCAGGCGTACGCGCTCTACCAGTCCAGGCTCCGCGAGGCGAACGCGCTCGACTTCGACGACCTGATCATGACGACGGTGAACCTGCTGCGCGCCTTCCCGGACGTCGCCGAGCACTACCGCCGCCGCTTCCGCCACGTCCTCGTGGACGAGTACCAGGACACCAACCACGCCCAGTACGCCCTCGTCCGGGAGCTCGTCGGCACCCGTGAGCACCCCGTGGACGTACCGCCCGGCGAGGACGAGTTGCAGCCGGCCGAACTGTGCGTCGTCGGTGACGCCGACCAGTCGATCTACGCCTTCCGCGGCGCGACCATCCGCAACATCCTCCAGTTCGAGGAGGACTACCCGGACGCCACCACGATCCTGCTGGAGCAGAACTACCGCTCCACGCAGACGATCCTGAGCGCCGCCAACGCGGTCATCGAGCGCAACGAGTCCCGCCGCCCGAAGAACCTGTGGACCAACGCGGGCGCGGGCGCGCGGATCACCGGCTACGTCGCCGACACCGAGCACGACGAGGCCCAGTTCGTCGCCGAGGAGATAGACCGCCTCACCGACACGGGCGAGGCGAAGGCGGGCGACGTCGCCGTCTTCTACCGCACGAACGCCCAGTCCCGTGTCTTCGAAGAGATCTTCATCCGCGTCGGCCTGCCCTACAAGGTCGTCGGCGGCGTCCGCTTCTACGAGCGCAAGGAGGTCCGGGACGTCCTGGCGTATCTGCGGGTGCTGGCGAACCCGGAGGACTCCGTGCCGCTGCGGCGGATCCTGAACGTGCCGAAGCGGGGGATCGGCGACCGTGCCGAGGCGATGATCGACGCCCTGGCCCAGAGGGAGAAGATCAGCTTCCCGCAGGCGCTGCGTCGCGTGGACGAGGCGTACGGCATGGCGGCCCGCTCGACCAACGCGGTCAAGCGGTTCAACGCGCTGATGGAGGACCTGCGGACGATCGTGGAGTCCGGCGCGGGACCGGCCACCGTCCTGGAAGCCGTCCTCGAACGCACCGGCTATCTGGCGGAGTTGCAGGCCTCGACGGACCCGCAGGACGAGACCCGCATCGAGAACCTCCAGGAACTCGCCGCCGTGGCCCTGGAGTTCGAGCAGGAGCGCGGCGAGGGCGCCGCCGGAGCCGCCGCACCGGGCGGCACGCTGGCCGACTTCCTGGAGCAGGTCGCCCTGGTCGCCGACTCCGACCAGATCCCCGACGAGGAAGAGGGCGGCGGTGTCATCACGCTGATGACCCTGCACACCGCGAAGGGCCTCGAGTTCCCCGTGGTCTTCCTGACCGGCATGGAGGACGGCGTCTTCCCGCACATGCGCGCGCTCGGCCAGACCAAGGAGCTGGAGGAGGAGCGGCGCCTGGCGTACGTCGGCATCACCCGTGCCCGGGAACGGCTGTACCTCACGCGGTCGGCGATGCGCAGCGCCTGGGGCCAGCCCTCGTACAACCCGCCCTCGCGCTTCCTGGAGGAGATCCCGGACCAGCACGTGGACTGGAAGCGGAAGGGTGCCATCTCCGCCTCCGTGCCGACGGGCCCGCTCTCGGGTGTGGCGGCCTCGCTGTCGTCCTCCCGGTCGCGGTCCTCGGCCGCAGGCGCGTCCGGGTTCGCCACCAGGCGGGGCGGTGCGACGGAGAGGCCGGTCGTCTCCCTGGCGGTGGGAGACCGTGTCACCCACGACCAGTTCGGCCTGGGCACAGTCGTCGGGGTGAAGGGCACGGGCGCCAACGCGGAGGCGACGATCGACTTCGGGGAGACCAAGCCGAAGCGGCTGCTGCTGCGGTATGCGCCGGTGGAGAAGCTCTAGTCCGCGGGTCCGAAGAGGGAGCCCTCGCCGAACGGCGGGGGCCCGGCGGGGGGCGGGTCAGGTCGGGTCCAGCCCGTGGCTGCGCAGCCACGGCAGCGGGTCTACCGCGGCGCCCCCGCCCGGCCGCACCTCGAAGTGCAGGTGTGGTCCGGTGGAGTTGCCCGAGTTGCCGGAGTATGCGATCGGATCGCCGGCCTTCACTGTCGTCCCGCTCGCGACCCGGTAGCTGGAGAGGTGGCAGTACCACGTCTCCGTACCGTCCTTCGCGGTCACGATCATCATGTTGCCGTACGCGCTGTTCCACTGCGTGCGGACCGTGCCGTCGGTCGCGGCCATCACCGTCGTGCCGTACGAGACCGGGAAGTCGATACCGGTGTGCACGGACATCCAGTTGATACCCGCCTGCCCGAAGTAGGCGCTGAGCCCCTTCTGCAGGACCGGCAGGACGAACTTCGGACGCAGCCGCTCCTTGAGTGCCGCCTCCGCCGCCGCCTTCTTCAGCTCGGCCGCCTGCTGGGCCTTGAGGTCGATGCGCTCCTGCGTGCGGCTCGCCCGGTCGGCGAAGTCGTTCGCGCCCGCGGAGAGGCTCTGGAGCTGCGAGTCCAGTTTGATGTTGGCGGCGGACGGTTTCACCGGAGTGGCGGCGGAGGCGCTCGTCGTGCCGGTGTCCTCTCCGCCGGTGCCGACGGACGCCGCGGCGATCCCGGCGACTCCCATCACGCACACCGACGGTACGGCGACCGTCAGCAGTGCGGAACGCCTCGCGGGGGGACGGCGCCGGGACCGGTTCGCGCCGCGGGAGGCGGCACGCGGTGCCGGGACCGGCGCGAACTCCTCCTGCTCTTCGAGCAACGGGGCGTCATCGGCTGCGTCGTCCGCCGGTCCCTCGTCGTCGGCGGTTGTGTCCTCGTACGGGAAGTCGTCGAAGGACTCCGCCGCTTCGAAGGTCGCGGTGGCCTGCTGGTCGAACTGCTCGGCGTGGTCGAACGCGTCGGCCTGGTCGAACTGCTCGGCATGGTCGAACGCGTCGGCCTGGTCGAAGGACTCCGGGACCGCGTGCTCGAAGGTGGCCGTCGCGGCCGCCGCCTCGGTCTGCTGGTAGTGCGCCTCGTGCTCGGTGGTGGCGCCCGAGTTCCACTGCGTGGCGTCGTAGGCACCCGTGTCGTAGGACTGCGTGCCCCACTCCCACTGCTGGGTCGGGTCCGCCTGCCGGCCGCCCTCGAGCCAGGCTTGGGCGTCCCACTGGCCGGTGCCGTCGGTGGGCGCGGCCTGCGCGGGGATTCCGGCGAGGTGCTGGTAGCCGGCCGCCCAGGCCGATGTGTCATGGGCGCCGGTGTCGTACGCGGCGTAGTGCTGGGCGGCGTACCCGTCGTAGTGCGCCGTCTGGTGCGTGCCGGTGTCGAGGCGCGTGTGGGCGTCGGCGGACCACTGAGTGGCGTCGTAGGAGCCGGTCGAGCCGCCGCCCGGGAGGTCGCCGAAGAGGGGGTCGGTCGCGAAGCTCGCGGTCGCGTGGCCACCGGCGCCGTAGGCGGCCGCGGTGGTGTCGGCGTACGTGGTGAAGTCACCGTACTGGCCGCCCTGCCCGCCGTACGACGCATAGTGCGCCGAGGAGGCATCGGAGGCCGGAGCCGAGGGAGTTGCGGTCCCCGACGGGTGACGGTCGTTCACCAACTTCTCTTTCGCCTCGACAGCAGGGGCTGGCAGAGCAGTGCGGTGACTGTACCCGGCGGTATGCGGGCGCGACAATCTTCTGCAGGTTTCCCTCCGGCAGGAAACGGGCATTCGGCCGTGTTTCGGCGGCTAAAGGCAAGGCTTTGGCTCTTCGTTCGATGAATGTTCGAGGTTGTGAGGGTGTCCGGGGGTTGTCCGACAGCTGTATCGCGGCTGTGCCAGGCGTGGTTGAGGGCTGTGCTCCGGCCGGGGGAGGACCGGATCGTGCCGGCCGCCGTGGACAGTGGCCGCGCCCGGGGGGCTACGCCACCGTGAGGCCGCCGGTGGGGGCCGCGGCCGTTCCCGGCTGCTCGAGGTCCAGTGCCTGCCGTATCCCGGCCGCGACCGTGGGGTGCACGGGCAGGGCGAGATGGCCGATGCCACTGACCCGTATGTTCTGCGCGAGCAGGTCCGGGTGGTCGACGCAGGCCGTCTCCAGCGGATCCATGAGGGGATCGAGGTCGCTCCAGAAGCTCACGAAGTGCGTGCGGCAGCCGGGGGCCGGTTCACGCAACTCCTGGATCAGCTCGGAACCGGGGCGCATCTGGCGGACGATCGGGTGTGCGTTGGCGAGCGGCGCCACCCGGGTGCCCGAGTGCGGCGTACCCAGCGTGACGAGCGTGCGGACGTGGAGGTCGCCACCGAGGCGCTGCACGTAGTACCGCGCGATCAGTCCGCCCAGGCTGTGCCCGACGACGTCCACCTGATCCTGTCCGGTGCGCTCGCAGATCTCCTCGATGTGGCGGCCGAGAAGCTGGGCGGCGGTCCGGATGTCGCAGGTCAACGGAGAGTAGTTCAGCGACTCGATGTGCTGCCGTCCGTGCTGGGTGAGGTTGCGGCGCAGCAGGACGAAGACCGAGCGGTTGTCGATGAACCCATGGAGGAGGATCACCGGGGGTTTGGCCTTGGTCGGCAGCGTGGCGGTGTCCGGAGGGAGTGCCAGCGGCTCCGCGTGGCGCTCCTGGATGATTCCCGAGGGGTACAGGAGCAGATGTCCGGCGAGTATCGCGAGCTCCAGGGCGGTCGCCTTGAGGAGGGCTATGGAAAGTCCGGCCAGTCTGCTCGGGAACAGGCGCTGGCACAGCGGAAGCAACGGCTGCAAGGGCTGTACTGCCCTGGTAACCATCATGGCCGACCTCCCGTCGGCACACCGAGGACGCCTCTGTCCCCCGTGAGCCCTTGTGGAAAGCCGAGTGGCGGTGGCCTGCGGGGCCGGTGCCGCGGGTTCGCCGTGCCGCCGATGCGGCACGTACGGCGCCGGTGATGTGACGGGCGCCTTTTCGTCGCGATGACGCGACCTGGGCCGCCCGTGTGGCGCGGTTCCCGTCCTCCTCGTACGGGTCTGGCTCCCCGCTGTCGTGCCCTTGCACATCCATTCGCCGAGGAGCCCCACCACCACGGCGCCCCGCCGGCGATACGGTGATGCGGCCGCCTCGTTGCGGCTCTCCTTGCGCACGATCTCCTCGGTGCACGGCGCGCGAGCCGCCGGTGAATGCGGCGCGTGTGCCGCGGAGAGGGGAGACCCTGCGCGGCGAATGTGTCCCACTGTGTGATTTCCCCCTCGGTCTGCACCGTGAAACTGCCGGTTGCGGGATGCTGGCGATAACGTTCGTTCACTTCCCGGGTCGGTACGACGCGGGGCGCCTGTGCCGTGAGGTGCGCTGTGCGCCTGTTCTGCGGGACCGTAGGGGCGGGCGGAACCGCCCGTTTGCCGGTGCGGTACCGCCGACCGTGCGGTCCGCGTGTCCGCCGGTGCGGTGATGTGGCGGCAGGGCGGTAGATCGGTACAGGGTGGAGTAGTCGCTTCATGGAGGCAGTGATGGGTGTGGCAGCCGGTCCGATCCGCGTGGTGGTGGCCAAGCCGGGGCTCGACGGCCACGATCGCGGAGCCAAGGTGATCGCGCGGGCGCTGCGCGACGCGGGTATGGAGGTCATCTACACCGGCCTCCACCAGACTCCCGAGCAGATCGTCGACACGGCGATTCAGGAGGACGCCGACGCGATCGGTCTGTCGATCCTGTCCGGCGCGCACAACACGCTGTTCGCCGCGGTGATCGCGCTGCTGAAGGAGCGCGACGCACAGGACATCCTCGTCTTCGGCGGCGGCATCATCCCCGAGGCGGACATCCCTCCGCTGAAGGAGAAGGGCGTCGCGGAGATCTTCACGCCCGGGGCGACGACCGCCTCGATCGTGGACTGGGTGCGGGCGAACGTCCGCCAGCCCGCGGAGGCGTAACGCTCCGCGCACGGCGCCGTTTCGCCCCGGGGGCGGGCGGCGCCGTTTCGTGTCTCCGGCCGCGGGGGACCACGTCCGCCATCGGTGTGCCGCCGTTCGAGTGATTCCGGCTCGGCGGGCGGAGGGCCCCAGCGCCTTCGGCTCTGGTGGTCCCGGACCCGTCCGTCCGCCTTCGGCTCTGGTGGTCCCGGACCGTCCGGGCGCCCTCGGCTCCGGTGGTCCCGGACCCGTCCGTCCGCCCCGTGCCTCACCTCATGCCCCGCTCAGTTCCTCCCGCATCGTGGCGCGCAGGCGCAGCGTCGTCGTCAGACGCTGGAAGGCCTCTGCCCAGTAGCCCCCGGCGCCCGGCGACGCGTCCGCCGGCTCATCGGGTATCGCGGTCAGCGCATCGAGCCGACTCGCCTCCGCAGGGTCGAGGCAGCGTTCCGCCAGCCCCATCACACCGCTGAAGCTCCAGGGGTAACTTCCCGCGTCCCGCGCGATGTTGAGCGCGTCCACAACCGCCCGTCCCAGTGGAGCGGCCCAGGGGACCGCGCAGACCCCGAGGAGCTGGAACGCCTCCGACAGGCCATGGGTGGCGATGAACCCCGCGACCCAGTCGGCTCGTTCCGCCGCCCCCAGCGTCGACAGCAGCTTGGCCCGCTCGGCCAGGGACACCGCACCCGGGCCCCCCGCCTCCGGTGCCGAGGGCGGACCGAGCAGCGCCCGGGACCAGCCGGGATCCCGCTGCCGCACGGCCGCCCGGCACCAGGCCGCGTGCAGTTCGTCCTGCCAGTCGTCCGCCACCGGCAGTGCGACGATCTCCTCCGGCGTCCGGCCCCCGAGCCGCGCCGTCCACGAGCCGAGCGGCGCCGCCTCCACCAACTGGCCCAGCCACCAGGACCGCTCCCCGCGGCCTGCGGGCGGCTTCGGCACCACCCCGTCCCGTTCCATGCCCGGATCGCACTCGTGCGGTGCCTCGACCACGAGTGTGGGCTCCCCCTGCGTACGGTCGACCGCCACGCAGGCCGCCGCCCGCGCCGCCATCCGCTCGGCCAGGGCCGAATTCGGCAGCGCCGACAGCAACTCCGCGGCCGTCGCGCGCACATTGCGGCTCCGGTCCGACAGCGCCTGCTCCAGGAACGGCTCGTCCGGCTGCTCCAGCCCCGTGCGGAGCGAGTCGAGGAACATCAGACGGTCCTCGGCCCGCTCCGTGGCCCAGGTGGAGGCCAGCAGCTCGCGGGCGGCGGCCGGCCGTCGCCCGCGCAGCGCGGTGAGCAGCGCGACCCGCTCCGCGAACAGGCCCTCCTGCCACAGGGCTAGGACGCGGTCCCGCTCCTGCGGCGGCGACTCGGACCCGCCGGGCGTGGAGCGCAGTGCGAAGCGCCAGTCCGGGTTCAGCTGGGCCAGCCACAGGGCGCGCGGACCGGCGAAGGCCAGCGCGGCGGGACGCAGGTCCGTACGACCGCGAGCCGCGTCCAGGAGCGCGGGCAGCGCTTCCGGGGGCGGCGCGAAGCCCCGGGCATTGGCCAGGGACAGCCACTGCGGCAGCAGCTCCATGAGGTCGGGCGCCGACCCGCGGCGGCCGCTGCCGCCCGTCCCGGGGCGGTCGGACAGCAGAACGGCCAGTCTGCGGGCCGCGGCGGGCGGCAGCGGCGGGCGCGGATCGGCCGCCGCCCGCTCCGGCCGTGGCCCTGCCGGTGCAGGCCGCAGACCTGCCCTGCGGCGCACCGTCTCCACGGCGGCCAGGTCCAGCACTGCCGTCGGCGGCTCACGGCCCGGCGGCAGCCCCTGCGGTGTGCGCCGGTCGGTACCGAGCAGTGCCGCGGTCACCAGCTCCTCCCAGGGCACGGCACTGGGTGTGCCCGGCAGGGCGGGGGTCGCACTCATGTCAGTCCCTTCCAGGTCGGTTTCTGCATGGATCGGGGTGTCGTCAGCACAGCGGCACCGCCTCTCCCGCGCCCTCCGGCCAGGCGGTGAGCGGAGTGAAGCCGCGGTGGCCGCACTCGCCGAAGACCGTGACCGGGGCGCCGCCCGAGAGGGCGACCATGCGCCACAGACCCGGGCGGGCGCTCGCCGAAGGGGTGAGCGGCAGTGCCGTGCCGCCGTCCGCGTCCGCCAGCTGCCAGGACTCCTCGACGGGCGTCGGTATGACCCGGCTCAGCGTCACCGGGACCGAGTCCAGCCACGGATCGGCCTGCAGGGCCTCTCCATAGCGCGCCGCCGCCGCGGCGGTGGTCACACCGGGCGGCCGTACCGTCGTCGGTGCTGGAGGGGCGAACTGCTCGCCGAGGGCGGCCCGCAGCTGTCCCGCCCCCGGATACCCGGACACCTCCGCGTGGAGGGCAAGGCCCACCGGCAGCGCCAAGTCCGGCGAGCGCCCGGCCGCCCCATAAGAGAGGAGCAGCGCGGTGCGGCCGGACTCCGATCCGTACAGCCAGATCCGGCGTGTGGTGAGCCGGCCGTCCGAGGTGTCGTACTGCGCCAGGACCAGCCAGCGGTCGCGGGCGGGCGGACCGTCGGGCGAGCCCGGCAGCCCGACTCTCGAACGGACCGTCGCCGCGAGGCCGTCCGGCAGCCGCTCGCGGCGCAGCCAGCCCCGGTCCAGCAGGTGCAGCAGCGCGCACTCCTCCAGCAGCCGCACCGGCCAGCCCGGTCCCGACGACGGGAGCGCCCCCAACTCGCGTACGCGCGCGGCCAGTCCCGGGGCCTGTGCGTCGACCATCCGGGCGGCCGTCTCCTCCCACAGCCCGTAACCCGCCTGCTCGGCCGCGGCGATGCCGCCCCGCAGCAGATCGGCCAGCCGCTGCTCCAGCTCCGCCGCCCCCGCCGTGATCCGTTCCGCCCGCTGCTCCGACCTGCGCCGCGCCGCCTGCGGATCAGCGGGCGCGGCTGCTTTCGACCCGGTCGTCGGCCGCTTCTCAAGCGCCCGCTGCCGGCGCCCCTCGATCCACTGCTCCGCCCAGTCCGGCGCCTGCCCCCGGGGCACCGTCGCGTCGCCGCCCGACCAGAGCAGCAGCAGTCCCAGCGCGTGCTTGCACGGGAACTTGCGGCTCGGGCAACTGCACTTGTAGGCCGGGCCGGCCGCATCCGCGATGTCGACGACCGTCTGGTACGGCTTGCTGCCGCTGCCCTTGCACAGTCCCCACACCGTCCCCTCCTCGGAACTGCCCGCGTCCGACCACGGCCCGGCCGCGCCGAGTTTGCTTCCCGCTTTGCGTGACGCCGCGTCAGGTGCCAGTGCAAGCACCTGCTCCGCGGTCCAGCGCACCCCCTGCTGAGTCATGTCGTCGAAGGTAGGTCCCGGCACTGACAATCGATCACCGCGAGGGTGTTTACGCAGCTCACGACGCGTTGTCAGTGGTGTGGTGCACGGTTGGTGACAGATCCGAACCGGCCGACGCCGAGGGGGAAGTGGCCATGCGTGTGTCCGTTGATCCGATGTCCGTCCAGCCGGGCCCGAGCGAGTCCGCGCCCGCGAACGGGGGCGGGGGAGCGGGCCCGGACGGGCGGGCGTCCGCGCCCGTGCGCACACTCGCGCAACAGAGCGGGGAAGGGCAGGCGGACGGCGGGGCGAGGGAAGCGGTGACGGCGCCGGCCGAGGCGCTGCGGCCGCACGCGGAGGCCGCCTTCGCGAGTGAACTCGCCGCGCTGGCCGAGCACGACGACCGGCCGCGCCCGGCCCGCTGGCGACTGTCGCCGTGGGCGGTGGCCACCTACCTCCTCGGCGGCACGCTGCCGGACGGCACGGTGATCACACCGAAGTACGTCGGCCCGCGCCGCATCGTCGAGGTCGCCGTCACCACGCTCGCCACCGACCGCGCCCTGCTCCTTCTCGGGGTGCCCGGCACGGCCAAGACCTGGGTGTCCGAGCACCTGGCGGCGGCCATCAGCGGCGACTCGACGCTGCTCGTCCAGGGCACGGCAGGCACCCCGGAGGAGGCGATCCGCTACGGCTGGAACTACGCGCAGCTGCTGGCGCACGGCCCGAGCCGCGAGGCGCTGGTGCCCGGCCCCGTCATGCGGGCCATGGGGGAGGGCATGATCGCGCGGGTCGAGGAGCTGACCCGTATCCCGGCCGACGTACAGGACACGCTGATCACCATCCTGTCCGAGAAGACCCTGCCGATACCGGAGTTGGGGCAGGAGGTGCAGGCCGTCCGCGGCTTCAACCTGATCGCGACGGCCAACGACCGCGACCGCGGGGTCAACGACCTGTCGAGCGCGCTGCGCCGCCGCTTCAACACGGTGGTGCTGCCCCTTCCGGAGAGCGCCGACGCCGAGGTCGACATCGTCTCCCGCCGGGTCGAGCAGATCGGCCGCTCGCTCGACCTGCCGGCCGTGCCCGACGGCATCGACGAGATCCGCCGCGTGGTCACGGTCTTCCGCGAGCTGCGGAGCGGCGTCACGGCGGACGGCCGCACGAAGCTCAAGTCGCCCAGCGGCACGCTGTCCACGGCCGAGGCGATCTCCGTCGTCACCGGGGGCCTCGCGCTGGCCGCCCATTTCGGCGACGGCGTACTACGGGCGAGTGACGTCGCCGCGGGCATTCTCGGCGCCGTCGTCCGCGATCCTGCCGCCGACCGGGTCATCTGGCAGGAGTACCTGGAGGCGGTGGTCCGCGAGCGCGACGGCTGGACGGACTTCTACCGCGCGTGCCGGGAGGTGACCGCATGAGCCACTCCGAAGCCGAGCCCTCATGGAACTTCCCGACCGGGGAGGGCACGGCCGGGGCCATGGACGCATGTGGCGGCACGGGAGCGAGGCGGCAGGGCGGCCCGGGGCGGCGCCGCCGGGGAGGGGGACGGCGTGACAGGCGTTGACAAGCCGTCAGGCGGGCCGGTGGCCGGAGCAGTGGACGGGGGGCCGCTGCTGCTCGGGGTGCGGCACCACGGCCCGGGGTCCGCGCGCGCCGTGCGGGCCGCGTTGGAGACGGCTCGGCCCCGGGCCGTGCTGATCGAGGGGCCACCGGAGGCGAACGCCTTGATCCCGCTGGCCGCGGACGCCGGGATGCGGCCGCCGGTGGCGCTGCTCGCGCATGCCGTGGACGAGCCCGGACGGTTCGCGTTCTGGCCGCTGGCGGAGTTCTCCCCGGAGTGGGTGGCGATCCGCTGGGCCCTGGAACACGACGTTCCGGCCCGGTTCATCGATCTGCCGGCGACGCACACCTTGGCGTGGGACAGGGCGGAGGACCCGGCGTCGTCGGACGGCGACGCCGGTGCCGCCGCCCAGCCGGCGCCGGAGTCCGGCACGCCGGGGAACCCGCCGGTGCCGCCGGGAGACGCCCCTGCGCACCCGCAGCCGGGGGCATCGGGAAATGGGCCTGGAGGCGCGAAGCTGCCGACGGAGGCGCAGGCGCCCGGGGAGTCGCCCGATCCCGGTGAGGCCGTGCGCGTCGACCCTCTTGCCGTGCTGGCCGAGACCGCCGGGTACGACGATCCGGAGCGGTGGTGGGAGGACGTCGTCGAGCACCGGGGCGGGGGTCGGGGCGACGCCCTCGCACCCTTCGCCGTGCTGGAGGAGGCCATGACCGCCCTGCGGGAGACGTATGGCACCGGAGGGCACGAGCGGGACCTCGTACGGGAGGCGTACATGCGTCTCCAAGTGCGAGCCGCGCAGCGCGAGTTCGATGGCGAGGTGGCCGTGGTGTGCGGGGCGTGGCACGTGCCCGCGCTCCGGGCGAGGGCGTCCGTCGCCGCGGACCGCGCCCTGCTGAAAGGGCTGCCCAAGGTGAAGACGGACATGACCTGGGTGCCCTGGACCCATCGGAGGCTGTCCCGGGCCGGCGGATACGGGGCGGGGATCGACTCCCCTGGCTGGTACGGGCATCTGTTCGGCGTGCCCGACCGGCCCGTCGAGCGGTGGCTGACCAAGGTCGCCCGGCTGCTCCGTGAGGAGGGCCGCATCGTGTCGTCCGCGCACGTCATCGAGGCGGTGCGGCTCGCCGGGACGCTCGCCGCAATGCGTGGGCGCCCGCTGCCGGGCCTGTCGGAGACGACCGACGCCGTGCGGGCCGTGATGTGCGACGGCTCGGACATACCGCTGGCGCTGGTGCACGACCGGCTCGTGGTCGGCGACGTGCTGGGGGAGGTGCCCGCCTCGGCGCCCGCCGTGCCGTTGCAGCGGGACCTGATCCGGCTCCAGAAGCGGCTCCGCCTCAAACCGGAGCCGTCGGAGCGCGAGGTGGAACTCGACCTGCGCAAGGAGACCGACGCGGGGCGCAGCCGGCTGCTCCACCGGCTCCGGCTGCTCGGGATCGGCTGGGGCGAGCCCGTGGCCTCGCGGGGCAGTACGGGGACGTTCCGGGAGACATGGCGGCTGCGCTGGGAGCCGGAGCTGGCGGTGCGGGTCGCCGAGGCCGGGGTGTGGGGCACGACCGTGCACGCCGCTGCGACCGCCAAGGCCGAGGCGGACGCGGTCGCCACACGGACGCTCGCCGAGGTCACCGCGCTCGCCGAGCGGTGCCTGCCCGCGGAGTTGCCGGACGCGCTGCCCGTGGTGATGCGGGTCCTCGCCGACCGCGCTGCCCTCGACGTCGACGTCGGGCACCTAGCCCAGGCCCTGCCCGCACTGGTGCGGTCCCTGCGCTACGGGGACGTGCGCGGTACGGACACCCGGGTGCTGGCCGGCGTCGCGGCGGGCCTCGCCGAGCGTGTGTTCGTCGGGTTGCCACCGGCGTGCGCCGCGCTGGACGCGGACGCGGCGGAGGAGATGCGAAGCCATGTGGACGCGGTGCACGGGGCGGTGGGCCTGCTCCAGGAGACGATCGCGTCGGCGGAGGGTGACATACGCGGGCGGTGGCGTTCCGTCCTGCGGGTGCTCGCCGGACGGGAGACCGTCGCCGGTGTCGTCCGCGGCCGTGCCGTGCGACTGCTGCTGGACGACGGAGAGCTGTCGCAGGACGAGGCGTCGCGGCTCATGGGCCTCGTCCTCTCGCCGGGGACGGCGCCCGCGGACGCGGCAGCGTGGATCGAGGGCTTCGTCGGGGGCGGCTCCGGCGGCGGACTGCTGCTCGTGCACGACGAGCGTCTGCTCGGCCTGGTGGACACATGGCTGACCGGAGTGCCGGCGGAGGCGTTCGCGGACGTGCTGCCGCTGCTGCGGCGCACGTTCTCGGCGTACGAGCCGGGAGTGCGGCGCACGCTGGGGGAGCTGGTGCGGCGGGGACCGGGCGCGCGGGAGACCGGAGCGGCCACCGGCTCGGGTGTTTCCGGGTTCGCCCCCGGCATCGACACCGGGCGGGCGGACGCGGTGGTTCCGGTGGTGCGTCTGCTCCTCGGCCTGGACGAGCCGGCCGACAGCGAGGCCGACGACCTTGTGGGGGTGGCGTGATGAGCAGGCACATGACCGACCGAACGGAAGCCACGGCTACGGGAGACCCGACGACCGCCGCCGAGGAACGGCTGCGGCGCTGGCGGCTCGTGCTCGGCCCGGACGCTGCGGACGGCACCGGCTACGGGCTCACCGGGCGGGACGCGGCGATGGACGGGGCGCTGACCGCGTTGTACGGAAAGGGGGACAAGGCCCGGCAGGGACGGGACCGTTCGGCGGGGCTCGGGGCGTCCGCGCCCTCCGTCGCGCGCTGGCTCGGGGACATCCGTACGTACTTCCCCTCGTCGGTCGTCCAGGTCATGCAACGCGACGCCATCGACCGGCTCGGGTTGTCCACACTCCTGCTCGAGCCCGAGATGCTCGAGGCCGTCGAGGCGGACGTGCATCTGGTCGGCACGCTGCTCTCGCTGAACAAGGCCATGCCCGAGGCCACCAAGGAGACGGCGCGCGCGGTGGTCCGCAAGGTCGTCGAGGACCTGGAGAAGCGGTTCGCCGCACGCACCCGGGCCACGCTCACCGGCGCTCTGGACCGCGGCGCCCGTGTCACCCGGCCCCGCCACCACGACATCGACTGGAACCGCACGATCGCCGCCAACCTCAAGCACTACCTGCCCGAACACCGCACGGTCGTGCCGGAACGGCTGATCGGCTACGGGCGGGCGTCCCGGTCCGTGAAGAAGGAAGTCGTCCTCTGTATCGACCAGTCGGGGTCGATGGCTGCATCGGTGGTGTACGCATCCGTGTTCGGGGCGGTCCTGGCCTCCATGCGGTCCATCGCCACGCGGCTCGTCGTCTTCGACACGGCCGTCGTGGATCTCACCGACCAGCTCGACGACCCCGTCGACGTCCTCTTCGGCACCCAGCTCGGCGGCGGCACGGACATCAACCGAGCGCTGGCGTACTGCCAGTCGCAGATAACCCGGCCCTCGGAGACGGTCGTGGTCCTGATCAGCGACCTGTACGAGGGAGGGATCCGGGACGAGATGCTCAAGCGGGTGGCGGCGATGAAGGCGTCGGGGGTGCAGTTCGTCGCGCTGCTCGCGCTCTCGGACGAAGGCGCACCCGCCTACGACCGTGAGCACGCGGCGGCCCTCGCGGCGCTGGGCGCACCGGCGTTCGCGTGTACGCCCGACCTGTTCCCGGAGGTGATGGCGGCGGCGATCGAGAAACGGCCCCTGCCGGTACCGGAGGCGACATGACGATGTGCCGATGTGCCGACATGAGGGGCACAACGGGTACTTGGCGAACCGGACACCGAGAACGACAGGCGACAAAACGGAAATGACTACCCATCGGTAACGGGGGACTTGCGCAACCTCGGGAGTCCCGTGCAAGGATCGACGGCGCTTCGCCATCGGGCGGTGCGCGTGTTCGCTCCGCACCGCCTCGTCCCGCCGCACGGAGGCTCTCCCCGTCTTGACCCTGCCAGCCGCACTGCCCTTCGCCGGTGCCGCACTGCGCGCGATGCGTACGGCGGCCGGTCGGCGTGCGGTGCATCTGGCCCTGGTGATGGGTGGGTTGTTCGCACTGGGGCTCCTGTGCGAGGGGCAGGCGCACGCGGCGGAGGGCACACCGGCAACTTCTGCGGCTCCGGTCGCGGCCGATGCCTCGGCTGACGCGCTCCGGCCGGTCACGAAGGCGGTGCGGCGGCTCGACGAGACCGTCAGCAGCACGCTGGGGCACACGGTGCAGGGTTCTCCCGCGCCCGACGCTCAGCGAGGACACCCCGCGCCGCCCCCGTCCGGGCGTACACCGGACGGCAAGGACTCCGTGCCGCCCCTCGGCCGGCACACGGCGAGCCCCTCCGGCTCGCACACCGTCCGGCCGGGCACCGCACCCGTCACCCGCCCCGCCACGTCCACCGCACCCGGTAAGCCCTCCGCACCCAGCCCCGCTACGCCCGCCGCCCCCGCCGCATCCGGCGCGCCCGCCGACGTCATCACCGCCGTGGCCAAGACGGTTCCCGCCGTCGGCGGCACCGTGCGGCAGGTGGTGCGGCCGGTCGCCGAAGGCGTTCTGCGGCCGGTCGGCGAGGCGGTCGTGCGGCCCGTCGGCGGACTTGTGGAGACCGTGACCGACGGGCTGACGGAGGCTCCCGCGCCGTTGCCGTCGCTCCCCTCGGAGCCGTCGCTTCCGGGGGTTCCCGGTCTGCTGGGGCTGTCCGGTCCGCAGAGTCGGCCGGCATCGCCGGCAGGGGCCCTGCCCGCGCCGTCGGCAGCGCAGCAGGGCGGTGGTACGGATGACGGAAACGCGGTCGAGCAGCGGGAGACCGGCGCGTACGGACCGCGAGTCGTCCTGGCCGACACCACGGCGACGCCGTTCGCTCACCCCACCCCCCATCTCACCCGGTCCCCCTACACGCCCCCGCACCAGGCGCCCGACAGTGAGCCGACGGGCGCGTACGGCGATCGGCAGACCGCCGACGGCGGTGCGCCGTCGCAAGGCGACGGGCACGCCGTCGCCTCCCACCACCGGGCACCGCTCACGCTGGTGCGCGGTGCCATCGCGGTGGTGACCGCGCACGGGACCCGGGACCGGCACCGGGACATCCCCGAGTTCCCCGGCTAGGGCGCCCCTTCCCTCCCCGCGAGACCTGCCGCGCGGGGGGCGGAAGCAGGTCTGCCCGCCGTCCGGACACCTCTCCGATCCCCGGGCGGCAGCCACCGGACCCCGAGCCATAGCGGCCGGAGCACACCCGTGGCCGCCGGTCTTTCCCCCCGGACCGCCCACGGATCCGCCGGCTCCACGCCGGCACCGGCTTGCAGGCCTCGGCACCGGTACGTGAAGAACTCCAGAATTCCGGATTCCCGAAGGATCTGACGCACGTATGAACAAGAACATCCGCCGCTCCATCGTCATAGCCGCCGGTGTCACCGGCGCGTGGGCGCTCGGCTCCGCCGTCGCCAGCGCGGACGAACTGCCGGCATCGTCCGTCTCCACCTCTGACGTCGGCATCGACACCGCGGACACCGTCGGCGCGGTCACGGGCACCGTGGACGGCGTCGTCGCCGATGTGCAGAACACCGTGTCAGGCGTCACCCAGGGCGCGGCTGCGCACGGTGCCGCCTCGGCGGTGACGCACACCGCCGCCACGGCGCAGTCCACCGCGAAGGAGGCCACGAGCACCCCCTCCCGGGCCGGAACCCGGGCCGCCTCCCGGGTGGAGAGGGTCCACAAGGCCGCGCAGGCCGCGCAGGCGGCACCCGTCGCCGACCGGGCACGCCGGTACGTCGACCACGAGGTGACCGCCGCGCACCTCCCGTCGCAGGCCAAGGGCGCCGTGCACGCCACCGCGTCCAGGGCCGGGGGAGCGGCCACGGCCGTCGTCACCGACGCGGCCGCCCCGCAGGACGAGATCGACTACCTCTTCGGCCCCCTCTCGGCCTTCGCCCCCGAACTGGAGCAGGCGCTCGCCGCCGCGCAGACCAAGCTCCAGGGCGTCCAGGGCGCCGTGCGCAGCCAGGCGGACGGCGTCGACGGTGTGATCCGCACGAAGGCGCAGAGCACGGTCGCGGGCGCGGGCCGGATCGCGGGCGGCACGAGTGGTGCCGCGCAGCAGGCGGTCACCGGGGCGGAGGGACGGGCCACGGGTGCGGTCGCCGCCGTGCAGGGCCAGGCGGACGAGGTCACGTCCGCCGCGGACGCGAGCGTCTCCGCCGTACCGGGCCACATCACCGGTGCGGTCACCGGTGTGAAGCAGCAGGTCGTCGGCACGGTCGCCGGGGTGCCCGGCACGGTCGCGCCGGTGGTCGCCGAGACGGCCGCGGCCGTCCTCCCGCCGGTCGCCGGCACGGTCGTCGACGGGGTGACGCCGCTCGCGGGACACGCCGTCGGCAACGTGACCGGCCTCGCGCAGGGGGTCGTGGCGGACGTCCAGCCGCTCGCGCACGACGCGACCGGCCATGCGTCCGCGCTGGTGTACGGCGTGGCCGCCGACGCCCAGCCGCCGGTCTACGGCCTGGCCGGTGGGGTGACCGGCGACGTGACCGGGTCCGTGCTGCCCCCGGTCGCGCAGACCGCGGTGCACGGGGTGGTGCCCGTCGCCGGGCAGTCCGTCGAGGACGTCACCCGATTGGCCTACGGCGTGACGGGTGATGTGCGGCCGTTCGCGGGCGGGATCGCGGGACAGGTCCCGCCGCTCGCCGGGGGCGTCACCGGGAGCACCACCCAGTTGGCGTACGGCGTGGCGGACGAGGTGCAGCCGTTCGCGTACGGCGTGGCGGGCGCGGTGCATCCGGTCGTGCAGACGGTCGACGAGACCGCGCGGCCCGTGGTGCACGGCACGGCGGGCAGCGCCACCGACCTGGCGTACGGCGTGACGGGCGATGTGCGGCCGTTCGCGGGCGGCGTCGTGGGCGCGGCCGATCCGTTCACGCAGGGAGTCGCGGGCCAGGTCGCGCCGTTCGCCGGTGGCCTGGCCGGGACGGTCCAGGAGTCCGGCGG
Organism: Streptomyces sp. NPDC046900; assembly: GCF_040644975.1. NCBI lineage: Bacteria > Bacillati > Actinomycetota > Actinomycetes > Kitasatosporales > Streptomycetaceae > Streptomyces > Streptomyces sp. NPDC046900. The sequence continues at coordinate 9,991 of NZ_JBEYXD010000059.1, read as the reverse complement.
CTCGCTGGGCGGCCACGCGGTGACCGGCGCCCGGGGCGTCGCCGAATCGGCCGTCCCGAGCCATCTGCGGCCGGGCCACTACGGCACCGACTCCATCTGATCCACGGGTGCCGTGTGGCGCACGCCGCACGGCACCCGGCACCGACTCCGCGGGGTTGAGGAACGGCGGCCGAATTCCGTCGGCCGGCCCGACCGAAGCCCCGCGGGCGGGACGGGTGGCCCCATTGGGGTGGGGTCGACCCGTCCTGCGCCCTCCGGGGCGGCACAAGGGGTCCCACCGGGCCAACCCCAACCCGGTGGGACCCTGCCGCCCTGCTCCGGCCGTTCACCGGAGGGTCGCGACCGGTTCCGCCGCGGGGTCACACGTGTGACAGGTATCACCGCTCAGGTGTGATCTGCGATTTAGAGCCCCACCTCAAGCGGCGATAACCTGCGAGACGGACATGCCGCGCGCTCGGACACCGTGTGCGCCTCCCTTGTGACACAGCGGACGTCACGTTGCCCTTCGCGGCACGCCCACGCATCCAACGAACCGCGAGATCACTGATAGGGACGGAAGCGCGTGGACCTGTTCGAGTACCAGGCGAGGGACCTCTTCGCCAAGCACGGTGTACCGGTGCTGGCCGGTGAAGTCATCGAAACGCCTGAGGCGGCGCGCGAGATCACCGAGCGGCTGGGCGGCAAGTCGGTCGTCAAGGCGCAGGTGAAGGTCGGTGGTCGCGGAAAGGCCGGCGGCGTGAAGCTGGCGGCCACCCCGGACGAGGCGGTCGCCCGCGCCACGGACATCCTCGGCATGGACATCAAGGGCCACACGGTCCACAAGGTCATGATCGCCGAGACGGCTCCGGAGATCGTCGAGGAGTACTACGTCTCCTTCCTCCTCGACCGCGCCAACCGCACCTTCCTCTCCATCGCCTCCGTCGAGGGCGGCATGGAGATCGAGGAGGTCGCGGCCACCCGCCCCGACGCCGTCGCCAAGATCGCGATCGACGCCATCGACGGTGTGGACGAGGCCAAGGCCCAGGAGATCGTGGCCGCGGCCAAGTTCCCGGCCGAGGTCGCCGACAAGGTGGCCCACGTCCTGGTCACGCTGTGGGACACCTTCATCAAGTCGGACGCCCTCCTCGTCGAGGTCAACCCGCTGGCCAAGGTCGCCTCCGGTGACGTCATCGCCCTCGATGGCAAGGTCTCCCTGGACGACAACGCCGAGTTCCGCCACCCCGAGTTCGCGGAGCTGCACGACAAGGCGGCGGCCAACCCGCTCGAGGCCGCGGCCAAGGAGAAGAACCTCAACTACGTCAAGCTCGACGGCGAGGTCGGCATCATCGGCAACGGCGCCGGCCTGGTCATGTCGACCCTGGACGTCGTCGCCTACGCGGGCGAGGCCCACAAGGGCGTCAAGCCGGCCAACTTCCTCGACATCGGCGGTGGCGCCTCCGCCGAGGTCATGGCGAACGGCCTGGAGATCATCCTCGGCGACCCGGACGTCAAGTCCGTGTTCGTCAACGTCTTCGGCGGCATCACCGCCTGCGACGCGGTGGCCAACGGCATCGTGCAGGCCCTGGAGCTCCTCGAGTCCAAGGGCGAAGAGGTCAACAAGCCGCTCGTCGTGCGTCTCGACGGCAACAACGCCGAGCTGGGTCGCCAGATCCTGGACGACCGCAACCACCCGCTCGTACAGCGTGTGGACACCATGGACGGCGCGGCCGACAAGGCCGCCGAGCTGGCTGCTGCCGCGAAGTAAGGGACGAGGTCACAGACAACCATGGCTATCTTCCTCACCAAGGAATCCAAGGTCATCGTCCAGGGCATGACCGGCTCCGAGGGCCAGAAGCACACCAAGCGCATGCTGGCTTCGGGCACGAACATCGTCGGTGGCGTGAACCCGCGCAAGGCGGGCCAGGTCGTGGACTTCGACGGCACCGAGGTACCCGTCTTCGGCTCCGTCAAGGAGGCCATCGAGAAGACCGGCGCCGACGTCACGGTCATCTTCGTCCCGGAGAAGTTCACCAAGGACGCGGTCGTCGAGGCCATCGACGCCGAGATCCCGCTCGCGGTGGTCATCACCGAGGGCATCGCGGTGCACGACTCGGCCTCCTTCTGGGCGTACGCCGGCAAGAAGGGCAACAAGACCCGGATCATCGGTCCGAACTGCCCCGGCCTGATCACCCCCGGCCAGTCGAACGCCGGCATCATCCCGGCCGACATCACCAAGCCGGGCCGCATCGGCCTGGTGTCGAAGTCCGGCACGCTGACGTACCAGATGATGTACGAGCTGCGTGACATCGGCTTCTCGACCTGTGTCGGCATCGGCGGCGACCCGATCATCGGCACCACGCACATCGACGCCCTGAAGGCCTTCCAGGACGACCCCGACACCGACCTGATCGTCATGATCGGTGAGATCGGCGGCGACGCCGAGGAGCGGGCCGCGGCCTTCATCAAGGAGAACGTGACCAAGCCGGTCGTCGGCTACGTCGCGGGCTTCACCGCGCCCGAGGGCAAGACCATGGGTCACGCGGGCGCCATCGTCTCCGGTTCGTCGGGCACCGCCCAGGCGAAGAAGGAGGCGCTCGAGGCCGCGGGCGTCAAGGTCGGCAAGACCCCGACCGAGACGGCCAAGCTGGCGCGCGAGATCCTGGCCGGCTGAATCCTTCCCGGCCGGGGGTGCTCCAGGTGAGCATTCCGGCTGAACGTCGGTGGGCCCGTACCCCGTGCAGGGGACGGGCCCACGGGCGTTTTTGGGGCGGTCGGGTCAGCGCGCCTCCGGAATCAGGCGCTCCGGTCCCTGGTCGGCCTGCGCCTTCAGCACGTACCACAGCGCCTGTTGCCGGGCGGACAGCGGACCCTGGGCGGCCAGGGCGGGGATGTCCTTGATCGCGGTTCCCCGGGGCACCGGCCGTTCGTAGTGGTCCGCGGCCATCTGCATGGTCAGGGCGGTCGAGCCCGTGAAGGCGGCCGTGAGGACGACCGCCGCGGCGGACCAGCGGCGGACGCGGCGTTCGCCGCCGGAGCGCACCACGGGCGGTCTGGCCGCGCGGAGGCGTTCCGCCGTGGCCAGCTCGGTCAGTCTGCGGCCCAGGACGTCCGGCGACGCCTGGTCCGGTACGAGCGCGGCGAGGCTCGTGCGGGCCCGCAGCAGCCGGGCGGCCGTGGCGGGAGTGCTGGCCTGCGTCTCGGCGGCGGTCTCCGGCAGACCGAGGCCGACGCCGTCGTGCAGCAGCAGCGTGCGCCGCTGGACCGGAGGCAGCGTCAGGAAGGCCTGCAGCAGTTCCCGGTTGGCGGGGTCCGAGGGTGGCTCCTCGGCGCGGCGATGGCGCGGGCGGAAGCGGTGCCAGGGGGAGAGCGCCCAGTCGTGCGACGCCGCCCGTACCCATCCCGGTGGGTACCGGTCCATGGCCACCTCCGGCCAGCGCTGCCAGGCCTGTTGGAAGGCGCGTTCGACCGATTCCCGGGCCAGCCCGCGCCGGCCGGTGAGCAGATACGCCTGCCGTACGAGGGCGGGCGTGCAGAACCTGTAGAGCTCGTCGAACGCCTGATGGGGAGTCAGGGGAATGGGCGGGCGTTCATCTGGGCTCTCCTGGGCCCCTTCCTGCACCGCCCATTCGGCGAGCAGTCTCGCGTACGCTTTCCGCTTCCGGCCGCGCGGGCTGGTCAGGCCGGTCTCCCAGTCGCGCACCGTTTCGATGGACACATGCAAGTTGGCGGCCATCTGAGCCTGGGTCAGGGACTTGGTCCTGCGCAGACGTCGGCATTCCTTGGGGTGCGGCAGCGGGAGGGAAGGACTCTGCTTCACTGGACGGTCCTCCAATACGGAAAAGTACATAACCACATATTTAGCGACACATCGTGGCTTTATCGGTTGCACCGGATTAGCGCGTGTCGTTGGGACCATGGCGGCGTGACCCAATGGACCGACCGCCGAACCCCCATTCCGTCCCTCCTCACCGGGTTGCGGGAGCGCTCGCCCGGGCTGGGTGACGCACTGCTGGGCGGTGCCCTGGCCGCGGTGGCGGGGCTCGGCTCGTTCGCCCTGCTCGCGATCGTGCTGTGGATCAGCTCGCCGTACCCCGCCACCGGCGCGGGTGGTGCGCTGCGTGTGGCGGCCGCGCTGTGGCTGCTCGCCCACGGCGTCACCCTGATGCGCACCGAGACGCTCTCCGGACTGCCCGCGCCCGTCGGGGTGACACCGCTGCTGCTGGCCGTGCTTCCAATGTGGCTGGTGTACCGGGCGGCCCGCGACGCCACCGACCGGGAGAGCGCGGAGGCCGCCGGGGAGGACGCGCCGCCCGTCGGTGCGCGCGCGGCGTGGACCGGCGTGGTGGCGGGTTACCTCGGCGTGGGGGCCGTGGCGGCGCTGTACGCCTCCGGAGGGACGCTGCGGCCGTCGTGGACGGGGGCCGCGTGGTACGTGCCGCTCGGCGTCGCCGGGGCGGCGGGTCTGGGCGTGTGGACGGCGCACGGGCGCCCCTGTGGGCGCCTGCCATGGAGCGTGCGCCGGGCACTCGAGTGGCTGCCCGAGGGCGTACGGCAGGTGGTGACGCTCGGAGCGGTCGACCGTGACGGACGGCTACGGCTCGGGGACTCCCTCCGGGCGGCCCTGGCGGGGTCGACCGTGCTGGTGGGCGGTGGTGCGCTGCTGGTCGGGGTGTCACTGGTGCGGCACGGCGACACGGCCCAACTGACCTTCCTGCAGCTCGCTCAGGGATGGTCGGGGCGGTGGGCGGTGCTGCTCCTGGCGGCTGCGCTGGTGCCGAACGCCGCCGTGTGGGGCGCGGCGTACGGACTCGGGCCGGGGTTCGTGCTGGGAGCGGGGCATGTGGTGGCACCGCTGTCGACCGTGCGGCCACCGGCGTTCCTGCAGCCGTTCCCGCTGCTGGCGGCGGTTCCGGAAGCGGGGGGCGGGCCGCTGCGGTGGGCGGTGGGAGCGGTGCCGGTCGCGGCGGGGGTGACCGTCGGGTGGTTCGTGGCACGCGCGGCGAGCGCGGACCGGGAGCGCGGACGGGACGGCGCGTGGTCGGCAGGACGGACGGGGGGAGCGGTCCTGGTGGCGAGCGCGGTGTGCGGGATGGTGCTCGCGGGCCTCGCGGAGGCGGCGGGCGGACCGCTCGGGGTGAACGCGCTGGCGCGGTTCGGGCCGGTGGGATGGCAGGTGGGCCTCGCGGCGGCAGGCTGGACGGCGGCGGTCGGGCTGCCGGTGGGATGGGCGGTACGGGCAGTGCGGCTGTGGGGGCGCGGGGAGCCGCGGCGGCAACCGAAGCCTCGGAGCGCGGCGCACGCCGCCGCGGTCCCCCCGCCCGCGGTTCCGCGACCGCCTGTCCTTTCTGTCGGCCGGAGACCGTCGCTTCCCGCGACTCCGAAACAGCACGATGCGTGGGAGGACCCCGACCTCAAGCCGTACGAGGCACTGCGAAGGGAGGACCCGTTCGCGTCGGCCTCCAGGAAGTCCTTCCTGCCGGACCTCCCGAAGTCCGTCCTGCGGGACCCGCCGAAAGCCGCCCTGCCGAACCCTCCGAAGCCCGTCCCGTCGGAACCTCCGAAGCCCGTTCCGTCGGATCCCTCGAAGCCCGTTCCGTCGGAACCTCCGAAGCCCGTCCTGCCGGATCCCTCCAAGCCCGTCCCGCCGGACGGGTCCGAACCGCGTGCGTGAGGCCGGTCGCTGCCGGTCGGCATCTTCCCGCCGGATGGCGCCTTCCGTCCGAGTTCCGCGCTCAACCGGGGACCGGGCCGGACCGCTGTGACATCACTGGGTGCCGGCCGGCTCCACCTGCGCCGGTTCGCCTCGGCCGATGGTCACGGCCCAGCGAACGGCCGAAGGTGCCTCGACGGACACGGTGCCAGTTCGCTCGACCCCATGCACCAGCACCTCGTTGCGGATGGTGTTCACCTCGCCGGGCCGGCACTCCAAGGGGAAGGACACACTGGCGGGGCGCACCGCGACCTCGATCTTCCCGGTGCCCTGGCAGCTCACCGCGACGATCAGCGCCTCGCCCTTCTTCCCCGCGCCGAAGGCGAAACTGGCACTGCCGCGGGTCACCTTCTGCTGACCGGCGAGCGTTTCGTCACCGTCCAGTTTCGGCGGTTCCTGCAGGGAAGGGCGTGCCGTGACGTGAACGGCGGTGGCCGGCCCGGTGGAGCGAGTGGCCCTGGCGGGCTGCCCGTCGCCGGTGTCGTCCGCGGTGCACGCACTGACCGAAGCGAGTGCCAGGGCGCAGACGATGCCCACTCCTGCAAGGGTTCTCGGCACGCTCACAACACATCTCTCCCCCCGTGAACGGTGGGCACGGTGCGGTCAAGTGCCCCCTGAAGCTGGCGAGATCATGTCAGCGCCGGTCGGCGGACGGCGAGCTTCCACGAGGTTTCTGAGGAGAACATGAGCTTGCCTCAGATGGGCCGACGCCGGACCCGCGCGTCCCAGGGTTCGTCCCGCACCTGGCGTGAACGCCCCGCTCGCGCAGGACCAGCCCCCGGCTCAGCCGCGTGTGCCCAGCACCCCTCGCAGATCCTGGGGCAGCAGGTCGTTGCAGGACTGCTTGGCGGAGGTCGTCAGGGCGTCGTTCAGGCAGGTGTAGTAGTCGCGGTACACCAACTGGGCCGCGAACGTGGCCGCCACCATCGCGATCGCCAGGGACGCCGTGACCAGGCCACTGATCGCCGCGGAGGTCTGCGGGCGGGCCGTGGGGGCGGCGGTGTTCGGGTCGGGGTTGCGGGGCTTGGCACGCAGGGCGCTGGCGCCCCAGTACAGCGCCAGGGCACCCAGCAGCAATGCGAGGTAGGGCCAGCTGAAGAGGGAGAAGAGGAAGGCCCACATGCCTGCCATCAGCGCGTAGCGAGCGCGGCGCTGGGCCGGGTCCGTGGGGTCCCAGCGCAGGCCCGCGCCGGGTCCGCCCTGACCGCCGGGGCCCTGGGGTCCGCCCTGACCGCCTTGACCGCCCTGGCTTCCGGGGCGCTCGCCGAAGCGGCCGCCCGCGGAAGGACCGGGCTGCCGGTCGCTCCACTGGCTGCCCCACGAGGGACGTCCGCCCTCGTCGGAGCCTTCCGGCCGACGGCCCTGTCCTTGTCCCTGCCCCGGTGCCGGATGGCGCGGCCGCCAGGGCTGGTCGGGCGTTCCCTCCGGCGGCGGCGCGAAGGGGTTGTCGTCCTCGGGCGCCTCCGGGCCCCGGCCACCGTCCGCGGAGCCGCCGCCCGCGGAGTCACCCCCGCTGTGGGGTGCCCCCTTGCTCTCCCGCGGAGGCACGGGCGAAGGGCGCCGCTCGCGCAGCAGCAGCGGAGGGAGTCGGAGACTGCGGTCCGGCATCAGGTGTGCGTCTTCCCCTTGGTGGTTCCGGTGGGCGTCTTGTCCGGCTTGCCCCTGTGGCCAGCCGCGAAGCGGGCGCCCCGGACGGGGTTGTTCCCGTCCCGGGTCAACGTCCCACGCAGGTGCGGCGTTCCCCGCGTCGGCACCGCGTTTTCGGATGGCCCCTCCCCAGACGCTACCTTCCGGCCGCGCCCCCGTCCCCTGGGGGGGCCGTCCGATGTGCCGGTATCGTTGCTGACGGCCGACCGCTTCGTAGACTTCCCCGTATCCGGGGGTGCGAAGCATTTGTACGACCATACAAACGCTCTGCCGAGCGATTGCACCAACGCTTCCCCGAGAAAGGGCCCCGCCGTGGCCGAGTCCGTGGCCGAGACCGTCACCGAGTCCCCGGCCAAGCGCCTGGTCGTCCTGGTCTCCGGGTCCGGCACCAACCTGCAGGCGCTCCTCGACGCCGTCGCCGAGACCTCGGCCGCCGGCTACGGGGCCGAGGTCGTGGCCGTCGGCGCCGACCGCGACGGCATCGAGGGCCTGGCCCGCGCCGAGCGCGCCGGGCTGCCCACCTTCGTGTGCCGGGTCAAGGACTACGAGAGCCGGGAGGCCTGGGACGCCGCCCTCACCGAGGCCGTCGCCGCCCACGAGCCCGACCTGGTCGTCTCCGCCGGGTTCATGAAGATCGTGGGGAAGGAGTTCCTCGCACGGTTCGGCGGGCGGTTCGTCAACACCCACCCCGCCCTGCTCCCCAGCTTTCCCGGAGCCCACGGTGTGCGCGACGCGCTCGCGTACGGCGCCAAGGTCACCGGATGCACCGTCCACTTCGTCGACGACGGCGTCGACACCGGGCCGATCATCGCTCAAGGCGTGGTGGAGGTCCGGGACGAGGACGACGAGAACGCTCTGCACGAACGCATCAAGGAAGTCGAGCGAAGGCTGCTCGTCGAGGTCGTGGGGCGGCTCGCCCGCAACGGCTATCGCATTGAGGGACGAAAGGTAGTTATCCAGTGACCGCCGAGAGCACCAAGCGGCCCATCCGGCGCGCGCTTGTCAGCGTCTACGACAAGACCGGGCTGGAAGAGCTCGCCCGTGGGCTGCACGAGGCCGGCGTCGAGCTCGTCTCCACCGGTTCCACCGCATCGAAGATCGCCGCCGCGGGCGTCCCCGTCACCAAGGTCGAGGAGCTGACCGGCTTCCCCGAGTGCCTGGACGGCCGGGTCAAGACCCTGCACCCCAAGGTCCACGCGGGCATCCTCGCCGACCTGCGGCTCGACAGCCACCGCCGGCAGCTCGCCGAGCTGGGCGTCGAGCCGTTCGACCTCGTCGTCGTCAACCTCTACCCCTTCCGGGAGACCGTCGCCTCCGGGGCCTCGCCCGACGAGTGCGTCGAGCAGATCGACATCGGTGGCCCCTCCATGGTCCGCGCCGCCGCCAAGAACCACCCGTCCGTGGCCGTGGTGACCAGCCCGGACCGGTACGCCGACGTCCTCGCCGCGGTCCGCGACGGCGGCTTCGACCTCACCGCGCGCAAGCGCCTCGCCGCCGAGGCCTTCCAGCACACCGCCGCCTACGACGTCGCCGTCGCCCACTGGTTCGCGTCGTCGTACGCGCCCGTCGACGACTCGCCCTTCCCGGACTTCCTGGGCACCACCTACGAGCGCAAGGACACCCTGCGCTACGGCGAGAACCCGCACCAGCCCGCCGCCCTCTATGTCGGCGGCGGCCCGAGCGGCGGCCTCGCGGAGGCCGAGCAGCTGCACGGCAAGGAGATGTCGTACAACAACTACACGGACACGGACGCCGCGCGCCGTGCCGCGTACGACCACGACGAGCCCTGCGTCGCCATCATCAAGCATGCCAATCCGTGCGGTATCGCGGTCGGCGCGGACGTCGCCGAGGCGCACCGCAAGGCGCACGCCTGCGACCCGCTGTCCGCGTTCGGCGGTGTCATCGCCGTGAACCGGCCGGTGAGCAAGGAGATGGCCGAGCAGGTCGCGGAGATCTTCACCGAGGTCATCGTGGCGCCGGACTACGAGGACGGCGCGCTGGAGGCCCTCACCAAGAAGAAGAACATCCGGGTGCTGAAGGCCCCCAACGGCCCCTGCAACCGCGTGGAGGCCAGGCAGATCGACGGCGGCGTGCTCCTCCAGGTCACCGACCGCCTCCAGGCCGACGGCGACGACCCGGCCAACTGGACTTTGGCGTCGGGCGAGGCGCTCTCCTCCGAGGAGCTGACGGAACTGGCCTTCGCCTGGAAGGCCTGCCGGGCCGTCAAGTCCAACGCCATCCTGCTCGCCAAGGACGGCGCCTCGGTCGGCGTCGGCATGGGCCAGGTCAACCGGGTGGACTCCTGCAAACTCGCCGTCGAGCGGGCCGGCGAGGAGCGGGCGCGCGGTGCGTACGCCGCCTCGGACGCCTTCTTCCCGTTCCCCGACGGGCCGGAGATCCTGATCGCCGCGGGCGTCAAGGCCATCGTGCAGCCCGGCGGATCGATCCGTGACGAGCAGGTCGTGGAGGCCGCGCAGAAGGCGGGCGTGACCATGTACTTCACGGGGACCCGCCACTTCTTCCACTGAGCGCCGAACGGCGGGCCTGTCCGGTGCCACCGGCTGCCCAGAGCGCGGCAGGGACGAGTGGCGGCGCTGGTGCGCTGCGGCACCCCGCGGCAGGAAGTGTCGTTCCGTGCGGTCTTGTGGTGGTACG